>NZ_JBYSYW010000049.1:0-29794 GCF_058783825.1 Pseudomonas sp. FW305-96
TAGGTGTAGATCTCGGTGTACGGCGGGATGGCCACATCGGCTTCGGCAAAGCTGATCTTCAGGACGATGAAGAACGGCAGCATGAAGAACAGGAACAGCCAGATGAACGGCACGCCGATCACCAGGTGCCGCCCCTCCGGGACAAGGCGCTGGAATGCTCGCTTGAGCTTGCGGATTTTCATGACCGCAGTACCACGCCGCTGTCGTCTTCCCACCACACGTAGACTTCGTCGTCCCAGGTCGGGCGGGTGCCCTGGCGCTCGGCGTTGGCGACGAACGACTGGACGATCTTGCCGCTGGGCAGCTCGACGTAGAACACCGAGTGGCCGCCGAGGTAGGCGATGTCGTGGACCTTGCCGCGCGACCAGTTGTGCTCGCAGGCAGGCTGCTCGGTGGTGACCAGCAGCTTTTCCGGCCGCAGGGCGTAGGTGATGTGCTTGTCCTCGACCGAAGTGGTGACACCGTGGCCGACGTAGATCTTGCGCTCCAGCTCCGGGCTGGCGATGACCGCATGGCCTTCGGCATCGTCGACCACTTCGCCTTCAAACAGGTTGACGTTGCCGATGAACTCGCAAACCAGGCGGCTGGTCGGGGTTTCATAGATATCGATCGGGCTGCCGATCTGGGCGATCCAGCCCAGGTGCATGATGGCGATGCGCTGGGCCATGGTCATGGCCTCTTCCTGGTCGTGGGTCACCATCACGCAGGTCACGCCCACGCGCTCGATGATCTCCACCAGTTCCAGTTGCATCTGCGAGCGCAGTTTCTTGTCCAGCGCGCCCATCGGCTCATCGAGCAGCAGCAACTTGGGGCGCTTGGCCAGCGAGCGTGCCAAAGCGACGCGCTGGCGCTGGCCACCGGAGAGCTGGTGCGGCTTGCGCTTGGCGTACTGGGTCATGTGCACCAGCTTGAGCATCTCGGCCACGCGGGCGTCGATCTCGGCCTTGGGCATCTTGTCCTGCTGCAGGCCGAAGGCGATGTTCTGCGCCACGGTCATGTGCGGGAACAGCGCGTAGGACTGGAACATCATGTTGATCGGCCGCTCGTAGGGCGGCATGTCGGTGATGTCGACGCCATCGAGGAAGATCCGCCCTTCGGTCGGACGCTCGAAGCCAGCCAGCATGCGCAGCAAGGTGGACTTGCCGGAACCGGAGCCGCCCAGCAGGGCGAAGATCTCGCCCTTGCGGATTTCCAGGGACACATCGTCCACGGCTACCGTTTCGTCGAACTTTTTCGTGACCCGGTCGATCTTGACCAGCACCTGCTTGGGTTGCTGGCCACCCTCGAGGGCTTTCTTATAGGCACCGGAGGCAACTGCCATGAGTGAAACTCCCAACAAGATTTGTGTGCCCGCCGCTGCGCTGGCGGGCCTGGATTGTTACTTGCCCGACTTGACCTTGGTCCAGCTGCGGGTCATCAAACGTTGCACCTTGGGTGGCAACTCGGCGTTGACGAACATCTTGTCCAGCACTTCCTGCGGTGGGTAAACCGCGGCGTCAGTCCTCACGGCCTGGTCCATCAGGTCGCCAGCCTTGGGGTTCGGGTTGGCGTAACCGACGTAATCACTGACCTGGGCGATAACCTCAGGTTTCAGCAAATAGTTGATGAAGGCATGGGCCTCCTTGACGTTGCTGGCGTCCTTGGGAATCGCCAGCACATCGAACCAGAGGTTGCCGCCTTCCTTGGGGATGGCGTAGGCCAGCTTCACGCCCTTCTTCGCCTCTTCAGCGCGGGCCTTGGCCTGGAACACGTCGCCGGAGAAACCGGCGGCCACGCAGATATCGCCGTTGGCGAGATCGGTGATGTATTTCGAAGAATGGAAGTAAGTCACGTAGGGACGCACGGCCAGCAGTTTCTTCTCTGCATCGGCGTAGTCCTTGGGGTTGCTGCTGTTGGGGTCGCGGCCCATGTAGTTGAGCACCGCCGGCAGCATCTCGTCGGCGGAGTCGAGGAAGGCCACGCCGCACTTGCTGAGTTTCTTCATGTTCTCAGGCTCGAACAGCACCGCCCAGGAATCGATCTTGTCGGTGCCCAGCGCCGCCTTGACCTTCTCGACGTTGTAGCCGATGCCATTGGTGCCCCACAGGTAGGGGACGGCGTACTGGTTGCCCGGGTCGTTCTTCTCCAGGCGCTTCATCAGCACCGGGTCGAGGTTCGCATAGTTGGGCAGCAGGTCGCGGTCGAGTTTCTGGAACGCGCCCGCCTTGATCTGCTTGCCGAGGAAATGGTTTGACGGCACGACCACGTCATAGCCGGTGCGACCGGCCAGCAGCTTGCCTTCCAGCGTCTCGTTACTGTCGAAGACGTCGTATTTGGGCTCGATCCCGGTTTCCTTCTGGAAATCGGCGAGCGTGGTGGGGCCGACATAGTCGGACCAGTTGTAGATGTGCACCGTGGGCGCCGCTTGGACGCTGCAAGCCAGCGTCAGGCCCGCTCCGGCCATCAAGGCCTGGCGAAAAACAGAAATAGACAAGTGGGTGGTCCTCACAATCAGTGCCTTTGCGGGCAGTAAACCTCGGCCGCACACGCAAAACCGGCGCGCAACTTACCTTCACGGCGTGGATGCCGCAAACTTATTTGCCTTTAGCTGCCTCCAGGCCGGGAAACCCCGGCCCAGAGGGCCTTGCATCGGGCTTACTTGCCCGACTTGATCTTGGTCCAGCTGCGGGTGATCAGGCGCAGGGTGCCTGCATCCTGGTCAGAGATCGCATACAGCTGCTTCTTCACTTCAGCCGACGGATAAATGGCCGGGTCGCTGGTGATGTCCTTGTCCACCAGTGGAGTGGCCGCCTTGTTGCCGTTGGGGAAGCGCACGGCGTTAGTAATCTCAGCCATAACTTCCGGCTGCAGCAGGAAGTTCATCCACTTGTAGGCGGCGTCAACGTTCTCGGCATCTTTCGGAATCGCAACCATGTCATAGAAGGTACCGGCACCTTCCTTCGGAATGGTGTAGGCCAGCTTGACCTTGTCGCCGGCCTCATGAGCACGGGCCTTGGATTGTTCCAGATCGCCCGAATAGCCGACGGCTACGCAGATGTTGCCGTTGGCCAGGTCGGAAATGTACTTGGACGAGTGGAAGTAGGTAATCGAAGGACGGATCTTCAGGAACAGATCTTCAGCAGCTTTCAGATCAGCCTTGTCTTTGCTGGCGGTCGGTTTGCCCAGATAGTGCAGGGCGGCCGGGATCATTTCGGTCGGTGCATCCAGGAAGCTCACACCGCAGCTTTTGAGCTTGGCGATGTTCTCTGGCTTGAACACGACGTCCCAGGAGTCGATCTTGTCCACACCCAACGCAGCCTTGACCTTCTCCGGGTTGTAGCCAATACCGATGGAGCCCCACATGTACGGGAAGGCGTGCTTGTTGCCTGGGTCGCTAGCGTCGCCGACGGCCTTGAGCAAGTCTTCGTCAAGGTTCTTCCAGTTCGGCAGTTTGCTCTTGTCCAGTTCCTGATAAACACCGGCTTTGATCTGCTTGGCCAGGAAGTTGTTGGACGGCACGACGATGTCATAACCCGACTTGCCCGCCAGCAGCTTGGCTTCGAGGGTCTCGTTGCTGTCAAAGACGTCGTAGACCACCTTGATGCCGGTCTGCTTCTCGAACTTGGCCACGGTTTCTGGTGCGATATAGTCCGACCAGTTGTAGACGTGCAGCACCTTGTCGTCAGCCTGAACAGCGGTGGCCATGGCACCCATAAGGGCGGCGGCCAGCAGCGTCTTGCCCAATTTCTTCATGCGTAATGCTCCAGAATTTATTATCAAGCCATCTGTTCAGCAGCCAGGTCCCACGGGTCACGCGCTGGGCGACTGAAACAGCCGTTAGTCTGGCAAGTTACAAGGCGCTGTTTCAACAAAAGCAGCGCCTGTAACGGACTTAATGTCACCTCGCCAGCCTAGCAGACCGTCATTTAATCGCTTCGTACGTCAAATCCAGGCACTTGCGCGCCTTTTCCACCAGCTCGTCCACCTCTGCGTGGCTGATCACCAGCGGCGGCGCGATGATCATGGTGTCGCCGACGGCACGCATGATCAGGCCGTTGTCGAAGCAGAAGTTGCGGCAGACCATGCCCACGCCCTTGCCCTCGTAACGGCTGCGGGTGGCCTTGTCCTTGACCAGCTCGATCGCGCCGAGCAGGCCCAGGCCGCGCACCTCGCCCACCAGTGGGTGGTCCTGCAGCTCACGCAGTCGTTTTTGCAAGTAGGGTGCCACTTCATCGCGGGCCTTCGCGACAATCTCCTCGTCACGCAGGATGCGCAGGTTTTCCAGGCCCACCGCTGCCGCCACAGGGTGGCCGGAGTAGGTGAAGCCGTGGTTGAAGTCACCACCTTCGCTGATCACCTTGGCCACTTTGTCACGCACGATCACACCGCCCATGGGGATGTAACCGGAGGTCAGGCCCTTGGCGATGGTCATCAGGTCGGGTTCGAGGCCATAGTAGTCGGAGCCGAACCACTCGCCGGTGCGGCCGAAACCGCAGATCACTTCGTCGGCGACAAAGAGGATGTCGTACTTGGCGAGGATTTCCTTGATCTTCGGCCAGTAGGTGTCTGGCGGGATGATCACCCCGCCGGCGCCCTGGATCGGCTCGGCGATGAAGGCGGCAACATTGTCCTCGCCGACTTCGAGAATCTTCTTCTCCAACTGCTCGGCGGCCCATACCCCGAACTCATCCGGGGTCATGTCGCCCCCCTCACCGAACCAGTACGGCTGCGGGATATGCACGATGCCCGGGATCGGCAGACCGCCCTGCTCGTGCATGCCGCTCATGCCGCCCAGGCAGGCACCCGCAAAGGTGGAGCCGTGGTAGCCGTTGATGCGGCCGATGATGGTCTGCTTGTGCGGCTTGCCCTTCAGCGCCCAGTAGTGGCGAACCATGCGCAGCACGGTGTCGTTGCCCTCGGAACCGGAGCCGGTGAAGAACACATGGGTCATGCCGGCGGGCGCCACGTCGGTGATCGCCTTGGCCAGCTCCAGCGCCGGCGGATGGGCAGTCTGGAAGAACAGGTTGTAGTACGGCAGCTCGCGCATCTGCTGCTCTGCCGCCCGCACCAGCTCTTCACGGCCATAGCCGACCGCCACGCACCACAGGCCGGCCATGCCGTCGAGGATCTTGTGCCCCTCGCTGTCCCACAAATGCACGCCCTGCGCCTTGGTGATGATGCGCGGCCCCTTTTCCTTCAGCTGTTTGTAGTCGCTGAAAGGTGCAAGGTGGTGCTCGCCGCTCAGGGTTTGCCATTCACGGGTTTGCGGGTTGTTGACGCTCATGTGCTTCTCCATGGTCCGGTGGCCGCGCCCTGGCGGCCTCAGGGTTGATCACACGGCAAACAGCAGGAACTCTCGCTCCCAGGAGCTGATGACGCGCTTGAAGTTCTCGTGCTCGGCGCGCTTGGTGGCGACGTAGCCGGTGATGAATTTCTTGCCCAGGTACTGCTCCAGCGCGCGGCTGATTTCCATGCGCTCGAGGGCGTCCTCGATGGTCAGCGGCAGGCGCAGGTTTCGGCGCTCGTAGCCACGCCCCTGGACTGGCGCGCTGGCCTCGATGCCTTCGACCATGCCGATATAGCCACACAGCAGGCTGGCGGCAATGGCCAGGTACGGGTTGGCGTCGGCGCCCGGCAGGCGGTTCTCGACCCGGCGGTTCTGCGGCCCGGCATCTGGTACGCGCAAGCCGACGGTGCGGTTCTCCTCGCCCCACTCGACGTTCACCGGCGCCGAAGTGTCGGGCAGGAAGCGGCGGAACGAGTTGACGTTGGGGGCGAACAGCGGCAGGGCCTCGGGGATGAACTTCTGCAGGCCGCCGATATGGTTGAGGAACAACTCGCTCATGCTGCCGTCGGCATTGGAGAAGATGTTCTTGCCGGTGACGGCATCGACCACGCTCTGGTGCAGGTGCATGGCACTGCCCGGCTCGCCGGTCATCGGCTTGGCCATGAAGGTGGCGGCCACGTTGTGCTTGAGCGCCGCCTCGCGCATGGTGCGCTTGAACACCAGGATCTGGTCGGCCAGGTGCAGCGCGTCGCCGTGACGGAAGTTGATTTCCATCTGCGCCGTGCCGTCCTCATGGATCAGCGTGTCGAGGTCCAGCTGCTGCAGCTCACACCAGTCGTAGACGTCCTCGAACAGCGGGTCGAACTCGTTGGCCGCCTCGATGGAGAACGACTGCCGCCCCGTTTCCGGGCGACCGGAGCGACCCACTGGCGGCTGCAGCGGAAAGTCGGGATCTTCGCTACGCTTGGTCAGGTAGAACTCCATCTCGGGCGCGACGATCGGCTGCCAGCCCTTGTCGGCGTAGAGTTTCAGGACCTTCTTCAGCACATTGCGCGGCGACAGTTCGACCGGGTTGCCCTTCTTGTCGTAGGTGTCGTGGATCACCTGGGCGGTCGGCTCGATGGCCCATGGCACGAGAAACACCGCGTTCTCGTCGGGGCGGCAGATCATGTCGATGTCGGCCGGGTCGAGCAGTTCGTAATAGATGTCATCGTCGACGTAATCGCCGGTCACGGTCTGCAGCAGCACGCTCTCGGGCAGGCGCATGCCCTTTTCGGCGATGAATTTGTTGGTCGGCGAGATCTTGCCGCGGGTGATGCCGGTCAGGTCACTGATCAGGCACTCCACTTCGGTGATCTTGTGCTCTTTCAACCAATCGGTGAGCTGGTCGAGGTTGTTACTCATAAATACCTCAGGAGGTAATGTGGCGCGGTTGGCGGCAACCGGCGGCCACTGACGCCAGGCGTCGGACAAAGTCGGCGCGCAGCGCGCCGAGGGGCCTGGACAGGCCCGCGCCTTGATTCTGGATGCTGTGCATGGCTAAAGCAAAAACCCTCGCGCAGGACGACAATGGATACACGCCATGGGCGCGCGTCCGGACAGAAAGCGAAGGGCAGAAGGAAAGGAGGTGTTGCGCTAAAGCGTGACGAGGCATGGCTTTTTCAAGCGAACCGTCAATTATTGCGGCCAGCGCGGCGCCCCTTCGAAGCAGGCGTGCAATGACCGGACGGCAACCGGGAGATGTACCTGAACGCACCGTGCATGCGGCGCTGACAGGTCTCGACAGGCGGACCATGTGACCCTCGTATTATTGTGTTCTGGGTTGATGCCGAGCTTAGCCTCGTTCATTTTTTTACACAACTCCCCCGTAAAAAATAAAACACGCCCCGCTCGGGATAACCCTTCAAGACGAAAATAGCGGATAATGGCACGCCCCGAGATGCAGCAAATCTGCCGTAGATGTGCCATTTAAGGGCATCAGGGTGCTGGCTTGACTTAACCTGGTCTTTCCGATTGACTGGGGTTGCAAGCCCCCCTTGATTGATATTTTTAACAACAAAGGTGTTGCATCATGTCGGTACCCCCGCGTGCCGTTCAGCTTAACGAAGCGAACGCGTTCCTTAAGGAACATCCTGAGGTTCTCTACGTTGACCTTCTGATTGCAGATATGAATGGTGTGGTGCGCGGCAAGCGCATAGAGCGCACCAGCCTCCACAAGGTTTACGAGAAAGGCATCAACCTGCCGGCCTCCCTCTTCGCCCTGGATATCAACGGGTCGACCGTCGAAAGCACAGGCCTGGGCCTGGACATCGGCGATGCCGACCGGATCTGCTACCCAATCCCCGACACTCTCTGCAACGAGCCTTGGCAGAAGCGCCCGACCGCGCAGCTGCTGATGACCATGCACGAGATCGAAGGCGAGCCGTTCTTTGCCGACCCGCGTGAAGTGCTGCGCCAGGTGGTGAGCAAGTTCACCGACCTGGGCCTGACCATCTGCGCCGCGTTCGAGCTGGAGTTCTACCTGATCGACCAGGAGAACGTGAACGGCCGCCCGCAGCCGCCACGCTCGCCGATTTCGGGCAAGCGCCCGCAGTCGACCCAGGTGTACCTGATCGACGACCTCGACGAATACGCCGACTGCCTGCAGGACATCCTCGAAGGCGCGAAGGAGCAAGGCATTCCTGCCGACGCCATCGTCAAGGAAAGCGCCCCGGCGCAGTTCGAAGTCAACCTGCACCACGTCGCCGACCCGCTCAAGGCCTGTGACTATGCGGTGCTGCTCAAGCGCCTGATCAAGAACATCGCCTACGACCATGAAATGGACACCACCTTCATGGCCAAGCCCTACCCGGGCCAGGCAGGCAACGGCCTGCATGTACACATCTCCGTGCTGGACAAAGATGGCAACAACATCTTCACCAGCGAGGATCCCGAGCAGAACGCCGCGCTACGTCACGCTGTCGGCGGTGTGCTCGAGACCCTGCCCGCCTCGATGGCGTTCCTCTGCCCGAACGTCAACTCGTACCGCCGTTTCGGCGCGCAGTTCTACGTGCCGAACGCACCGAGCTGGGGCCTGGACAACCGTACCGTGGCGCTGCGCGTGCCGACCGGCTCGCCGGATGCCGTGCGCATCGAACATCGCGTGGCCGGCGCCGACGCCAACCCGTACCTGATGATGGCTGCGGTACTGGCCGGCGTGCACCACGGCCTGACCAACAAGGTCGAACCGGGCGAGCCGATCGAAGGCAACTCGTACGAGCAGCTGGAACAGAGCCTGCCGAACAACCTGCGCGATGCCCTGCGCGAGCTGGACGACAGCGAGATCCTCAACAAGTACATCGATCCGAAGTACATCGACATCTTCGTCGCGTGCAAGGAAAGCGAGTTGGAGGAGTTCGAGCACTCGATCTCCGACCTCGAGTACAACTGGTACCTGCACACCGTGTAAACGAAAACGCCGCCCTCAGGGGCGGCGTTTTTCTTTGCCATCGCATCGCGGGTCAAGCCCGCTCCCACGTGTGCCAGCCCGGGTACACCGTGGGAGCGGGCTTGACCCGCGATGGCATCAGAGCGGTTTCTCGAAGATCTTCGAATTACGCTGGTAGTTGTACAGCGATGCCCGCGCCGCCGGCAGCCGTTCCACGCCACTGGGCGAGAAGCCGCGCTCACGGAACCAGTGTGCGGTCCGGGTCGTCAGCACGAACAAGGTGTTGAGCCCCAGCGTGCGCGCCCGCTCCTCGATACGCTCGAGCAGCTCATCGCCACGCCCGCCATGCCGGTACTCCGGGTTCACCGCCAGGCACGCCAGCTCCCCCGCCTCGGAATCGGCGATCGGATAGAGCGCCGCGCAGGCGATGATCATGCCCTCGCGCTCGACCACGCTGAACTGCTCGATCTCCCGCTCCAGCACCTCCCGCGAACGGCGCACCAGGATGCCCTGTTCTTCCAACGGGCTGATCAGTTCCAGCAGGCCGCCGACATCCTCGATGGTCGCCTCGCGTACCACCTCGAACTGCTCCTGGGAAACCAGCGTGCCACCGCCCCCGCGGGTGAACAGCTCGGTCAGCAGCGCACCGTCCTCGGCGTAACTGACGATGTGACTGCGCGCCACACCGCCCTTGCAGGCTTCGGCAGCGGCATCCAGCAGCTCGGCCTGGTAGTCGCTGCCCAGTCGCTGCAGGTGCGGCGCGATCTGTTGCGGGCGCAGCTCGCGCACCAATTGCCCACGCTCATCCAGCAGGCCCGGCTCGGCCCCGAACAGCAGCAGCTTGTCGGCCCCCAGCTCGATGGCGGCGCGGGTGGCCACATCTTCGCAGGCCAGGTTGAAGATCTCGCCGGTCGGCGAGTAGCCCAGCGGCGACAGCAACACGATGGAACGCTCATCGAGCAGGCGATTGATGCCCTTGCGATCGACCCGGCGCACTTCACCGGTATGGTGATAGTCGACCCCTTCAAGCACCCCGATCGGCCGTGCGGTGACCAGGTTGCCGGAGGCCACGCGCAGGCGCGAGCCCTGCATCGGCGAGGCCGCCATGTCCATCGACAGGCGTGCTTCGATGGCCAGGCGCAGGGCACCGACGGCGTCGATCACGCAGTCCAGTGTCGCCGCGTCGGTGATGCGCATGCCATGGTGGTAGTGCGGGGTCAGGCCACGGCTGGCCAGGCGGCTTTCGATCTGCGGACGTGAACCGTGTACCAGCACCAGGCGCACGCCCAGGCTATGCAGCAGCACAAGGTCGTGGACAATGTTGCCGAAGTTCGGGTGCTCGACGCCATCACCGGGGAGCATGACCACGAAGGTGCAGTCGCGGTGGGCGTTGATGTAGGGGGAAGCATGGCGCAACCAGTTGACGTAATCGGGCATGACAAGGCCTGTGGATAAGTGAACGGAGAACGAAAAGGCGCACAACGTTCGAAAGTCATCGTCGGAACAGGCTTGCGGTCACGCGCGGTCTCCTCTGCTCAGAAAGGATCAATGGTTCAGGCAATAGTGCCGGATCAGATCACGCAATAGACGCACGGTAGGCTCGATGCGTGACATTTCAAGGTATTCCCCTGGCTGGTGGGCACAAGCGATGTCACCGGGGCCCAGCACGATGGTCTGGCAACCGAGCTGCTGAAGATAAGGCGCTTCGGTGCCAAAGGCCACCGCTTCGGCGCGATGGCCGGTCAGACGCTCGGCCAGGCGCACCAGCTCGCTGTCGGCGGCCTGTTCAAAAGGTGGCACCTCGGGGAACAGTGGCGCGTAATCGATGCGCACTTCATGGCGTTCGGCCAACGGTGCCAGCTTGCCGCGGATCGCTGCGCGCAGCTGCTCAACATCCATGCCCGGCA
The DNA here is from genome assembly GCF_058783825.1 of Pseudomonas sp. FW305-96. Lineage (NCBI taxonomy): Bacteria > Pseudomonadati > Pseudomonadota > Gammaproteobacteria > Pseudomonadales > Pseudomonadaceae > Pseudomonas > Pseudomonas sp. FW305-96. The sequence goes on from NZ_JBYSYW010000049.1 coordinate 10,601, forward strand.
ATGGCCGCAGGTCGAACTCCAGGGCGCACTGGCCACAGATGCGGTTGGGATTGTCGCCGCCATGGATACAGCCAAAGTTCAGGGTCGGCGCAGGCACCGTGAACTGTGGGTTGCGGTACTGCTCCTGCCAGCTGCGGCGCAGCGTCATCAGCTCGCCCATCACCGCATGCATGGCTTCCAGGGCGCTGCGACCCAGGGTCGGATCCGACGAATGGCCACTGCGCCCGAGAATGTCGATGCGGTCCATGAGGATGCCCTTGTGCATGCGGATCGGCTTGAGCCCGGTGGGCTCGCCGATCACCGCCGCCCGCCCGAGGGGCTGGCCGGCCTCGGCCAAGGCCCGGGCGCCGGACATGGAGCTTTCTTCGTCGCAGGTGGCGAGGATCAGCAGCGGCTGTTTGAAATCGTGCTCGAGCAGCGGAATCACCGCCTCGATGACCAGGGCGAAGAAGCCCTTCATGTCGCAGCTGCCCAGGCCTACCCAGCGGCCTTCGACCTCGGTGAGCTTGAGCGGGTCGCTGCTCCACAGTTGCGGGTCGAAGGGCACCGTGTCGCTGTGCCCGGCCAGCACCAGGCCGCGCGGGCCGGTGCCGCGGCTGGCCAGCAGGTTGAACTTGCCAGGGCTGACCTGCTGAATCTCACAAATGAAACCCAGGTCACCCAACCAGCCGGCCAGCAGGTCGATGACGGCTCGGTTGGACTGGTCCAGCGCAGCCTGGGTGCAACTGACCGAAGGTGCGGCGATCAGGGCGGCAAACTGGTCTTTCAGCGATGGCAACGGCATGCGCGGACTCCTCGGAAGCGTGAGAGGCATCATAACAACGCGGTAGCCTGGCAGGACAACCCCATACGCCCCTTCGCGGACCGGCAGGCACCACCCGACTCCTGTAGACTGCACACCACGATGCCCCTCCTTCCGAGCCCGCGATGCACAAAGAAACCGAACTCAAACTCCGCGCCAGTCGCGAGACCCTTGCCGCCCTGCGCGAGCACCCGCTGCTGAAAAAGCGCAACAAGTCCGGCTGGCAGACCCGCGAACTGCTCAACCAGTACTTCGACACCCCGGAGCGCGACCTGTCCGCCGCCCGTGTCGCCCTGCGCCTGCGCCGCGATGGCGAGGTCATCATCCAGACCCTCAAGTGCCGCGGCCAGAGCGTGGCCGGCCTGTCCGAGCGCAACGAGTTCGAGTGGCACCTGGACAAGGTCAAGCTCGATCTGAAGAAGCTCGATGGCACCTGCTGGCCCGAGCAACTGGCAGGGCTGGACAAGAAGACCATCAAGCCGCTGTTCACCACCGATTTCACCCGCGAGTACGCTGAAATCGCCTGGGGCCGCGGCAAGGCCAAGGTGGTGATCGAAGCGGCCATCGACCAGGGCTTCGTGATCGCCGGCAAGCGCAAGGAAGAGATCTGCGAGCTGGAACTGGAGCTGCGTGAAGGTGCCCCGGAGGCGCTGTTGGAACTGGCCGCCGAGCTGTCCGCCAGCCTCGCCCTGATGCCATGCGACATCAGCAAGGCCGAGCGCGGCTACCGCCTGCTCGATCCGGACAGCTACGAGCTGGGCCTGCCCGCGACCGAGCTGCACGCCGAGATGCCGCTGGACGACGCCTACGCCGCCCTGGCCTGGCAACTGCTGGGCAGCAGCCAGCGCCTGGCCGAGCAGTATCGCCACAATGGCCACTGGCGCCTGCTGCAGGACTGGGTCCGCTGCCTGGCCGAACTGCGCGCCATCACCGCCAGCCTCGGCCAGGCGGCACCGCGCCCGACCACCCGAGCCTTGCGCGCCAGCCTCGATGCGCTGCTGGAAGACTGGCGCCCGCTGGTACTGGCCGGCAACGATGACGAAGACATCCGCCGCGCCGCGCCCGAGCAGTTCGCTGAAGAGCTGGAAGACCCGCGCTGGGGCCAGTTCTCCCTGGAGACCGCACGCTGGCTGACCGCCCGCACCTGGACCGTCGAGCGCAAGGGCCGTGGCGAGCGCCAGGGCAAGGCGCAGCTGGCCAGCTGGCTGCAGCACTTGCTGGGCGAAGAAGCCCGCGCCCTGAAGCTGCCGCTGTATGTACAGCGTCCGGAGGACCTGGCCGAGCAGCTGCCGCGCATCGAGACCGTGCAAACTTGGCTGCACCACGCCCGCCAGGTACTCGACCTGCCACAGCTGGACCGTCTGTACGGCGAGCTGAACAAGCTTCACGAGCTGGCCGAACTGCCGCTGCTGGAGGAAGACAAGGGCGAACTGCTGGAGGCCCGCATCGAACAGGCTCGCGCCATCGAGCAGAACCGCGCCTGGAAGCACCTGCTCAAGGCCTGAGTCCGCACCGCCCGCTCCTGCACTCGTGGGAGCGGGCTTGCCCCGCGATTGGCGCTTCAGGGCCTCAGCGGCAGGCTCGTGGTCGACTTGATCTCCGACAACGCCACGATCGAGTTAACTTCCTGAATACCCGGCACGTTCGACAGTTTTTCGAAGAAGAACCGCTCGTAAGCCTCGATGTCCGAGGTGACGATACGCAGCAGGAAGTCCACCGCCCCCATCAGCACATAACATTCCAGCACTTCGGGAAAACCGCGGATCGCCTCGGTGAACTCGGCGAAGTTCGAACGGCCATGGGCGTTGAGCTTCACTTCGGCGAAGATCTGCGTGTTCAGCCCTACCTTCTTGCGGTCCAGCAGCGTCACCTGGCCGCGAATCACGCCCTCCTCTCTCAAGCGTTGAATGCGCCGCCAGCAAGGTGACTGCGACAGGCCCACACGCTCGGCGATCTGCGCGCTGGACAGCGAGGCGTCGTCTTGCAGCAGTTCAAGGATGCGCCGGTCATAAGCGTCCAATTCGCCAAGCATTATTAATTCTCCAATTTGCATTTTTGCGAATTAAAAAATTCGCGTTAGCGCGATATTGGCGAATCATAGCGAAAAAATGCCCCGTGTGACGTGCAAGAATTTCTCCACTTTCGCGGAGACCCAGCATGAACGCACTCGAACGGCCCCTCAACTTGCCCCGCCTCGACGCCTGGGCCGCCAACACTGTCCACTGCACGGTGCACTACCGCCTGCAGGCAGACGCCGAACCGGACAGCCTGTGCCGCGTGCTCAACCTGTTCGCCTTGCAATTCCTCACCCCGCACAGCGTCAACGTGAGCCAGTGCGACGATCTGCTGGACGTGGCGATCGGCGTCGGCGGCCTGAGCTGGCACCGGGCCGAAGTGATCGCGCAGAAACTGCGCAACCTGGTCTGCGTCAGCGAAGTGTGCCTGGCGAACCTGCCACAGCTTGCGGAGGTAGCCCGCCGTTGAAACCGGCAGGCAATGTCCGGAAACCCTTTGCACCGACGCCTTGCGTCCCGCACGGCTAGCCTTGCCCAGGCCTCTGAAGCTCGGCAAGGACGCTTCCATGCTCGCCAACGACCACCATGATCTTGACCTCAATCGCCTGCTGGATGCCTTGCTGGCTGAGCAGCGGATCGCCCCCGAAGCCGCTCTCGCGGCACTCGAGCGCGGCAAGACCCACCCTGCTGAACATCCCTTGGAACTGATCGCCGCCATCGGCCACCCGCTGGGGCTGGACGCCCTGTGCCGCTGGCTGGCAGACCGGGTAGGCCAGCCTTTCCTGATAATCGACCCCTTGCAGGTCGACCTGGTGCACGTGGCCGGGCTGATGTCCGCCGCCTTCGCCCAACGCCATGGCATCCTCGCCGTGGCCGTGGATGAACACAGTGTCACGGTGGCCAGCGCCCAGCCTTATCAACACGAATGGGAGGCAGACCTGAGCCGCAGCCTGGGCAAGACAGTGCGCCGGGTGCTGGCCAGTCCGCGACAGCTCCGCCAGCTGCGCCCGACCTTCCTGGGCCTGGCCCACTCCGTGCGCGGCGCGGGCCTTGGCCAGTTGCCCCGTCTCGGCGAGCTGGAGCAACTGCTCGAACTGGGTGCCAGGCAAGCCCAGGCCAGCGCGGACGATGCCCATATCGTGCACATCGTCGACTGGATGCTGCAGTACGCCATCGAGCAGCGCGCCAGCGATATCCACCTGGAGCCTCGCCGTGAACAAGGCCATCTGCGCCTGCGCATCGATGGCCTGCTGCACGCGGTGTATGCCTTCCCGGCCAGCGTCACACTGGCCATGGTCAGCCGGCTGAAGCACCTGGGCCGCATGAACGTCGCCGAAAAACGCCGGCCACAGGACGGCCGCCTGAAAACCCGCCTGCCCAACGGCGCCGAGGTGGAACTGCGCCTGTCCACCCTGCCCACCCCGTTCGGCGAGAAGCTGGTGCTGCGCCTGTCCGACCCTCAGCAACTGCACGACAGCCTAGAAACCCTGGGCCTGGAGGGCGCGTTGCTGGAGCAGTGGCTGGCCCTGCTGCAACAGCGCCAGGGCATCCTGCTGGTGACGGGGCCGACCGGCTCGGGCAAGACCAGCACCCTCTATGCCAGCCTCCGGCACCTGGCCACCCCCCAGGTCAACCTGTGCAGCATCGAAGACCCGATCGAGCGTCTTGAACCGATGATCAACCAGTTGCAGGTCCAGCCCAGCCTGGAGCTGGACTTCGCCAGCGGTGTCCGCGCCCTGCTGCGCCAGGACCCGGACATCATCATGATCGGCGAAATCCGCGACCGGGAAACCGCCCAGGTGGCCGTGCAGGCAGCCCTCACCGGGCATCTGGTGTTGTCGACCCTGCATACCCAGGACGCCTGCGGCGCGATCACCCGCTTGTTGGAGCTTGGCGTCGCCGACTACCTGATCCGGGCGACTCTGATCGGGGTCATGGCCCAGCGCCTGGTGCGCACGCTATGTCGCGCTTGTCTGGACCTGCCCCCGCAGGATCGCCAGGCCTGCCCGCAATGCAGGGGTACGGGTTTCCATGGGCGTACCGGGCTGTTCGAACTGCTCCAGGTCAGCACCGCTTTGCGCGAACGGATCACCCCCGCCAGCGATCTCGCCGACTTGCGGCAACAGGCCGAGGTAGACGGGTTGCGTGACCTTCGACGGCACGGTGGTGACCGGGTCGTCCAGGGCAGGACCTGTACCGAAGAGGTCCTGCGGGTCTGTGGATAACCAAGAAATCCCCTTTGTGGCCGGGAACTTGGGGCAGTGAGAAACGCTCAAATCGGCATCTCAACCGCCCTCATACACCGAGGTGATTCATCATGCGTTTCAAAACAGCCATCGCAGCCACCGTCCTGTTCTCGCTGCCCCTTGGCTCCGCCATGGCCGACACGTTCTGGCGCAATATCATCTCCTCCGGCGCGACGACCGCCTCGACCTACCTGACGTTCAAGGACCACAAGCTGATCGTCGCCGCCCAGGACGACGCCGGCAGCTTCGTTGCCAGTGATGGCGCCATTCGCGGGCCGTTCCTGGAAGCCGCAATCCGCCAGGTGCGCGCGGACAACCCGGGCGTGCAGGCCAGTGACATGGAACTGGCCAACGCGATCCTGGCCAAGAACGCTGTGGCCGAGTAAGCCCATTCCTGCTGTGGCGGTGGATCGCTAGCTCAGCGATAAGCCTCCACCGGCACGCACGCGCAGAACAGATTCCTGTCTCCATACACGTTGTCGACCCGGTTCACCGCCGGCCAGTACTTGTGCTGGCGGGCGTGAGCGCTGGGGGCGATGCCCTGCTCGATGCTGTAGGGCCGGTTCCACGGCGCCAGCACATCGGCCAGGGTGTGCGGTGCATGCTTGAGCGGGTTGTCCTCCGCAGGCCAGTTGCCGTCCTGCACCTGCGCGATCTCGGCGCGGATCGCCAGCATCGCTTCGACGAAACGATCCAGCTCGGCCTTCGACTCGCTTTCGGTGGGCTCGACCATCAACGTGCCCGGTACCGGGAACGACATGGTCGGGGCATGGAAGCCATAGTCCATCAGGCGCTTGGCCACGTCCTCCTCGGTAATGCCGGTCAGCGCCTTGAGCGGGCGCAGGTCGAAGATGCACTCATGGGCCACCCGCTGGTTGCGCCCACGGTAGAGCACCGGGAAGGCATCGCGCAGCTGGCTGGCCAGGTAATTGGCGGACAGGATCGCCACCTCGCTGGCATCGGCCAGCTGCGGACCCATCATGGCGATGCACATCCAGCTGATCGGCAGGATGCTGGCGCTGCCCCAAGGCGCCGCGCTCACCGCGCTGTTGTTCGGGTCCAGCCCCGGCACCGGCACCACCGGGTGGCTGGCCACGAACGGCTTGAGATGTGCACGGATACCGATGGGCCCCATGCCCGGGCCACCGCCGCCATGGGGGATGCAGAAGGTCTTGTGCAGGTTCATGTGCGAGACATCGGCACCGATGTCCGCCGGCCGCGTCAGCCCTACCTGGGCATTGAGATTGGCGCCGTCCATGTAAACCTGCCCGCCAAGCTGGTGCACCACCTCGCAGATCTCGCGGATGCCCTCTTCGTACACCCCATGGGTGGACGGGTAGGTCACCATCAGGCACGACAGCCGCTCGCCGGCCTGGCGCGCCTTGGCCTTGAGGTCGTCGAGGTCGACGTTGCCATCCCCGTCGCACTCGACGATCACCACCTCCATGCCGGCCATCTGCGCCGACGCCGGGTTGGTGCCATGGGCCGAGGACGGGATCAGGCAGATCGTGCGCCCGGCTTGGTGGCGGCTGCGGTGGTAACGAGTGATCGCCATCAGCCCGGCGTACTCGCCCTGGGCGCCCGAGTTGGGCTGCATGCAGATGGCATCGAAGCCGGTGATGGCGCACAGCCAGGCTTCGAGCTCGTCGATCATCGCCTTGTAGCCTTGCACCTGCGCTGCCGGGGCGAACGGATGCGGTTGGGCGAACTCAGGCCAGGTGATGGGGATCATCTCGCTGGTGGCGTTGAGCTTCATGGTGCACGAGCCCAGCGGGATCATCGACTGGTTGAGTGCCAGGTCCTTGTTCTCCAGCTGCTTGAGGTAGCGCAGCATCTCGGTCTCGCTGTGGTGCAGGTTGAACACCGGGTGCTGCAGGATCGGCGTGCGCCTCACCAGCGCGCCAGGGATACCTTCGGGCAGGGCCTGCTGGTCGAGGGCGGCAATGTCCAGGCCGTGGTCGACGCCGAGGAAAATGTCGAACAGCTTGAGCACCGTGGCCTCGTCGCAGGTTTCGTCCAGGCTCACCCCCAGATGGCCACGGCCAAGGATGCGCAGGTTGATGCGGGCGTCCTCGGCGCTTTCGATAATCGCCGCCTGGGTGCCGCCGACGTCCAGCGTCAGGGTGTCGAAGAAATGCTGGTTGAGGCGCTTGATGCCCTTGGCCTCGAGCCCGGCGGCCAGGACGAAAGTCAGCCGGTGCACGCGCTGGGCGATGCGCTGCAAGCCCTCAGGCCCGTGATAGACAGCATAGAAGCCGGCGATGTTGGCCAGTAGCACCTGGGCCGTGCAGATGTTGGAGTTGGCTTTCTCGCGACGTATATGTTGCTCGCGTGTCTGCAGGGCCATGCGCAGCGCAGTGTTGCCACGGGCATCACGTGATACGCCGATGATGCGCCCGGGCATCGCCCGCTTGTAGTCGTCGCGGCAGGCGAAATAGGCCGCGTGCGGCCCGCCATAACCCATGGGCACGCCAAAGCGTTGGGTCGAGCCGAGCACCACGTCGGCCCCCAGTTCGCCGGGCGGTGTCAGCACCACCAGGCTGAGGATGTCGGCGGCGACGCAGGCCAGGGCCTGCTGACCGTGCAACTGGTCGATCAGCGGGCGCAGGTCGCGGACCTCGCCGTGGGTGTCCGGATACTGCAGCAACGCCCCGAACACCTTGTGCTTGCCCAGGTTGTCCACGGTGTCGACGATCAACTCGAAGCCAAAGCCTTCGGCACGGGTCTTGAGCACCGACAGGGTCTGCGGGTGGCAGTGTTCGTCGGCGAAGAAGGCGTTGCTCTTGCTGCGCGCCACGCGCTTGGCCAGGGCCATGGCTTCGGCGGCGGCGGTGGCCTCGTCAAGCAGCGAGGCATTGGCCAGGGGCAGGCCGGCAAGGTCGATGACCATTTGCTGGAAATTCAGCAGCGCCTCCAGCCGGCCTTGGGCGATCTCTGGTTGGTAGGGTGTGTAGGCGGTGTACCAGCCAGGGTTCTCCAGCACGTTGCGCAGGATGACGGTGGGCGTGATGGTGGCGTGGTAGCCCATGCCAATCAGGCTGGTCCATAGCTGGTTCTGCGCAGCGTAGCCTGCGAGTTTGGCCAGTGCGGCCTGCTCATCGAGGGCCGGCGGCAGGTCGAGTGGGCGATTGAAGCGGATGCCCGGCGGCACCGTCTGCTCGATCAGTTCACTGCGGCTGGCGACGCCGAGGGCGTCGAGCATGGCCTGCTGCTCCTGGGCATCGGGCCCCAGGTGGCGACGCAGGAAAGGGTTTGGCTCTTGCAGTTGGCTCAGCGATGGTGACTGGGACATGGCGACGATCTCTTCCTGGACCAGCTCTCATGGAGACTTACAAGTCTAGGAAGGATTGCCGAATATGCGGGGATTATTGCGTTTGCCGTGCAACCCTCATCGGGGGCAAGCCCGCTCCCACGCCTGGAACACATCGCCATGGCGCACGTCGTGGGAGCGGGCTTGCCCCGCGATCATTTACTCGCCGATGGCAGCCTTGTAACCAGCAGCATCCAGCAGCTTGTCCAATTCAGCCGGGTTGCTCGGCTTCAGCTTGAAGATCCACGACTCGTAAGGTTCTTCGTTGAGCAGCTCCGGGCTGTCGGCCAGCTCTTCGTTGACCGCGATGACTTCACCACCCACCGGCGCATAGATATCCGAGGCGGCCTTGACCGACTCAACCACTCCAGCGGCGTCGCCTGCGGCGAATACCTTGCCGACTTCGGCCAGTTCGACGAACACCACGTCACCCAGTGCTTGCTGGGCATGGTCACTGATACCCACGGTCACCGTGCCATCGGCTTCCAGGCGAGCCCACTCGTGGCTTTCGGCAAAACGCAGGTCGGCGGGGATTTGGCTCATTGTCTTGTATTCCTCGTAATGGGTCAGCGGACGGCCCGCCGTTAATGTTCAGATCAGGATCTTGCCATGGCGCACGAAGGTCGGCTTGACCACTCGCACCGGGTACCACTTGCCGCGGATTTCCACCTCGGCCCGGTCACCGGTGGCCATGGGCACGCGGGCCAGGGCAATGGATTTGCTCAGCGTAGGCGAGAAACTACCACTGGTGATCTCCCCTTCGCCAATCCCGGACACACGGACCACCTGATGCGCGCGCAATACGCCACGCTCCTCGAGCACCAGGCCGACCAGTTTCTCCTTCACGCCCTGTTCGATTTCCGCGAGCAGGCCGCTGCGGCCGATAAATTCGCGCCCGGCCGGCTCCCAGGCGACACTCCAGCCCAGGTTGGAGGTCAGCGGAGTATGGGCCTCGTCGATGTCCTGGCCATACAGGTTCATGCCGGCTTCCAGGCGCAGCGTATCGCGTGCGCCCAGGCCACTCGGGGCGATACCGGCGCCGACCAGGTCGTTGTAGAACGCCGGGGCCTGTTCGCCCGGAAGAATGATTTCCAGCCCATCTTCCCCGGTATAGCCGGTGCGGGCGATGAACCAGTCTCCGTCGGCGAGGCCTTCGAACGGGCGCAGCTCGCGGATCAGCGCGGCCCGCGAGGCGCTGAGCAGGGCAGCGACCTTTTCTCGGGCGTGAGGCCCCTGGATGGCGAGAATGGCCAGTTCAGGCCGCGCCTTGAAATTCACCTTGAAGCCTTCGCTGCGGGTCTGCAGCCAGGCCAGCACCTTGTCGCGGGTGGCGGCATTGGCCACCAGGCGATAACCGTCTTCGGTGCGGTAGGCGATGAGATCGTCAATGACCCCGCCCTCGGCATTGAGCAGCGGGCTGTAGAGGGCCTTGCCGGGGCTTTCCAGGCGCGTCACGTCGTTGGCCAGCAGGTGCTGCAGCCAGGGCGTGGCGGCGCAGCCATCGATATCGATGACCGTCATGTGGGAAACATCGAACACCCCGCAGTCACTGCGCACCTGGTGGTGCTCCTCGACTTGCGAGCCGTAGTGCAGGGGCATGTCCCATCCGCCGAAATCGACCGTCTTGGCGCCGAGCGCCAGGTGCAGGTCATACAGAGGCGTACGCTGTCCCATGGGTTTCTCCTTCCGGGCGTGGCGAGGCGGCGGCGGTCGGCGATGTTCAAGCATCACCTGTTCTTGTAGGACCCGTCGCTGCGAATGCCGCGCATTGTAGCCGCAAGGGAGCTGCGTGACACCCTCAGCGCGGATGCCCCGGACGATGGGCCGAGCGGCGGATCAGGCCGATCACCGGCAGCAGGCCGACCAGTACCAGGGTCAACGCTGGCAGCGAAGCACGCGCCCATTCGCCCTCGCTGGTCATCTCGAACACGCGCACGGCCAGGGTGTCCCAGCCGAACGGGCGCATCAACAAAGTCGCCGGCATCTCCTTGAGTACATCGACGAACACCAGCAGGGCGGCACTGAGGGCGCCGGGCACCAGCAACGGCAGATACACCTTGAAAAACAATCCTGGGCCACCGACCCCGAGGCTGCGCGACGCTTCCGGAAGCGATGGGCGGATCCGCTCCAGGCTGCTCTCCAGCGGACCATAGGCCACAGCGATGAACCGCACCAGATAAGCCAGCAACAATGCCGACAAGCTTCCCAGCAACATCGGCTTGCCAGCCCCACCCAACCACTGGGACAGCGGCACTACCAGCTGGTTGTCCAGGTAGCTGAACGCCAACATGATCGACACGGCCAGCACCGAGCCGGGCAAGGCGTACCCCAGGTTGGCCAAGCCGACCCCGGCGCGGATACCAGCGGTCGGGGCCTGCCGCCTGGCGAACGCCAGAAGCATGGCCACGCTGACCGTGATCAGCGCCGCCATGGCCCCCAGGTACAGGGTGTGCATGACCAGTCCGAGATAACGCTCGTCGAGGTCGTGCCGACCCCGCTGCCAGAGCCACGCCAGCAACTGCAGCATCGGGATGACGAAGGCACAGGCGAACACCAGCAGGCACCAGACACTGGCAGCCAACGCCTTGATACCCCGCAAGTGATAAAGCGCCTGTGCCCTCGGGCGTTCGTTGCCACTGCGGCTGGCCCCTCGGGCCCTGCGCTCGCCATACAGCACCAGCATCACGGCCAGCAGCAGCAGGCTGGCCAGTTGCGCCGCACTGGAGAGGCTGAAGAAGCCGTACCAGGTCTTGTAGATGGCTGTGGTAAAGGTGTCGAAATTGAATACTGCCACCGCGCCGAAATCGGCCAGGGTCTCCATCAATGCCAGGGCGATGCCGGCGCCGATGGCCGGCCGCGCCATGGGCAAGGCCACCCGCCAGAACGCCTGCAGCGGTGACAGCCCCAACACCCGCGCCGCCTCCATCAAGCCCTTGCCCTGGGCCAGGAACGCTGTGCGCGCCAGCAGGTAGACGTAGGGGTAGAACACCAGCACCAATACCGTGATCACGCCACCGGTGGAGCGCACCCTGGGCAGGCGCATGGGCCCGAACACCTCGCGCAGCGCCGTCTGCACGGGGCCTGCAAAATCGAGCAGGCCGACGAAGACGAACGCCAGCACATAGGCCGGGATGGCGAACGGCAGCATCAGCGCCCAATCCAGCCAACGCCGGCCGGGGAATTCGCAGAGGCTGGTGAGCCACGCCAGGCTCACCCCCAGTACGGTCACGCCGATACCCACGCCCAGCACCAGGGTCAGGGTATTGCCCAGCAGGCGGCTCATCTGGGTGTCGAGCAGGTGTGACCAGATCTGGGTGTCGACCGACTGCCATGACAACAGCAAGACGCTGAGCGGCAGCAAGACCAGGGCGGCAACCAGGAAGACCGGCAGGTACCAGCGGCGTTGGGGGGTGTGAGGCAAATCGAAGGTCTCGATGGCTGAGCGATAGCATCGCGGGGCAAGCCCGCTCCCACGTCCGCATGGTTCGTGGGAGCGGGCTTGCCCCGCGATCGGTTCTCAAGGATAAGGCGGCGGACTCAGTTCCAGCCAGCCCGATCCATCAAGCGAATGGCTTCGGCCTGGCGCTTGCCAGCGACTTCTACCGGAATGCTGTCGGCCTTGAAGCTACCCCAGGCCGCCACTTCCGCCGATGGCTTCACCTTCGGGTTGGCCGGGAATTCCTGGTTGATGTCGGCAAACAGCTTCTGCGCCTCCTCGCCGGTCATCCACTCCACCAGTTTCTTTGCCGCTTCCGGATGCGGCGCATGCTTGGTCAGGCCGATGCCCGACAGGTTGACGTGCACACCGCGGTCACCCTGGTTGGGCCAGAACAGCTTCACCGGCAGATCGGGCTTTTCCTTGTGCAGGCGCCCGTAGTAATAGGTGTTGACGATGCCCACGTCGCACTGGCCGGCGGCAATGGCCTGAAGCACTGCGGTGTCGTCGGAGAACACGTCGGTGGACAGGTTGTTGACCCAGCCCTTGATCAGTTTCTCGGTCTCGGCCTCGCCGTGGTTCTCGATCAGGGTGGCGGTCAGCGACTGGTTGTAGACCTTCTTCGCCGTGCGCAGGCACAGGCGGCCTTCCCAGTGCTTGTCGGCCAGGGCCTCGTAGGTGGTCAGCTCGGCGGGTTTGACCCGGTCGGTGGAGTAGGCGATGGTCCGTGCGCGCAGGCTCAGGCCAGTCCAGTCGTGGGACGAAGCGCGGTACTGCGGCGGAATGTTCTGGTCGATGGTGGCCGACTTGATCGGTTGCAGGATGCCCATCTGCTCGGCTTGCCAGAGGTTGCCGGCATCGACGGTGAGCAGCAGGTCGGCCACGCCGTTCTCGCCCTCGGCCTTGATGCGCTGCATCAAGGGCGCTTCCTTGTCGGTGATGAACTTGATCTTGACGCCGGTCTTGGCGGTGTAGGCGTCGAACACCGGCTTGATCAGCTCGTCGATGCGCGAGGAGTACACCACCACTTCTTCCGCCGCCTGGGCGGTGCCGCCGAACAACGTCAAGGCCAGGGCAGCCAGTAGGGGCTTGCGGGATAACATTCGGAGCACTCCTCGCTGAGTTGAGAGGTGCAAATGGTAGTGGTTCCCATTTTTGGACTCATCTATCGAGCCGTTACCGAATGTTGCAAACAACCGCGAGCCCCGATGATGGCTTCAGGCCCTGGCCAGCTCCGGCAGGTCCCCGGACAACCCCAATGCCTGGCGCACGAACAGCGCTTTGGCCTCCGGCATCTGCTCCACCAGCTTCAGCCCACTGTTGCGCAACCAGCGCAGCGGCAACGGGTTGGCCTGGAACAACCGCTCGAAGCCCTCCATCGCCGCCATCAGCGCCAGGTTGTGCGGCATGCGCCGCCGTTCGAAGCGGCTCAGCACCTTCACATCGGCCAGGCGCTCGCCGCGCTCGCTGGCACGCACCAGCTCTTCGGCCAGCACGGCGGCATCGAGGAAGCCCAGGTTGACCCCCTGCCCCGCCAGCGGATGGATGGTGTGGGCGGCGTCGCCGATCAGCGCCAGCCCTTCATCGACGTAGCGCTTGGCATGGCGCTGGCGCAGCGGCACGCAGACCCGCGGATCAGCCTCGAGCACTTCACCCAGACGGCCTTCAAAGGCACGCTCAAGCGCCTTGCGAAACGCCGCGTCGTCCAGCGCCATGGCCTGCTCGGCCTGTTCCGGCGTGGTCGACCAGACAATCGAGCACCAGTCCTGGCGACCATCACGCGACAGCGGCAGGAACGCCAGCGGGCCTTCGTCCGTAAAGCGTTGCCAGGCCGTGGCGCGGTGCGCCTCACTGCACCGCACGCTGGTGACGATGGCGTGATGCAGGTAATCCCATTCGCGGGTCTGGCAACCGGCCAGGCGACGTACGGCCGAATTGGCGCCGTCAGCGGCGACCACCAGCGGCGCGCGCAGCTTGCGACCATCGGCCAAGGTCACCAGCCACTCGTCACCGGAGCGGCGCAACTGTTCCAGGCGGGCATTGGCCAGCAGCCCGACATCGCTGTCGTGCAGGCGCTCCAGCAGGCCGTCCTGGACCACACGGTTCTCGACGATATGCCCCAGCACCTCGGCATGCACACTGGCCGCGGAAAAATGAATCTCGCCGGTGCCGCTGCCATCCCAGACGTGCATGTCCGAGTACGGCGAGACACGCCGCCGGGCAATGCCCTCCCAGGCCCCCAGGCGCTCGAGAATGCGCTGGCTGGCCGCCGACAGGGCACTGACCCTGGGTTCGAAAGGCGCCTCGCCGTCAAACGGCTTGACCGACAACGGGCCACCGTCGAGCAGGAGCACCTCCAGGCCACTGTGGCGCAAGGCCAAGGCCAGGGCGCTGCCGACCATGCCGGCACCGACAATCAACAGATCTGCGCGCATTTCCATGCCTTACGCCTGCCTCGCTTGCGGCTTGAGCCGCACGTATAAAGTTTTGTCGACCCGCGCCACCAGCTCGCCGGCGCCATCGCGGATCTCCACCTGCAACCGCGGCAGGTACTTCTTGCCGCTGGCGGTCTGCTGGCGGATCTCATCGAGCAGCGCGTCGTCGACGTGGAATTCGGCATACACCGGGCCCTTGCCCGGCGAGATGAAATCGATGGAGGCGGCCTTGTCCCAGACGATGTACTCGCGCCCCAGCTGCTCGATCAGCAGGAGCATGTAGAACGGGTCGACCATCGCGTACAGGCTGCCGCCGAACTGGGTGCCGACGTAGTTGCGATTCCACCGCGTCAGCTTCATGCGCACCTTGACGCTGCGCATGTCCGGGCTGATTTCCTGGATGTGGATGCCGGCGCCCAGGTAGGGCGGGTAGAAGTTCAGCAACCAGCGCAGCATCCGCGCTCGCCGTGCGAGCCGGCGCGCAGCGCTCATGGGCGGCCCCGCGGATCGGGGCGAGTGCCGAGGCCCATGGCCTGGCGGGCGAACCAGCTTTTCGCCGGCGGCAGCAGGTCCAGCCCGAGCAGGCCGATGTTGCGCCCGGCCGCCAGCAGCGGCTGGTTGCTGCCGAACACACGGGTGACCTGGTCGGAGAAGCCGATGGTCAGGGCCTGGTCGAGGCGCTGGCGCTGGTGATAGGCCTGTAGCGTAGGCAGATCGCCCGGCAGCGCCGGGCCGGCCAGCAAGGCGTCCGCCAGCGACTGCACATCGCGCAGCGACAGGTTGAAGCCTTGGCCTGCAATGGGGTGCAGGCTATGGGCGGCATTACCCAGCACCACCAGGTGCGGGCGCACCTGCTCCTCGGCCTCCACCAGCGCCAGCGGGTATAGATGGCGGGCTCCGACCTGGCGCAAGGCACCGAGGCGGTAGCCAAAGGCTTCCTGCAGCTCGCGCAGGAAGCTGCGCTCGTCGAGCTCGGCCAGGCGTTTGGCGTCCATCCCCTGACGGGTCCATACCAGCGCGCAGCGGTTGTCCGCCAGCGGCAGCAGGGCCATCGGCCCTTGCTCGGTGAAGCGCTCGAACGCCTGCCCGGCATGGGCCTCGCCTGGGGTGATGTTGGCGATCAGCGCGCTCTGGTCATACGGCGTGTGGCGCACATGGATGCCCAACTGCTCGCGCAGGCCCGAACGGCCACCATCGGCCAGCACCGCCAGGTCGCATTCCAGCGTGGTGTCGTCGTCCAGCTGCAGCCGATAGCCACCGGCGATGGCCTGCATCGCTTGCACTTGCGCCGGGCAGCGCCAGCTGACCACCTCGTTGTCGATGGCCTGCCACAGGCACTGGCCGAGCCAGGCGTTCTCCACCACATAGCCAAGCGCCGGCACGCCTTCCTCCAGCGCATCCAGGCGCGTGGCGCCGAAGCGGCCACGGTCGGACACCTGGATCTGCCGGATCGGCTCGGCGCGGCGGCTGATGGCCTGCCACAACCCCAGCCGCTCGTAGATCTGCCGGGTGCCGAAGGACAGCGCCGAAGAACGCGCGTCGTAGCTGGGCTGGAAGCTGTCGCCCGGAGCGAACGGCTCGATCAGCAGGATCGTCCAGCCACGCGCCTTGGCCGCGGCCTGCAGCGTCAGGGCCAGGCTGGCGCCCACCAGGCCGCCACCGATGATCGCCAGGTTGACCCGGTTCATGCGGCGTCCTTGCGGGCTTCGTGCATCAGCGCCTCGATCTCGGCGACCGTGCGCGGCACGCCTGAAGTGAGGATTTCACAGCCTTGTCTGGTTACCACCACGTCGTCCTCGATCCTTACGCCGATGCCGCGCCATTTCTTCGCCACGGCCTGGTTGTCGGCCGCGATATAGATGCCCGGTTCGACGGTCAACGCCATGCCCGGCTCGAGCACGCGCCACTGGCCACCGACCTTGTATTCGCCCACGTCGTGCACGTCCATGCCCAGCCAATGCCCGGCGCGGTGCATGTAGAAGGCACGGTAGGCCTCGCTGTCGATCAGCGCCTGCACCTCGCCCTTGAGCAGGCCCAGCGCCACCAGCCCTTCGGTGATCACCCGCACGGTCGCCTCGTGGGCATGGTTCCAGTGCTTGCCCGGGGCGATCTCGGCGAACGCCGCGGCCTGGGCCGCGAGCACCAGCTCGTAGATGGCTTTCTGCTCGGGCGAGAAGCGCCCGCTGACCGGGAAGGTGCGGGTGATGTCGCTGGCGTAGCAGTCGATCTCGCAACCGGCGTCGATCAGCACCAGGTCACCGTCCTTGAGCGGCGCATCATTCTGCTGATAGTGCAGGATGCAGCCATTGCGCCCGGCGGCGACGATCGAGCCGTAGGCCGGCATCTTCGCCCCACCCTTGCGGAACTCGTAGTCCAGTTCGGCTTCCAGGCTGTACTCATGCAGCCCTGCCCGGCAGGCCTGCATGGCGCGCACATGGGCACGGGCGGAGATCGCCGCGGCCTCGCGCATGACCTTCACTTCCGCCGCCGATTTATACAGGCGCATGTCGTGCAGCAGATGATCCAGGGCAACGAACTCGTTCGGCGGCTGGGCGCCCAGGCGCGCCTTGGAGCGGATCACATTGATCCACTCCATCAGCCGGCGGTCGAATTCGGGATTGCCGCCCATGTTGCTGTAGACCCGCTCGCGGCCCTCGATCAGGCCCGGCAAGATCTCGTCGATATCGCTGATGGGGAAGGCATCGTCGGCGCCGAAATCACTCACCGCGCCTTCCTGGCCGGCCCGCAGGCCGTCCCACTGCTCGCGCTCGGGATTGCGCTCGCGGCAGAACAGCACGTACTCGCCATGCTCGCGGCCCGGGATCAGCGCGATCACCGCCTCGGGCTCGGGGAAGCCGCTCAGGTACTGGAAATCGCTGTCCTGACGATAGACATGCTCGACGTCGCGGTTGCGGATGGCAACTGCGGCGGCGGGCAGGATGGCGATGCTGTTGGGGACCATCTGCGCCATCAGCGCCTTGCGCCGACGGGCGTACTCCGCCTTGGGTATGTGGCTCATGGGCAAACGACCCCGATCAGATCAGTGCAGCGATGGCTTTGGCGCGGGCGCTTCGGGCTTGGCCAGCTCGGTGTACAGCAGCAGCGGGGCGACGCGCAGGTACTCCATGACTTCCATGTAGTCGCTTTCGCCGTCCTCGGATTCTTCCAGCGCTTCCTGGACCTGCGAGATGGCCACCAGGTCCTGGAGCACTTCCTTGGCATCGGTGGACAAGTCCTTGCCACCGGCGTTCAGGCCAAAACCGGTGATGAAGCCCTGGCACCACTGGCCCAGCGCGGTGGCGCGGTCGCTGAGTGCGGCATCATCGGAAGGCAACAGCAGGACGATGGCGACGTCGTCGCCGGTCAGCTCGGCCTTGACCATCTCTTGCAGGCCGACCAGGGCGTTGCGGACAGTGTCACCGGGCTCGGTCTCGAGCAGCTGGGCGGCGTCGGCCAGCCAGGCATCGGCATCGAAGCCGGCGCCGGCGCAGCTGCGGCCGATCAGCAGGCCATGCAGCTCGGCGGGGGTGACTGGGTGGCCATTGCTCGAAAGCAACATGGCGAAGGCAATGTAGGGCGATTGGGTATTGGGCATGGGCAGCTAGGCGCCAGACGGCGCAATGACTAGAATGGAGACCTTGTATCCTAGCACCGGCAGGCGCGCCAAGACCATCGGCACTGGCCGTCGCGCCCTTGGGGCAGGCATGATCGCCAGGCGAGTCAAGGAATCGAGTGCAATCCATGCAAGAGAACGACCTGCAAGCGCTGATGAGCCGGTTCGAGTTGCTGATCGAACGGGTCGAGCAACTAAAGCGGCAAAACGCACTCTTAGTAGCTCAGGAACGATCCTGGCGCGAGGAGCGCGCCCACCTGATCGAAAAGAACGAGATCGCCAAACGCAAGATCGAATCGATGATCCTGCGCCTCAAGGCCCTGGAGCAAGACTCATGAGTTCAAGCAATAGCGTCACCGTCCAGATCCTCGACAAGGAATACTCGATCATCTGCCCCCCCGAGGAGCGCAACAACCTGGTCGGCGCCGCCCGCTACCTGGATGGCAAGATGCGCGAGATCCGCAGCAGCGGCAAGGTGATCGGCGCCGATCGTATCGCCGTGATGGCCGCGCTGAACATCACCCACGAGCTGCTGCACCGCCAGGAACGCCCCGAAGTGGCCAGCGGCGGCACCACCCGCGAGCAGGTGCGCGACCTGCTGGAGCGGGTCGACCAGGCCCTCTCCGACGATCCGGTTAGCAAAAGCGACTGAGATTGGTATACTGGCGCCACTCCCTGGGGGATGCGCCAGTCGGTTATGTCCCTGAGCCGATACGCACAACCACGGGGGTTGCACGCTGGGGCAGGTGTGCATGTCCGCCCGACGGAAAGCCTTAACGCCCCCTGCAATCTCCACCTTGAACTTTCGGGTTCAAGGGCTACACCGATAGCGGTCTTGTCGGGGAGCCTGCTTTCAGAACTGCCCGCCTCCAACGGCGGGCTTTTCGTTTCTTCAGGGATCGCCCGTGCCATGACCGACACCGCGCCGCTCACCCGCCCCCAGCTTCGCCGTCTCCTGCGCAACGCCCGCCGCGCCCTCACACCCGCCCAGCAACGCCAGGCCGCCGAAGGCCTCTATCGCCAGCTGGCGCAGCATCCACTGTTCCGCCGCGCCCGACACATCGCCTTGTACCTGCCCAATGACGGCGAGATCGACCCGCGCCTGCTGCTGCGCGAAGCGCACAGACGCGGCAAGTGTGTCTACCTGCCGGTACTGCACGCCTGGCCCGCCACGCGCATGGTGTTCCAGCGTTTCGAGCCAGGCGAGAAGCTGCGCCCCAACCGGTTCGGCATCGCGGAACCGGTGGTCGAGCGCAAACGCCAACGGCCGATCTGGGCGCTGGACCTGATCCTGCTGCCGCTGGTCGGCTTCGATGAGAGGGGGGGGCGCCTGGGCA
>NZ_JBYSYW010000050.1:0-26379 GCF_058783825.1 Pseudomonas sp. FW305-96
GGCGGGGGCCGCGTTCGAGGGGCTTGGGCATCAGGACGCTGGCTACATGCATCGTCTGGAGCTTGCGCATTGCGTTTCGGCGCTGAGTCACCACTGCCTGGCGCTGCGTCGCGATCTGTTTCTTCAGGCGGGCGGTTTCGACGAGGACCCCTTGTTCGATCGTTGGGTCGCTGTCGACCTGTGCCTGAAACTTCAGCAAGCGGGCTACCTGAACATCTGCACGCCTTGGGTCCAGTTGATTGTCGACCCGCCGCAAGTCGATGCGCCAAGCGACGATGAAGAGCTGGCCATGTACCGGCGCTGGCTGCCCGCGTTGGCAAGCGACCCTGCCTACAACTGCAACTTCTCGCTCAAAGGCAAGGGCGGCTTTTCTGCACGCAAAAGGCCCTTGATCCGTGAGTTGAATGTCCAGGGCACTTCCCAGGCCAAGGTCATCGTTTACCCGGATGGGGTGCGTCCGATATCCGCACTGCGTGGTCTGCACCCGTTCGATAGCTTGCGCGCCAGCGGGGCTGTCGATGGCATGGTGGCGTTGGAGCCGTTGTCGGTTGTCGAGCTTGAACGGGTCAACCCGGATGTGATCGTCATGCAGCAGCATCTGAGCGAGGCGCGCTTGGCTGCAATGGCACGGATGCGAACCTTTTCGAATGCCTTCAAAGTGTTCGACCTGGGTGAATGGCTGGCGCCGCCCCTGCGCGACAGCCGCCTGATGCGAGCCAAGGATATGCCCGACCACTTGCGCCGCGGGCTGGCACAGGTTGATCGGTTCATTGTCGCCACGCCTGCGATGGCCGAACTGTACATGGGGCTGCATGCTGACCTGCAGGTACTGCCGACGCGCCTGCCGGCGCACCTTTGGCGCGGGCTTTCCAGCCGGCGTAAGGTTTCGCCACGACCGAGGGTCGGGTGGATTGCAGATGCTGCTGGCGATGCCGATCTCGCGTCTGTACTGGATGTGATCAAGCAGTTGGCCGATGAAGTGGACTGGGTGTTCTACGGCCATTGCCCGGAAGAGCTGCGCGGTTGCATCCGGCAGTTCCAGCCCGTGGTGGTGGAGGCGGCGTTCCCGGCGCTGCTCGCCGGGCTCGACCTCGACTTGGCGCTGTTGCCTCGCGAAGCGTCCCTGATCAACGACTGCAGGGACGATGTGCGCCTGTTGCAGCTGGGCGCCTGCGGTGTGCCGGTGATCTGCAGCGACGTGCGCAGTTATCAGGAGTATGGCGCGTATCCGTTCAAGCGGGTGGCCAACACGGCACAGGCATGGCTGGATGCCATCAGGTTGCATCTGTCCGATCCAGACGCGTGTGCCATGCTGGGGGATGCCCTGCGTGAGGCGGTCATGGCAAACGGGCTTCTTGAGGGGCAGGCGCTGATGCAATGGCATGCTGCCTGGCAGCCTGACTGACGACTGAAAAGGGGCGCGGCGTTGCCGTGCCCGGCCGTTTGGTCGTATAACCGTGACTTGGCAGTCGAAACGCGCATCTTTAGTCTATCGAGTCAGGACAGCCACGTCTGAAGGGCTTGCAAGGCCTGTCCCGCAATATCCGCCATGTCTACCGGGAAGCCACAATGATTGGCATTAAAAGCATCGCCAGTTACGTACCTGTGGAGGGTGTCGACAACTACGCCCAAGGTGCGAAATTCGGCAAGGATCAAGAATTCATTTTCGGCAAGATCGGCTCGACCTTCTTGCCGCGCAAGGCCGATACCCAGGAAACCTCCGACCTGTGTGTCGAGGCCGCCAGAAATCTGTTCGCCGCCAACCCGGCGCTGGACCCAGCGTCCATCGACATCGTCATCGTCGTCACCCAGAACGGCGATGCCGAGGGGCTGCCGCACACTGCCGCTATTGTCCAGCACAAGCTTGGGCTGCCGACCGCCATCGCGGCGTTCGACGTTTCGCTGGGCTGCTCGGGCTATGTCTACGGGCTGTATGCAATGAAGGGGTTCATGGAAGCTGCAGGTCTGAAGAACGGCTTGCTGCTGACCGCCGACCCCTATTCGAAGATCGTCGACCCCGAGGACCGCAACACCACCATGCTGTTCGGCGACGCCGCCACGGCAACCTGGATGGCCGACGGGGCTGCCTGGCAGTTGGGCAAGTCGTTGTTTGGCAGCGACGGTGCCGGCGCCGAGCACCTGCGTACTACGGATGGCAAGTTCTTCATGAATGGCCGTCAGGTCTACAACTTCGCACTGGTCAAGGTGCCGGCGCACTTGCAGCAGTTGCTTGAGGCTAGCGCGTTGAAGGCCGGGGATATAGACCTGTACTGTCTGCACCAAGGCAGTGCCGCCATTGTCGACGCGGTTTCCGCGCGTTTCTGCGAGGGCGCATACAAGGAAAAATTCGTCAAGGACATGGTCGAGACTGGCAATACCGTTTCTTCGAGCATTCCACTGTTGCTGGAGAAACATGTACTTGGCTCGCAGCACAAGCGCGTGGCCCTGAGCGGATTTGGTGTGGGGCTGTCCTGGGGTTCGGCCATCATCGAACGCAATGCCTGACCTTCGGCGGAGATGAACAAGAAGCGCTGGCCAGACACGGCCGGCGCTTTTTTATTTCTGATGTGCAATTCCTGGCGTCAAACCCTTGATTTCATTGGGGTGGCAGGATGCCAGTAAAAAATTTGAGAAATCGCCCTAAAGCAAACTGCCCTGACGACGATAAACATTACGAAGGTTCTCTAGGCCACCTACCCGGCGAATTGCCAAGGCCGGAAGCCGTAGTACCCAATCCAACGAGGAATTCGTCATGGCTTTGACTGTAAACACCAACACCACCTCTCTGGGCGTTCAGAAGAACCTGAACCGTGCTTCCGACGCACTCAGCACTTCGATGACCCGTCTGTCCTCCGGCCTGAAAATCAACAGCGCCAAAGACGACGCCGCCGGCCTGCAGATCGCTACCCGCATGACCTCGCAGATCCGCGGTCAGACCATGGCTATCAAGAACGCCAACGACGGTATCTCCATCGCCCAGACCGCTGAAGGCGCGAT
This sequence comes from Pseudomonas sp. FW305-96, assembly GCF_058783825.1. Taxonomy (NCBI): domain Bacteria; kingdom Pseudomonadati; phylum Pseudomonadota; class Gammaproteobacteria; order Pseudomonadales; family Pseudomonadaceae; genus Pseudomonas; species Pseudomonas sp. FW305-96. The sequence continues at coordinate 2,998 of NZ_JBYSYW010000050.1, forward strand.
GCAAGAGCAGACCAACATGCTGCAGCGTATGCGCGAACTGGCCAACCAGGCGCGAAACGACTCCAACAGCACCCTGGACCGTGAAGCTCTGGACAAAGAGTTCCAGTCGATGCTGAAGGAAATCGACCGTATCTCCGCCAGCACCGAGCTGAACGGCAAGAAACTGCTGAACGGTACTTCCGGCGTCATGACCTTCCAGGTCGGCTCCAACACCGGTAGCGACAACCAGATCACCATCAGCCTGAGCTCGTCGATGAGCACTGGCACCGGTGGCGCTCTGAGCGGCCTGAACGGTAAAGCTATCACCGGTACCAGCGCCAACATCGAAGCCAACTTCACCGCTGCCATGAGCGCCATCGACGACGCTCTGCAGGCAATCAACACCTCGCGTGCTGACCTGGGTGCTGCCCAGAACCGTCTGACCAGCACCATCAACAACCTGCAAAACGTCAACGAGAACGCCGAAGCCGCTCGTGGCCGTGTACAGGACACCGACTTCGCTGCCGAAACTGCCCAGCTGACCAAGCAGCAGACCCTGCAGCAAGCTTCCACCTCGGTTCTGGCCCAGGCCAACCAGCTGCCATCGGCAGTACTGAAGCTGCTGGGCTAATCTGCCTGATAGCTGATGGCGGGGGAGTGCTCTCCAGGCGCTTCCCCGCCTTTTTCATTGTGAGGTGGTAGGCATGGACATGAGCGTCAAGCTGAACCTGTCTTACCCGGCCGCGCGGACGGCCGAGCAGGTTGCCGAAAAACCGGTTGCCCGGTCGGTGGATTTTTCCGCTGATGGCGAAAAAAAACAGGACCCGATCAAGGTGCATGACGCCGACAAGGTCAAGGGTGCTGTCTCGGAAATCGAGAAGTTTTTCAAGGAAACCCGACGCAACCTGGAGTTCGTCACAGACGAAGAGTCCGGTAAGATCGTGGTTAAAGTCATCGCCAGCGAAACCGGTGAGCTGATTCGACAACTGCCCTCGGAAGAGGCGCTGCGAATTGCCCACAGCCTGAGCGATGTCAACAGTGTTTTGTTCGACGCCAAGGTCTGATCCGGCGGCGAATACAGTCTTGTGATTCAGTCGGCCTTGCAAGCGCAAGGCTGGCGCAATGAGCAGAGGAGCGACAGCATGGCAAGCCCGATTACTACGAGCACGGGAGCAGGCTACGGGCTCGATATCACCAATATCGTCAAGGTGTTGGTCAATGCCGACACGTCGGCCAAGGCCAACCAGATTGCCCGGCAGACCAGCAACAACTCGGCGATGATCTCGGGTATCGGCTCTCTGCGCAGTGCGTTGACTGCATTCCAGGACGCCATGAAGAAGCTCAACGACAAGGACGCTCCTTCGTTCAATGCATTCGCGGGCACGTCGGCCAATGAAAGCGTGGTCAAGATCAAGGCGGGCAACACCGCCGTGGCTGGCAGCTATGACGTACGGGTCACCCAGTTGGCGACCGGCTCGAAGGTGGCCTCCGCGAAATTCGTGGGTGGCGCCGATACGCCCATACCTGCTGGCGAGATGACCATCAGCCAGAACGGCAAGGACTACAAGATCGACGTCCCTAGTGGTGCCACGCTCAAAAGCGTGCGTGACCAGATCAACAAGGAGATCGGGGCCAAGGGTATCACCGCCAACATCATCAACGAAGCGGGTGGTTCGCGTCTGGTGTTCGGTTCCACCACGACAGGTGCAGGCAGCGATATTTCTGTAAGCGGCCTGGGGCTGGATATCGACGGCACCCAGAAGATGGTGGGTGATGGTGCGGGATACATCAATGGCCTGGCCCAGGATGCGAAGTTCTCTATTGATGGCTTGGAGCTGACAAGCTCGAAGAATACCGTTGATGACGCGGTCAGCGGCTTGAGCCTGGAACTTACCGGTGTCTCTGATCCGAAGGTCACCAGCGGCGTCAAGGTGACCGTGGCGCTGGATAATGAAGGCCTGAAAAAGTCGGTACAGTCGTTCGTCGATGCCTACAACACCCTGCAGAAAGCGGTGAGTGCGCTCACCACGCCTACCAAGGATGAAAATGGCAAGGTCACCAGTCTCGGCCCGCTGAGCAACGACCCGACGACCAAGGCGCTGCTGGGCGATCTGCGCAAGGTAATCGCAGACACTGCAGGCAACGGCAACCTGAACACGCTCAGCCAGCTGGGGATCAACACCCAGAAAGATGGCACCCTGGAGTTCAACAGCACCAAGTTCACCGCTGCCTTGAACGACAAGAAGCTTGGTGCAGAGATTCAGGGGCTGTTCACGGGTGACCAAGGCGTGTTTACGCGGATGAACAAGGCTATCGATCCGTACAATGCGTCGGGCGGTACGCTGGACAGCCGCAAGAACAACCTTGACCAGGCTGCCAAGAACCTCGCCAACCAGAAGGACGCGCTGGACAACCGTATCGAGTTGTTGACTGTATCGTTGACCAAGAAGTTCTCGGCGCTTGACGCAGCCTTGGCCAAGATGCAGAAGCAGGGTGAGCAGATCACCTCCATCTTCGAAGCGATGAACGCCCAGGCCAAGAAATCCTGATCGAATCGCGTGATGCAAGCCCGGCGACACCGTTGAGGTGCTCCGGGCTTTGCTGTTTTCTGGCTAAAGTTTTTTGACGTAACGGCGATACAGCAGGTATATGCACCTTTTCGCTGCAACGAGGTAGATCCATGAACCCGATGTTGGCCCTTCGGCAATACCAGAAAGTCAATGGCGCGGCACAGACTTCCGAAGCCAGCCCCCACCGCCTTGTGCAGATGCTCATGCAGGGTGGTCTCGACCGCCTGGCTCAGGCCAAGGGCGCCATTGCCCGCAAGGATGTCGCCCAGAAGGGCATTCTGCTCGGCAAGGCCATCGATATCATTGGCGGCCTGCGCGAAGGGCTGGACCTGGAAAACCATGGGCAGGAGCTGGCGGACCTGGACAACCTGTACACTTACATGAGCAGACGCCTGGTCGAGGCGAATGCCAAGAGTGATCCGCAGATCATCGACGAGGTTGCTCGCTTGCTGATCACGGTCAAGGAAGGCTGGGATGCTATCGGCGATCAGCAGCCGACGCCCTGAATCAGGAGGTTGTCATGAGTGAGGTAATCGAGCGTATCGATCAGACCCGCAAATTTCTGTTGGACGCCCTGGCCGCTCGTGATTGGGAGGCAGTGGGGGAGCTGGATCTGGAATGCCGTCTGTGTGTCGACGATGTGCTGGCCGAGGCACTGTCGAATGAGGACGAAGTGCGAGCGAGCCTGGAGGAGCTTCTGGTGGTCTACCGCCAGCTAATCGAAATTGCAAGTGGTGAGCGTCAATCAATAGTCGATGAGATGGCGCAGATCCGTCAGGCGAAAAATGCCACGAAGGTATACCATCTGTTCAGTTGACCACGGATGTTTTATCAAAACGGCGCGCCATAAATTTGACTGTGTGCCGTTTTTTGACTTTACTAGTGGCTGTTTTCCAAATTCAGACGTCCGAACACTGACCATTCAGTCGGAATGATGTCGTGCACGCCCAGCGGGCGCCGATATGACTAGGGAAGTTGCTATTGCATGTGGCGTGAAACCAAGATTCTCCTGATCGATGACGACAGCGAACGCCGCCGCGATCTGGCGGTGGTCCTGAATTTTCTCGGCGAAGAAAACCTCTCTTGCTCCAGCGATGACTGGCAGCAGGTGGTCGAGGGTTTGTCTTCCAGCCGTGAAGTGCTGTGTGTCCTCATCGGTACCGTAAATGCCCCGGCCAGCGTACTGGGGCTCCTTAAGACAGTGGCCGGGTGGGATGAGTTCCTTCCGGTTCTGCTTCTGGGGGAAATTTCTTCTGCGGACTTCCCCGAGGACCTGCGCCGTCGTGTGCTGTCCAACCTCGAGATGCCGCCGAGCTACAGCCAGTTGCTCGATTCCCTGCACCGTGCTCAGGTCTATCGTGAGATGTACGACCAGGCCCGCGAGCGCGGTCGTCAGCGCGAGCCCAACCTGTTCCGCAGCCTGGTGGGTACCAGTCGTGCCATCCAGCATGTGCGGCAGATGATGCAGCAGGTCGCCGACACCGATGCCAGCGTGCTGATCCTCGGCGAGTCCGGCACCGGCAAGGAAGTGGTGGCGCGCAATCTGCACTACCACTCCAAGCGCCGCGAGGCACCGTTCGTCCCGGTCAACTGCGGGGCGATCCCGGCGGAGCTGCTCGAAAGCGAATTGTTCGGTCACGAGAAGGGCGCCTTCACCGGGGCGATCACCAGCCGTGCCGGGCGCTTCGAGCTGGCCAATGGTGGCACGTTGTTCCTCGACGAGATCGGCGACATGCCGCTGCCGATGCAGGTCAAGCTGCTGCGCGTACTGCAGGAGCGCACCTTCGAGCGGGTCGGCAGCAACAAGACCCAGAGCATCGACGTGCGCATCATCGCTGCGACGCACAAGAACCTCGAGACCATGATCGAGGATGGAACCTTCCGCGAAGATTTGTATTACCGGCTGAACGTGTTCCCTATCGAGATGGCGCCGTTGCGTGAGCGGGTGGAAGATATCCCGCTGCTGATGAACGAGCTGATCTCGCGCATGGAGCACGAGAAGCGTGGGTCGATCCGCTTCAACTCCGCGTCGATCATGTCGTTGTGCCGACACGGCTGGCCGGGCAACGTCCGCGAGCTGGCCAACCTGGTGGAGCGCATGGCAATCATGCATCCGTATGGGGTGATCGGCGTGGCGGAGCTGCCGAAGAAGTTCCGCTACGTCGATGATGAAGACGAGCAGTTGGTGGACAGCCTGCGCTCCGACCTGGAAGAGCGCGTGGCGATCAACGGCCATGCGCCGAATTTCGCCAACCACGCCATGCTGCCGCCGGAAGGCTTGGACCTTAAGGACTACCTCGGCAGCCTGGAGCAGGGCCTGATCCAGCAGGCACTGGATGATGCCAATGGCATCGTTGCGCGTGCTGCCGAGCGTCTGCGTATCCGTCGGACCACGCTGGTCGAGAAGATGCGCAAGTACGGCATGAGCCGGCAAGGTGGCGAAGACCAGGCCGACGAGTGACGTTTGCTCGCCCGGGGTCGCGATGCGGCCCCGGGCGTTGACGTCGATCAGCGTGCAATGCTGCCTGGTGTCATTGTCCCCATCTTCGGCACGGCTATTGCTACACCGCAGGCAACATACCGTTTTTATGACGGTCAGCCATGCGAGAGAGCACGATGCCCCAGGCCGCCCACCGTTCCCCAGCCCCCGATTCGCGAGGGCACACCCCGCTTGAGCAGGAGAGCCGGCAGGGTCTTGAGCAGGCGTTCGCCCTGTTCGATCAGGTCTCCAGCCAGTTGAGCCACTCGTACAGCATGCTTGAGTCGCGGGTCAGCGAGCTCAAGGGCGAGTTGGCAGTGGTCAGTGCGCAGCGCATGGCCGAGCTGGACGAGAAAGAGCGCCTGGCCAACCGTCTGCAGAATTTGCTCGATCTGCTGCCTGGTGGGGTGATCGTCATCGATGGTGAGGGCTGTGTGCGCGAGGCGAATCCGGCGGCTTGCGAGCTGCTGGGTGAACCTTTGACCGGGCTGCTGTGGCGCCAGGTGATTGCGCGCAGTTTCGCGCCGCGCGAGGACGACGGTCATGAGGTTTCCTTGCGTGACGGGCGTCGGTTGTCCATTGCCACCCGCTCTCTGGATGCCGAACCTGGGCAGTTGGTGCTGCTCAATGACCTGACCGAAACGCGTCGCCTTCAAAGCCAGTTGGCGCGACACGAGCGTCTGTCTTCGTTGGGGCGCATGGTTGCCTCCCTTGCGCATCAGATTCGCACGCCCTTGTCGGCCGCGATGCTCTATGCCAGCCACCTGGCGGACCCGGAGCAGGCGTTGGCCTGCGACACGCGCCTGCGTTTTGCCGGCAATCTCAAGGAGCGCCTGCACGAACTGGAGCATCAGGTTCGCGACATGCTGGTGTTCGCCCGTGGCGAGCTGCCACTCAATGATCGAGTCAGCCCCAAGGGGTTGTTCCAGGCCTTGCAGCAAGCCGCTCACTCCCATGTGCAGGGGCATGCGGTGCGCTGGCAATGCGATACCCATCTGGGAGAACTGCTGTGCAACCGCGATACGCTGGTGGGTGCACTGCTCAACCTGATCGAAAATGCCGTGCAGGCCGGTGGCGAGTCGGCGCGTTTGAAGATTCATCTGCTGCGCCGCGAAAACGCTGTGCATCTGTGTGTCAGCGATGCAGGCAGTGGTATCGATAGCCAGTTGTTGACTCGCTTGGGGGAGCCGTTTTTGACCACCAAGTCCACGGGTACCGGGCTGGGGGTGGCCGTGGTCCAGGCAGTGGTGCGAGCGCACCGCGGTACGCTGCGCCTGCGTTCCCGGGTGGGGCGCGGTACATGCGCCACCGTGGAGCTGCCATTGATCGGTATTCAGGAGGAGGCGGGGCAATGACGATGAAGGTGCTGCTGGTCGAGGATGACCGAGTCCTGCGCCAGGCGCTGGCCGACACCCTGGAGATCGGCGGCCTCGCTCACCGTGCAGTTGGCAGTGCTGAGGAGGCGTTGCGGGCGGTCGTAGAGGAATCCTTTGCGCTGGTGGTCAGTGATGTGAACATGCCGGGCATGGATGGCCACGAGCTGCTGGCACAGTTGCGCCGTCACCACCCGCATTTGCCGGTGCTGCTGATGACGGCTCACGCGGCTGTGGAGCGTGCGGTGGAGGCCATGCGCCAGGGAGCGGTCGACTATCTGGTAAAACCATTCGAACCCAAGGCCTTGCTCGACCTGGTGGCACGCCATGCCGTGGGTGGCGGTGCCGTGGGTGACGAGGCGGGGCCTGTTGCCTGTGAGCCTGCCAGTCGGCAACTGCTGGAGCTGGCTGTAAGGGTTGCGCAAAGCGACTCGACGGTGTTGATTTCCGGTGAGTCCGGCACAGGCAAGGAAGTGCTGGCGCGTTTCATTCACCAACAGTCGCGCCGGGCCGGGCAGGCGTTCGTGGCGATCAACTGCGCCGCGATCCCTGACAACATGCTCGAAGCCACGCTTTTCGGCCATGAGAAGGGTGCCTTTACCGGGGCTATCGCCGCGCAGGCTGGCAAGTTCGAGCAGGCGGACGGCGGTACCTTGCTGCTCGATGAGATCTCTGAAATGCCGTTGGGGCTGCAGGCCAAGTTGCTGCGTGTGCTGCAGGAGCGTGAAGTGGAGCGGGTGGGCGGGCGCAAGCCGGTGGTGCTGGATATTCGCGTGCTCGCTACCACCAACCGCGATCTGGCGGAGGAGGTAGCTGCCGGGCGCTTCCGGGAGGACCTGTACTACCGCCTATCGGTATTCCCCATGGCTTGGCGTGCATTGCGTGATCGGCCGGCCGACATCGTGCCGCTCGCTGAGCGTTTGCTGGCACGTCATGTCAGCAAGATGCGCCACGCTCAGGTCAAGCTATCCGCTGAGGCGCGGGCCTGCCTGCAGGCTTATGCCTGGCCTGGCAACGTCCGCGAGCTGGATAATGCGCTGCAGCGGGCGTTGATCCTGCAGCAGGGCGGAGTGATCGAGGCGGCGGATTTTTGTCTGGCTGGCGCCATTCCATTGTCGGCACCCAAAGTGGCCACTATTGAGCCAGTATTTGCGGATTCTGTGGTTGAGCCCGGTGGCCTGGGTGATGACATGCGTCGCCACGAATACCAGATGATCATCGACACCTTGCGTGCCGAGCGCGGTCGTCGCAAGGAGGCGGCCGATCGTCTGGGGATCAGCCCTAGAACCTTGCGTTACAAGCTTGCGCAGATGCGTGACGCTGGGTTCGATGTCGAGGCCAGTCTGTTCGGCTGATACGTCCTTTTGAATGTTTTCTGAATGGCTGGCACTTCTCTTGCTAGCTCCATCACTATTCGCTGCATGAGTGTCAAAAAAAGTGCGGCCGCCGGAGAGAGAAGTCCATGACCCAAGGTGTTGAATTCAATCGTCTGATGTTGGACATGCGCGCCATGCAGGCCGATGCCATGTCCCTGCCCAAGGTTGGCGCCGCGCCTGAGCTCGCGCCCGGGCAGAGCAGCTTTGCCGATATGCTCGGCCAGGCCATTGGCAAGGTGAATGAGGTTCAGCAGGCATCCAGCCAATTGTCCAGCGCCTTCGAAATTGGCAAGAGCGGTGTTGACCTGACTGACGTGATGATCGCCTCGCAAAAGGCTTCCGTGTCGTTCCAGGCACTTACCCAGGTTCGTAACAAGCTGGTGCAAGCGTACCAGGACATCATGCAGATGCCGGTATAAGGGCGAGAGTGAGTCATGGCCGAAGCAGTCGTCGATAACGCCCCCGCCAAGAGTGGCCCCCCAGTAGCCAAGCCGCCGCTGTTCGGCATGTCGTTCCTGGAAAACATTTCGCAGATGCCCATGCTGCGTCAGGTCGGCCTGCTGGTCGGGCTGGCGGCAAGCGTGGCCATCGGCTTCGCCGTGGTGCTCTGGTCGCAGCAACCGGACTACCGCCCGCTCTATGGCAGCCTGGCGGGCATGGACACCAAGCAGGTGATCGATACCCTGGCCACCTCCGACATCCCGTATCGCGTGGAGCCCAACTCCGGCGCGCTGCTGGTCAAGGCCGACGATCTCTCCCGTGCGCGTCTGAAACTCGCTGCGGCCGGCGTGGCGCCGAGCGATGGCAATGTCGGCTTCGAATTGCTCGATAAAGAGCAAGGGCTGGGTACCAGCCAGTTCATGGAAGCTACCCGTTACCGTCGCAGCCTTGAAGGCGAGCTGGCGCGTACGGTATCGAGCTTGAACAACGTCAAGGCTGCCCGTGTGCACCTGGCGATCCCGAAAAGTTCGGTGTTCGTGCGCGACGAGCGCAAGCCCAGCGCCTCGGTACTGGTCGAGCTGTATCCGGGGCGCGCTCTGGAAGCTGGCCAGGTGATGGCGATTGTCAATCTGGTGGCGACCAGTGTGCCGGAGCTGGACAAGTCCCAGGTGACCGTAGTCGACCAGAAGGGCAACCTGCTCTCCGACCAGTTGCAAGACACGGCCCTGACCATGGCCGGCAAGCAATTCGACTACAGCCGTCGCATGGAAAGCATGCTTACTCAGCGTGTGCACAATATTCTGCAGCCAGTGCTGGGTAACGACCGCTACAAGGCAGAGGTGTCTACTGACGTCGACTTCAGTGCTGTCGAGTCCACCTCCGAACAGTTCAACCCCGACCAACCGGCGCTGCGCAGCGAGCAATCGGTCAATGAGCAGCGTGCCAGCAGCCAAGGGCCGCAGGGTGTGCCGGGGGCGTTGAGCAATCAGCCGCCGGCCGGCGCCTCTGCCCCCGAAAACGCTACCGCTGGCGCGACACCTGCCGGCGCGATCCAGCCGGGCCAGCCGCTGGTGGATGCCAATGGCCAACAGATCATGGACCCGGCGACTGGCCAGCCGATGCTGGCGCCATACCCGAGCGACAAGCGCCAGCAAAGCACCAAGAACTTCGAACTGGACCGTTCCATCAGCCACACCCGCCAGCAGCAAGGTCGCCTGACCCGCCTGTCGGTAGCCGTGGTGGTGGACGACCAGGTCAAGCTCGATGCCGCTACCGGCGAAGCCACCCGCACCCCGTGGGGCGCCGAGGACCTGGCACGCTTCACCCGCCTGGTACAGGACGCGGTGGGCTTCGATGCCAGCCGTGGTGACAGTGTCACCGTGATCAACGTGCCGTTCGCCGCCGACCGTGGCGATGAGCTGGTCGATATTCCGTTCTACTCGCAGCCCTGGTTCTGGGACATCGTCAAGCAAGTGCTGGGTGTGCTGTTCATCCTGGTGCTGGTGTTCGGCGTGCTGCGTCCGGTGCTCAACAACATCACAGGTGGCGGCAAGCAGGCGGCCACGGACAGCGACATGGAGCTGGGCGGCATGATCGGTCTGGATGGCGAACTGGCCAACGACCGCGTCAGCCTGGGTGGCCCGACAAGCATTCTGTTGCCGAGCCCGAGCGAGGGTTACGAGGCACAGCTCAACGCAATCAAGGGCCTGGTGGCCGAAGACCCGGGCCGCGTGGCCCAGGTCGTGAAAGAGTGGATCAACGCCGATGAGTGACAATCGAGCCATTACCGCCAAGCTGAGCCGCGTCGACAAGGCGGCCATCCTCCTGCTCTCGCTTGGCGAGACCGATGCCGCGCAGGTCCTGCGCCACATGGGGCCCAAGGAAGTTCAGCGGGTCGGTGTGGCCATGGCGCAGATGGGCAACGTCCATCGCGAGCAGGTCGAGCAGGTGATGAGCGAGTTCGTCGAAATCGTCGGCGACCAGACCAGCCTGGGTGTCGGCTCCGACGGCTATATCCGCAAGATGCTCAACCAGGCCCTCGGCGAGGACAAGGCCAACGGCCTGATCGACCGCATCCTGCTCGGTGGCAACACCAGCGGCCTGGACAGCCTCAAGTGGATGGAGCCGCGTGCCGTGGCCGATGTCATCCGCTACGAGCACCCACAGATCCAGGCCATTGTGGTCGCCTACCTCGACCCCGACCAGGCCGGTGAGGTGCTGAGCAACTTCGACCACAAGGTGCGCCTGGACATCGTCCTGCGCGTTTCGTCGCTCAACACCGTGCAGCCGGCGGCACTCAAGGAGCTCAACCAGATCCTCGAGAAGCAGTTCTCCGGCAACTCCAATGCCGCGCGTACCACCCTGGGTGGCATCAAGCGCGCCGCCGATATCATGAACTTCCTCGACAGCTCTGTGGAAGGTGCGCTGATGGACTCGATCCGCGAGATCGACAGTGACCTGTCGGAGCAGATCGAAGACTTGATGTTCGTCTTCAACAACCTGGCCGACGTCGACGATCGCGGCATCCAGGCGCTGTTGCGCGAAGTGTCGTCGGACGTGCTGGTGGTGTCGCTCAAGGGCGCCGACGAGCGGGTCAAGGACAAGATCTTCAAGAACATGTCCAAGCGTGCGTCCGAGCTGCTGCGCGACGACCTGGAGGCCAAGGGGCCGGTACGGGTCAGCGACGTGGAAACGGCGCAGAAGGAAATCCTCACCATCGCCCGCCGCATGGCCGAGGCCGGCGAGATCGTGCTTGGCGGCAAGGGCGCCGAGGAAATGATTTAAGCGGCAGGTTTCAAGCTGCAAGCGACAAGAAACAGCGGGTCAAGCAAGGGCTGCCGTTTCTTGCTGCTTGAAGCGTGATGCTTGCAGCTAAAGAGGTTTTTGAGCATGTCCACCACCGAACACCCTAGCGATCTGATCCGTGCCCGCGACCTTGAGGGCGTGGATGTATGGTCGTTGCCTAGCTTCGATCCGGAGCCTGAACCACAGCCTGAGCCTGAGCCGACCGTCGTCGAGGAAGAAGTCGAAGAGGTGCCGCTGGAGGAAGTCCAGCCCCTTACCCTCGAAGAGCTTGAGGCCATTCGCCAGGAGGCCTACAACGAAGGTTTCGCCACGGGCGAGCGGGAAGGCTTCCACAGTACCCAGCTCAAGGTTCGTCAGGAGGCCGAAGTGGCGCTGGCCGCCAAACTTGCGAACCTGGAGCAGATCATGAATCACCTGCTGGAGCCGATCGCCGAGCAGGATACGCAGATCGAAAAGGCGCTGGTGCTGCTGGTAGCGAACATGACCCGCCAGGTCATCGGCCGCGAGCTGCGCGCGGATTCCAGCCAGATCACCCATGTGCTTCGCGAGGCACTGAAGCTGCTGCCAATGGGCGCTGACAACATCCGGATCCATCTCAACCCCCAGGACTTCGAGCTGGCCAAGACCCTGCGCGAGCGCCATGAGGAAGATTGGAAGCTGCTTGAGGACGAAGCCCTGCTGCCTGGCGGTTGCCGGATCGAAACCGCCCACAGCCGCATCGACGCGACCATGGAAACCCGTATCGAGAAGGCCGTGGCGCAGCTGTTCGACCAATCCCATGACCAGGCATTGCACCCCGCGGCGCCAGATATTCAGGTCGAACTCGATGAGCCCGCAGGTGAAACCGATGCGCCTTGAACGCACCAGTTTCGGCAAGCGCCTTGAAGGCTACGCCGATGCGGTGAGGCTGCCTGAGCAGCCAATCGTCGAGGGCCGCCTGCTGCGTATGGTCGGCCTCACGCTTGAGGCCGAAGGCCTGCGGGCAGCAGTGGGTAGCCGCTGCCTGGTGATCAACGACGACAGCTATCACCCTGTGCAGGTCGAGGCCGAAGTCATGGGCTTTGCCGGTGGCAAGGTGTTCCTGATGCCGGTCGGCAGCATTGTCGGGCTGGCGCCCGGTGCCCGCGTGGTGCCGCTGGATGACAGCGGCCGCTTGCCGATGGGCATGAGCATGCTCGGGCGGGTGCTCGATGGCGCCGGCCGTGCGCTGGATGGCAAGGGCGGCATGAAGGCCGAGGATTGGGTGCCGATGGATGGCCCGGTCATCAACCCTCTGAACCGTGACCCGATCAGCCAGCCATTGGACGTGGGCATTCGCAGCATCAATGGCCTGCTTACCGTGGGTCGCGGCCAGCGTCTGGGGCTGTTCGCCGGTACTGGTGTGGGCAAGTCGGTGCTGCTGGGCATGATGACGCGCTTTACCGAGGCCGAAATCATCGTGGTGGGGCTGATCGGCGAACGGGGCCGCGAGGTGAAGGAGTTCATCGAGCACATTCTTGGTGAAGAGGGGCTCAAGCGTTCGGTGGTGGTGGCCTCGCCTGCGGATGATGCCCCGCTGATGCGCCTGCGGGCAGCCATGTATTGCACGCGAATCGCCGAATATTTCCGTGACAAGGGCAAGAACGTCCTGCTGTTGATGGACTCGTTGACCCGTTTCGCCCAGGCTCAGCGTGAGATCGCCCTGGCAATCGGCGAGCCGCCGGCCACGCGTGGGTATCCGCCGTCGGTGTTCGCCAAGTTGCCCAAGCTGGTGGAGCGCGCCGGTAATGGCGAGCCGGGCGGTGGCTCGATCACCGCGTTCTATACCGTGCTCTCCGAGGGCGACGATCAGCAGGACCCGATCGCAGACTCGGCGCGGGGCGTGCTCGACGGACACTTTGTGTTGTCCCGGCGCCTGGCCGAAGAGGGGCACTACCCGGCCATCGATATCGAAGCCTCGATCAGCCGGGTGATGCCTCAGGTGGTAGACTCTGATCACTTGCGCCAGGCGCAGAAATTCAAGCAGTTGTGGTCGCGCCTTTCGCAAAGCCGCGACCTGATCAGCGTCGGTGCGTATGTGGCTGGCGGTGATCCGGAAACCGACCTGGCCATTGCCTTGCAGCCCAAACTGGTGGACTTCCTGCGCCAGGGCCTGGATGAAAACGTGGGCATGGCCCAGGGCCGCGAGCAGTTGGGCGCAATCTTTGCGCCGCCGGGGAACTGATAGGCCATGGCCCAGCCCAGCCGTGCCGCACGCCTGGCTCCCGTGGTGACCATGGCCGAGGAGGCCGAGCGCAAGGCCGCTCAGCGGGTTGGGCACTTTCAGCGAATGTTGACCGATGCGCAGGCCAAGCAGGCCGAGCTTGAAAGTTTCCGCGAGGCCTACCAGCAGCAGTGGATCAGTCGTGGCTCCAAGGGGGTCGACGGCAACTGGCTGGTCAATTACCAGCGTTTCCTCGGTCAGTTGGAAACGGCCATGACCCAGCAGCGCCAGAGCATGGCCTGGCACCAGAACAACCTCAACAACGCACGCAACGCCTGGCAGCAGACCTACGCACGGGTGGAGGGGTTGCGCAAGCTGGTGCAGCGCTACCTCGACGAGGCACGCAGGGCTGAAGACAAGCGCGAGCAGCGCCTGCTCGACGAGTTGTCCCAGCGCTTGCCGCGGCAGGGGCATCTGTAGGAAGGAGCTTGGCCGCCCGGCGCCAGCGCCTTGCACCAGCCCATGGTGCCTGCTAAACCTTCAGGAGTTGCATTCGCCATCACCGAAGGAATCGCTCGTATGGCAGTCGAAACTGATTTTTCGCAGGAAGGGAAAAAACTGACGATCAAGGTCAAGGGTCGTTTCGATTTCGGCAAGCATCAGGAGTTCAGGGACGCCTATGAGCGCCGCCAGCCTCGGCCGGACTCAGTGGTGGTGGACCTCAAGGACACCACTTATCTTGATAGTTCGGCGCTGGGCATGTTGCTGCTGCTGCGAGATCACGTCGGCGGAGAGAGTCCGGATATCCGCGTGGTGCACGCCAACTCCGATGTGCGCAAGATCCTGGCCATTTCCAATTTCGAAAAGCTGTTCGACATCAGTTGAGCGCCGTCATGCCTGTCGAAAAGGCGTTGACCGTACTGTTGGCTGAGGACGGGGCGGCTGATCGCCTGTTGCTGGCGCAGATTGTCCGGCGCCAGGGGCATGAGGTGTTTACCGCGCAAAACGGCGAGCAGGCGGTGGCATTGTTTGCCGAGCACCGCCCGCAACTGGTGCTGCTCGATGCCATGATGCCGGTCATGGATGGCTTCGAGGCGGCGCGCAGGATCAAGGCATTGGCGGGCGAAGACTTGGTGCCGATCATCTTCCTGACTTCGCTCAATGAGGAGCAGGCGTTGGTGCGTTGCCTGGAGGCCGGGGGCGACGACTTCATGGCCAAACCCTACAGCGCCGTCATTCTTGCGGCGAAAATCCGTGCCATGGACCGTTTGCGCCGGTTGCACGCCACGGTGCTCGAGCAGCGTGACCAGATCACCCGTCACCATCACCACTTGCTCAACGAGCAGCGTGTGGCCAAGGCGGTGTTCGACAAGGTCGCCCATTCCGGCTGCCTGAAGGCGGCGAATATCCGGTATCTGCAATCGCCCTATGCACTGTTCAATGGCGATCTGCTGCTGGCAGCATTCACCCCGTCTGGCGACATGCATGTGCTGCTGGGGGATTTCACCGGGCACGGTTTGCCGGCTGCAGTGGGGGCCATGCCGCTGGCGGAGGTGTTCTATGGCATGACCGCCAAGGGCTATGGCCTGGCCGAGACGCTGCGGGAAATGAACGCCAAGCTCAAGCGTATCCTGCCGGTGGACATGTTCTGCTGCGCGCTGTTGCTCAGCCTTAGTTTTCAACGCGGTACGGTCGAGGTCTGGAGTGGCGGGATGCCGGATGGCTATCATCTTTCTGCCGAAGGTGAGGTGCTGGGCATGCTGTGTTCCCATCATCTGCCATTGGGGGTGCTGGCACCGGAGCAGTTCGACGATGCCACACAGGTGTTGCCACTGGCGGTCGGCGAGCGGTTGTTCCTGCTGTCCGATGGAGTGGTGGACACGGGGGATGCCCAGGAACGCTTGTTCGGGGTCGATCGCTTGCGCGATGTGCTGGCTGGCAACCGCAACCCCGATCTATTGTTCGATGAGGTGATGCAGGCTTTGGCAGGTTTCGGCGGGCAGCCGCGTGATGACATCAGCTTGTGCGATATCCGCATGTCTGCCCCTGAGGAGCTGGCGCCGCAACCGGTCGTGTACTCCGACAGTGGCCGTTCCAGCCCTCTGGACTGGTCGTTGCGGTTCGAGCTGCGGGGGCAGAGCCTGCGCCGCTTCAACCCGGTGCCTTACCTGGTGCAACTGTTGCAGGAAATTCACGGGCTCAGGCCTAGCAGCGGGCGCCTGCACAGCGTCCTGAGCGAGTTGTATTCCAATGCGCTGGAGCACGGTGTGCTGGCGATGGACTCCCGGCTCAAGCGCGACGCCCAGGGCTTTGCGCAGTATTATCAGCAGCGTGCCGAGCGCCTGATGCAGGAGGTGGAAGGGTTCGTGAGCATCGGACTGCAGGTTGAACCGCGGGGTGCTGGCGGGCGTCTGATGATCGAGGTGCGAGACAGTGGCGCAGGCTTCGACGTGGCGCGTGAGCTTGCCAGGACGCCTGAGCAGCAGGCTTTCAGTGGACGAGGCATGGGTCTGGTACAGCGCCTGGCAGGTCAGGCCCGCTGGCTGGAGGGTGGTCGCCTTGCCCAGGTGGATTTTGAATGGTGAGCCTGCGGGATTCCCGCGGGGTCTGGCTAAGCGAGGCTTGATCAGGGAGTGAGCAAGTGGACGTTCACATCAATCAACAGGTGTTGAGTGACTTGCAGGAGGTCATGGAAGATGGCTACCTGCAGTTGCTGGAGACCTTTCTGGAAGACTCCGAGCGACGCCTGAACCAGTTGCACAAGGCCAGGGATGCCGATGAGCTGGGCATGGCTGCGCACAGCTTCAAGGGCAGTAGCAGCAATATGGGGGCCGTTGGCCTGGCCGCCTTGTGCCAGCAGCTTGAAGAACGTGTGCGCCAGCAGCCTTTGTATGGTATCGAGGACCTGATCAATCGCATCGATCAGGAATACCTGGTGGTCCAGCGTTACTATCGCAGTGAACGGCAACGAGTTTCCGCGCAATAGCCGAACCTGGCGCGAGTTTTGCTTTTCCAGCCCCAGACGTATTTTTCCAGGTTCTGGAGCGGAGATTGTTCAATGCCTGTCGCACCCAATCAATTGTTGCAAGCCGGCCTCGCCAATCAGGCGCAACGCCAAGCTGCCAGTGCGGCGGAAAAGCCGCTGCAGGCCGCGAAGCAAGGCGCCGGCTTTGATCAGGTGATGGCCCGACAAGAGCGTGACAGCACCCCGGTCAAGAGTGCCCCGGCAAGGGATGAAAAGCCCGTCAGCCAAGTGCCGTCGGCGAAGAACAAGGCGCAGCCTGACCCAGCCGCGGGCGGCAAGCAGGCCGCGGGTAAGGCGCCGGCCGTTGCCGATGACGGCAAGAGCTTGCCATCGACTGCATCTTCGCAGTCCGCCGACGACACTGATGAGGCCGCCGATGGCAGTGCAGTGCCCCCGCTCGATGCCAGCCTGGTCGCCGGCCAGGTGACCGATGCCCAGGCCGGGGCGCAACTGCTCCAGGCCCAGGCGGAAGCGGTGGCGCCCGTGTTGCAGGCTGCGGTTCAAGCGCCGCTGCAGCCTGCACCAGCGCCGGTGCAGGTAGCGCAAGAGGCTGAGCAAACCACGGCGTTCGACCCCGAGGCCGATGCGCTTGCCGATATGCCGGCCTTGCGCCTGGCGCTTGAACAGGATGCGCAGTCCAAGGGCAAGACGTCGGCCCATGCCGTTGTCGATAACAACGGTCAGCAAACTGCCAGTCCTGCTGCTGGAGCCGTCAATACCTTGGCGACTTTGGCCGAGAAAGGGGAGTCGGAGCCGGGGCAGGGTGAGCGTGGTGACAAGGCCTTTGCCGGCCTGCTCGATGACGGCCTCAAGGATATCAAGGGTGCCAGCAGTGATACCCGCGTCGACGATTTCGCCAACCGCCTGGCCAGCCTTACCCAGGCGGTGACGCCCAAGACCGCCAACACCGTGCCCGTCACGCCTGGCCCGCTGCAGCAACCGTTGGCGATGAACCAGGGCGGCTGGACCGAGGGGTTGGTCAATCGGGTCATGTACCTCTCCAGCCAGAACCTCAAGTCTGCGGACATCCAGCTTGAGCCGCGGGAGTTGGGACGCCTGGATATTCGCGTCAACGTGGCGACAGACCAGTCGACCCAGATCCACTTCGTCAGCGGCCATGCCGGTGTGCGCGACGCCCTCGACAGCCAGGTGCATCGCCTGCGAGAGCTGTTCGCCCAGCAGGGCTTGGCCCAGCCCGACGTCAGCGTGGCTGATCAGTCCCGTGGCCAGCAGCAACAGCAAGAGGCGCAGCAGGGTGGGTCGGGCCTGTCCGGGGTGGCGGCGCGGCGTGGCAACGCAGCGGACGGGGACGATGCCGATCCCGCTGAAGTCGCGCGCCCTGTCGAGCAGCAGGTGGTGGTAGGCGACAGTGTGGTCGATTATTACGCTTGATTGTTCGGGCTTGCCTGGCGTTGCCTGTGTGCAGCGACGCCAGGCGAAATTTTACAGATGCCGCATCTCGTAAAGTGGTTGCCCCCCCAGAAGCTCGCAAAGGCAAATCTGGCATAACACTTGCTCAGCCACGTCATCCTTCTTTGAAACCCCGATGGACGACGGATTATTGGCATGGCGAAGAGCGACGCAGTGAAAGACCCCGCCACTAAAGGCAAACTCAAGCTGATCCTGCTGTTGGTGCTGGCGCTGCTTCTCGCAGTCGGCCTGTCGGTGGGTGCGACCTGGTTCTTCATGCACAAGAGCGAGTCGGCTCCGGCGCCTGAAGCAGCTCAGAGCAACATCAAGCCAGCGGCGATCTACGAGCCCCTGGCACCGGCCTTTGTCGTCAACTTCAACCAGAATGGCCGCCAGCGCTACATGCAGGTGAGTATCACCATGCAGGGCCGCAGCCAAGCGGACCTGGAGGCGCTGAAAGTACACATGCCGGTGATCCGCAACAACCTGGTGATGATGTTCTCCGGGCAGGGTTTCGACACACTCGCCGCGAGCCCTGTCGGCCAGGAAATGCTGCGCCAGAAGGCTACCGCGGTGGTCCAGGAAGTGGCGCAGAAGGAAGTCGGCAGGCCGGTCGTCGACCAGCTGCTGTTCACCAATTTCGTATTGCAGTAGGAGCACATAGATGGCCGTGCAGGACCTGCTGTCCCAGGATGAGATCGACGCCCTGCTGCACGGGGTGGACGATGGGCTGGTACAAACCGAGAGCACCGGCGAGCCCGGCAGCATCAAGAGCTACGACCTGACCAGTCAGGATCGTATCGTCCGGGGGCGCATGCCGACCCTGGAAATGATCAACGAGCGTTTCGCCCGTTACACCCGCATCAGCATGTTCAACCTGCTGCGCCGCTCCGCCGACGTGGCGGTGGGCGGCGTGCAGGTGATGAAATTCGGCGAGTACGTGCACTCGCTGTACGTGCCGACCAGCCTGAACCTGGTCAAGATCAAGCCGTTGCGCGGCACCGCGCTGTTCATCCTCGACGCCAAGCTGGTGTTCAAGCTGGTGGACAACTTCTTCGGTGGCGACGGCCGTCATGCCAAGATCGAGGGGCGTGAATTCACCCCGACCGAGCTGCGCGTAGTGCGCATGGTCCTGGACCAGTGCTTCGTCGACCTCAAGGAAGCCTGGCAGGCGATCATGCCGGTCAACTTCGAGTACATCAACTCCGAGGTCAACCCGGCCATGGCCAACATCGTTGGCCCCAGCGAGGCCGTGGTGGTTTCGACCTTCCACATCGAACTCGATGGCGGTGGCGGCGACCTGCACGTGACCATGCCGTACTCGATGATCGAGCCGGTGCGTGAAATGCTCGATGCCGGCTTCCAGTCCGACCTGGACGACCAGGACGAGCGCTGGGTCAAGGCGCTGCGTGAGGATGTTCTGGACGTCAATGTGCCGCTGTCGGCCACTGTTGCCCGCCGCCAGCTCAAACTGCGCGACATCCTGCACATGCAGCCAGGCGACGTGATCCCGGTGGAGCTGCCGGAGCACCTGGTATTGCGCGCCAATGGCGTGCCGTCGTTCAAGGCGCGGCTGGGATCGCACAAGGGCACCCTGTCGCTGCAGATCATCGACCCGATCGAGCGCCGCTGACGGCGTGCCGGTCGCTTAAACGTATTGAATGCCTGTCGAGGAAATCATGGCTAACGAAAACGAGATCAACTCTCCAGAGGAACAGGCCCTGGCCGATGAGTGGGCTGCGGCCCTGGAAGAGACCGGCGATGCCGGCCAGTCCGACATCGATGCGCTGTTGGCTGCAGACTCCGGCGCCGGCCGCCTGCCGATGGAAGAGTTCGCAAGCTCCCCCAAGCCCAACGAGAATGTCAGCCTCGAAGGTCCCAACCTGGATGTGATCCTGGATATTCCGGTGAGCATCTCAATGGAAGTGGGCAGCACCGAAATCAACATCCGCAACCTGCTGCAACTCAACCAGGGTTCGGTGATCGAGCTTGATCGCCTCGCCGGCGAGCCGCTGGATGTGCTGGTCAACGGCACGCTGATCGCCCATGGCGAGGTCGTGGTGGTCAACGAGAAGTTCGGCATTCGCCTGACTGACGTGATCAGCCCCAGCGAACGTATCAAGAAGTTGCGCTGAGTGAAGCGCATGGTGCGGGCCATGCTGGCCCTTGGCACGTTGCTGGCCAGTGAGGTGGTGATCGCCGCTGCCGAGCCGGTAAACGTGCCGGCTGCGGCGCCTGCCCCTGGCGGCTTCGGCGCGCAGCTGGCGCAGACCGTATTCGGCCTGCTGGTGGTCGTCGGCCTGATCTTTTTCCTGGCCTGGTTGCTGCGGCGCATGCAGGGCTCGGTGCAGCGGGGCGCTCCGGTCATCGAGATCGTCGGCACCCGTGCCATTGGCCCGCGCGACCGGCTGCTGCTGATCCAGGTGGGCAAGGAGCAGATTCTCATTGGCCATACCCCTGGCAGCATCGAGGCGTTGCATGTGCTGGCCGAGCCTGTCGACGTGCCCGCCGATGCGCGCCAGGCCACGCCGGAATTCGCCCAGCGGCTGCTTGAGCTGATGGGCAAGGATCAGAAGGACAAGAAGTGATGACCGGCGCACTGCGCTTACTGTTGACGCTGGCGCTGCTGCTGGCTGCACCGCTGGCCCTGGCTGCCGACCCGTTGTCCATCCCGGCCATCACCCTGTCCAATGGGGCGGACGGGCAGCAGGAGTATTCGGTCAGCCTGCAGATTCTGCTGATCATGACTGCGCTGAGCTTCATTCCGGCGTTTGTCATCCTGATGACCAGCTTTACCCGCATCATCATCGTCTTCTCGATCCTGCGACAGGCTCTGGGCCTGCAACAGACACCCTCGAACCAGATCCTCACCGGCATGGCGCTGTTCTTGACCATGTTCATCATGGCGCCCGTGTTCGAGAGAGTGAACAAGGATGCCATCCAACCTTATCTGGCCGAGCAGATGACGGCCCAGCAGGCCATCGACAAGGCCCAGGGCCCGTTGAAGGACTTCATGCTGGCGCAAACCCGGCAGAGCGACCTGGACCTGTTCATGCGCCTGTCCAAGCGCACCGATATCGCAGGCCCGGATCAGGTGCCGCTGACGATCCTGGTGCCGGCCTTCGTGACCTCCGAGCTCAAGACGGCGTTCCAGATCGGCTTCATGATCTTCATCCCGTTCCTGATCATCGACATGGTGGTCGCCAGTGTGCTGATGGCCATGGGCATGATGATGCTGTCGCCGCTGATCATTTCGTTGCCGTTCAAGATCATGCTGTTCGTGCTGGTCGATGGATGGGCGCTGATCATGGGTACCCTGGCCGGCAGTTTCGGCGGTGTCTGATGCCACCAAGGAGAGTCTTGCATGACACCTGAAGTCGCAGTCGACCTGTTCCGTGAAGCCTTGTGGATGACTTCCATGATGGTGGCTATCCTGGTGGTGCCGAGCCTGCTGGTCGGCCTGGTGGTGGCAATGTTCCAGGCGGCCACGCAGATCAACGAACAGACCCTGAGCTTCCTGCCGCGCCTGTTGGTGATGCTGGTCACGCTGATCATCGCCGGCCCTTGGCTTGTGCAGAAGTTCATGGAGTACTTCATTGGCCTGTACACCAGCATCCCGCAGTTGATCGGTTGACGCGGCCATGCTGGAGCTGACCGATACTCAGATCGGTACCTGGGTGGCCACCTTCATCCTGCCGTTGTTTCGGGTGACGGCGCTGCTGATGACCATGCCGATCTTTGGCACCAAGATGCTGCCGGCCCGTGTGCGGCTGTATGCGGCATTGGCCATTACCGTGGTGATAGTGCCGGCCCTTCCGCCGTTGCCGCCGATTGACCCCTTGAGCCTGCGCGGCGTGCTGTTGTGCGGCGAACAGGTGATCGTTGGGGCGTTGTTCGGGTTTTCCTTGCAGTTGCTGTTTCAGGCCTTCGTGATTGCGGGGCAGATCATTGCGATCCAGATGGGCATGGCGTTCGCCTCCATGATGGACCCGACCAACGGCGTCAACGTGGCGGTGGTCAGCCAATTCATGACGATGCTGGTGAGCGTGTTGTTCCTGTTGATGAATGGTCACTTGGTGGCGTTCGAGATCCTCACTGAAAGCTTTACCACGCTACCGGTTGGCAGTGCCCTGGTGGTCAACCATTTCTGGGAGATGGCGGGGCGTTTGAGCTGGGTGCTGGGGGCTGGGTTGTTGCTTGTCTTGCCGGCCATCGCATCGCTGCTGGTGGTCAACATTGCCTTCGGTGTAATGACCCGCGCAGCGCCACAGTTGAATATTTTCTCCATCGGCTTCCCGCTGACACTGGTGTTGGGCCTGATCATTTTCTGGATCGGCCTGGCCGATATTCTTTCCCATTACCAGGCACTGGCCAGCGAAGCGCTGCAGTGGCTGCGTGAGCTGGCACGGGCGCGCTGAGCATGGCAGAGAGCGAGAGCGGTCAGGACAAGACAGAGGAACCCACCGACAAGCGCAAGAAGGACTCGCGCGAAAAGGGGGAGATTGCCCGTTCCAAGGAGCTGAACACCGTCGCGGTAACCTTGGCAGGCGCGGGTGCGCTGATGGCGTTCGGTGGCTACCTGGCCGAGACGTTGATGGCCTTGATGCGCATGAACTTCAGCCTTACGCGGGAGGTGGTGGTCGACGAGCGCTACATGGCGGCATTCCTGTTGGCCTCGGGCAAGATGGCCATCTGGGCTGTGCAGCCGGTAATGCTGCTGCTGTTCGTGATTTCATTCGTAGCGCCCATTGCGCTGGGAGGCTTCTTGTTCTCGGGCAGCTTGCTGCAGCCGAAGTTCAGCCGCATGAACCCGCTGTCGGGGATCAAGCGCATGTTCTCGCTGAATGCGCTGACCGAACTGGTCAAGGCCATGGCCAAGTTCTTCATGATCTTGATCGTTGCCCTGGTCGTGCTGTCGGCGGACCGTCAGGCGTTGCTGGCCATTGCCAATGAGCCGCTCGAGCAGGCGATCATCCACTCGGTGCAGGTGGTGGGGTGGAGTGCGCTGTGGATGGCGGCGGGGCTGCTGTTGATTGCGGCGGCGGATGTGCCGTTCCAGCTTTGGCAGACGCACAAGAAAATGAAGATGACCAAGCAGGAAGTGAAGGACGAGTACAAGGACAGTGAGGGCAAGCCTGAGGTCAAGCAGCGTATCCGGCAGTTGCAGCGTGAGGCGTCGCAGCGGCGGATGATGGCGGCAGTGCCTGAGGCGGATGTGATCATCACCAACCCGACTCACTATGCGGTGGCGTTGCAGTACGACCCTGAGAAGGGGGGGATGGCGCCGTTGCTGGTGGCCAAGGGCACCGATTTTGTCGCGCTGAAGATCCGTGAGATCGGTGCCGAGCACAATGTGCAGATACTGGAGTCGGCGGCCCTGGCGCGGGCTATCTACTACTCCACCGAGCTTGAGCAGGAGATCCCGGCAGGGTTGTACCTGGCGGTGGCGCAGGTATTGGCGTTTGTGTTCCAGGTTCGACAGTACCGGGCGGGCAAGGGCAAGCCGCCTGAGCCTTTGAACAAGGATTTGCCGATTCCCGAGGATTTGCAGCGCGATAGCTGATTTTGTAGTTTGTAGTTTGTAGTTTGTAGTTTGTAGTTTGTAGTTTGTAGTTTTCGGTTGTATTGGGGTTTGCGTGCGCATTCATTTGTGGCGTCGACGCACAGTCACCTTTCCGCCCTTACGGCGGGTCCCTTTTTGAAGGATCAAAAAGGAACCAAAAAATCCTCGCTCCATTCATC
>NZ_JBYSYW010000051.1:0-25110 GCF_058783825.1 Pseudomonas sp. FW305-96
GGAAGATGGCATTGCACAGGTTCATCATTAAGGGGGGATTATGAACCGGTTTGGCGACGTTCGTCGGGCTGATAGCATCGGGCGCTGCAACGCCCCCACCGACGGTCCTAGGACCAGCTTAACCTTCAGTTAATAACCCAAGGCCAGCATGGCCTCCTTCAAAGTTCTGCCAAGGCGTCGACATGCGTGTTCTCCTGCTTTTCCTGACATTCCTGCTCGCCGGCCCCCTACAGGCCAACCCGTTCGCGGTGAAACCGGACTTCCTGCCGGTGAACGAAGCCTTCGTGCTGACTCACGACCGCCTGGAAAACGGCCAGACGCGCCTGCATTTCCAGATCAAGGACGGCTACTACCTCTACCAGAAGCGCCTGAAGTTCGACGGCCTGCCCCCCAAGCAGCACCCGCCCCTGCCCCAGGCCGAGAACCATCACGATGAGTTCTTCGGCGACAGCGCGGTCTACCGCACCCAACTCGAACTGCTGCTGCCGGCCAGCGCCAGCGGGGAACTGCGCCTGGGCTGGCAAGGCTGCGCGGACGCAGGGCTATGCTATCCGCCGCAGACCACCCCGATCGCCCTTGGCGGGGCGGCTGCGGCAACACCGGCCTCCGACCAGGCCAGCGACCAGGCCCTGGCCGGCACCTTGCAGCAGGACAGCCTGGCCTGGAGCCTGCTGGCATTCTTCGGCCTGGGCCTGCTGCTGGCCTTCACCCCGTGCTCGCTGCCAATGCTGCCGATCCTCGCCGGGCTGGTCCTGGGCAATGGCGCCAGCGCCCGACGTGGCTGGTGGCTGGCCGGCATCTATGTGCTGAGCATGGCGTTGGTCTATGCCGCCCTCGGCGTGATCGCCGCGCTGCTGGGCGCCAGCCTGCAAGCCTGGCTGCAACAACCCTGGCTGCTGGGCAGCCTGGCTGGTTTGTTCGTGCTGCTCGCCCTGCCCATGTTCGGCGCTTTCGAACTGCAACTGCCCGCCGCCCTGCGTGACCGCCTGGACCGCGCCGGGCAAGGCACCCGTGGTGGCAACCTGTATGGCGCGGCGCTGCTGGGTGCCCTGTCGGGCTTGCTGCTTGGACCCTGCATGACCGCGCCCCTGGCCGGCGCGCTGCTGTTCATCGCCCAGAGCGGCGACGTGCTGCAAGGGGCACTGGTGCTGTTCACCCTCGGCCTGGGCATGGGTGTCCCGCTGTTGCTGCTGGTCACCCTGGGCAATCGCTACCTGCCGCGCCCAGGCGCCTGGATGAACCTGATCAAGGGCTTGTTCGGCTTCGTGTTCCTGGCCATGGCCCTGTACACCGTGCGCGGCCTGCTGCCGGAAACGCTGGTGCTGGCCCTGGCCGGTGCCTGGTTGATCGCCCTGGGCTGGGCCGCCTGGCCTGCCCTGCAGCGCCTGCCCGCCTTGCGTGCTATCCCACTGCTGGGCGCGCTGTGGGGCGGCCTGTTGCTGGTGGGCGCCGCAGCCGGTGGCAAGGATGTGTGGCAGCCGTTGCAGCCTTTCGCCGGCAATAGCGCGGCCACGGTCCCCGCCAGCGGCCACGACGCCTTTGTCACCGTCAGCGCACCGGCCGAGCTGCAGCGTGAACTCGATGCCGCCAAAGCCCGTGGCCAATGGGTACTGGTGGACTACTACGCCGACTGGTGCGTGTCGTGCAAAGTCATGGAGAAGCAGGTGTTCGCCCGTGCCGATGTCCAGGCCAGCCTTGACGACGTGCGCCTGCTGCGCCTGGATGTAACCGCCGACTCCCCGGCCAGCCGCGAGCTGCTGCAACGCTACCAGGTTCCGGGCCCGCCCAGCCTGATCTGGGTCGGCCCGGAGGGCGAGGAACGCCGCGCCCGCCGTATCACCGGTGAAATCGACGCCGCCGGATTCCTCCAGCACTGGGCCCAGACCAGGAGCCAAGGCTGATGCTCACCATCACTCTCGGGCCGCTGACCATGGCCCTCAACCACCTGCTGCTGCTTGCCGCACTGGGCATCGCCAGCCTGGTCGGCTGGCGAGTCGCCAAGCGCGGCGGCGAAAACCCGGAGTCGGCACTGTTCAACCTGTTCCTGCTGGGCTTGCTGTTCGCCCGCCTGGGGTTCGTCCTGGCCTACTGGCCGATGTACCGCGATGACCTGCTGCAAATCATCGATATCCGCGACGGCGGCTTCCTGCTCTGGGGTGGGCTACTGGGCATCGTGCTCGGTACCCTGTGGCAAGGCTGGCGCCGCCCAGGTTTGCGCCGTCCGCTGGGCTGGGCGCTGTTCAGCGGCGCCCTGTTCTGGGGGCTCGCCAGCCTGGCCAGCCACCTCTACAGCAAAGGCACCGAGCTGCCCGACATGAGCCTGCGCGACAGCCGCGGCCAGGCGGTGGCCCTGCATGGCTACCGCGGTCGCCCGCTGGTGATCAACATCTGGGCCACCTGGTGCCCACCCTGCCGCCGCGAGATGCCGGTGCTGCAACAGGCCGAGGACGACTATCCCCATGTGACCTTCCTGTTCGTCAACCAGGGGGAGACCCCTGAGAACGTCAGCACCTTCATGGCCACCACCGGCCTGACCCTCTCCAACGTGCTGTTCGACGGCACGGGCGAGCTGGCCCGCAAGGTCGGCTCCATGGCCCTGCCCACCACCCTGTTCTACAACGCCGAAGGGCGGCTGGTCGGCAGCCACCTGGGCGAACTGTCGCGCGCCAGCCTGCGCCACGCCCTGGAACCCTTCGAACGCGCCGATGCGCCCGCCCCACAAGGAAACTGACATGCGATTGAATGCACTGCTGCCCCTGACCCTCGCCCTGCTTGCCACCCCCACGCTGCAAGCAGAGGAACTGCCCAAGGCGATCCAGCAACTGCAAGCCAAGGGTGCCGTGATCAAGGGCAGCTTCGACGCCCCCGACGGGCTGCGCGGCTATGCCGCCGAGTACCACAACAACGGCATTGCCCTGTACCTCACCCCCGACGGCAAGCACGTCCTGGTGGGCAGCCTGTTCGACGAGCAAGGCAAGGACCTCAGCGCCGAACCCTTGGAAAAACTGGTGTACGCACCGATGAGCAAGGCCGTGTGGGCGAAGATGGAAAAGACCGCCTGGATCCAGGACGGCAAGGTCGATGCGCCGCGTACCGTCTACCTGTTCAGCGACCCCAACTGCCCCTACTGCAACATGTTCTGGCAGCAGGCCCGGCCCTGGGTCGACTCGGGCAAGGTGCAACTGCGCCACATCATGGTCGGCATCATCCGCGAGGACAGTCCGGGCAAGTCCGCCGCGCTGCTCGCCGCCAAGGACCCTGCCAAGGCCTTGCAGGAACACGAGAAGGCCGGCAAGGCCAGCTCGCTCAAGGCGCTGGACAAGGTGCCGGAGGCGGTACAGAAAAAACTTGAGGCGAATCTGGCGCTGATGGAAGAACTGGGCCTGGCCGCAACCCCGGCGATCTTCTATCAGGATGAAAAGGGGCAGTTGCAAAGCCAGCAAGGCGCGCCGCGGCCAGAGATGCTCGGGAAGATCCTCGGCAAACGCTGAAACGCGTCAGGGGAAACGGCTCAGGGCAGCTTTCCGGCTGGCTGCCCTGACCGCCCTGCCACCCTTTCTGGCACTGCGCACTGCGTACAGGATCACCAGCTTTTCATGGCGGTGGAGAAACACGGCGTTTGCCCATCGAAGTACAGTTTCACCCCCGTCGTGGTCAGCAGGATGGTCTGCCCATCCTTGCGCTCCTCCTCGAAGCCCACCCCTGCCTCGGTCAGGTAATCCTTGAACGCCTCCACAGACGTCGTCTCATCGATCGGATGCCGGTTGAAGGACATTGTGCGGATGCGCGAAATATCATATTGCACAAGACAGAGCTGGTTCATGTCGAACAGGTACTCGATACCTTGCGAGAACACCCCGAAGCGCTGATCCGGCTCGCTGATCATCTGCACGGTGGGTTTGTGAAAACCGGGCATGAGTGTTTCCAGAGAAGCCCCGAACCGCACCTGCAGCTTGCCCTTTACAAAATCGTCGAACGTCATGTGATTGCTTCCAGTAGTTTCTTGAACCTGACAACGCCTCGCTCCGCCTGCTGGTAGAGGCGGGTAGCGGGCTTGTTGTGCTTGAGGATCTGCTCGAAATCGGCAAGCGCCCGACGTGTCTGCGATACGGCTTCAGTCATGATGGAGGTGTCCTTGCCCATGCCACCGATGACTTTGTCCGCCTCTTTCAACATCTTCTTGTCCTTGATCAACTCGCCCCAGCGGAACCAGTCGCCATCATCGGACAAGCGCGCCTCGGCAACTTTCCGGTTGTTGACGTAGATATCGGCGTGCGGCCCCTTGACCATGACATCGTCGCGGTAAGGTTGCATCTTGGCATGACTGCAACTCAACCCCAGCGGATCGATCCAGGTCACCGGGTTGGGTGAATACTGGTACAGGTTCACGCCACCCAGCAGGCCGACAGGATCTTGCTGGGTGAACCGCCCGATATCCGGGTCGTAGAATCTGAACATGCTGTAATGCAGCCCGGTTTCCCGGTCCAGGTACTGCCCCTGGAAGCGCAGGTTCTGCCGACTGACCTGTTCGGGTGCGTGCCACTCCTCCCTGCTGTTGCCCCACACCTGGAAATTGCCGTGCCAGACACTCATGCCGCGCTCATCAGTCAGTTGCTCTGGCAGACCGGCAAGATTGGTGTGGAAGTAGAAGACCCGTTCATGGCCAGGCGCTCCATCCACCCTGGCCAGAGGCTCGTGACTGGTCGCATCGGCATACAGGAACAGGCTCGGCCTGCCATCCTGTACTTCCTGCAGCAGACGCAACCCTTGCCACAGAAATTCGCTCCGGCTGACGGGTGCTTCATGATTGTCACGATAGACACGCTTGTCGACTCGCCTGCCCAAGGGATCATAGGCGAACTCGATTCGCTCGCGGACTGCTCCGCGTTGCTGCCTGACCCTGACCAACCGATGCTCGGCGTCATACTCGAAATGCTGGACAAGGCGGTTGCCGCTGCGCTTCTCGCTGAGCCGGCCAAAGCGGTCGTAGCGGTAGCGTCTGTCCTGGAACACCTTGACCCGGTCATGGCGCACCCGGCCACCGACCTGGTAACCATCAAGCAGGTTCCCGGCAGGGTCATAGCCGAAGTGTTCGACAGTCGGCGACTGCCGGTGGGGCAGCTGACGTGATGTGCCGTGGATACGTTCGGTGGGACCGTAGTCATAGCTGACGCGCCCACCAGCACCTGCCTGAAAGCGCCCGATGATCTCATCGAGCTCCACTCCCAGCCCATTGCCGCAGCGCTGGATCTGGGTCAGTACCTCGCCAACGAGATTGTTGCCGGCATCGTACCGGTAATCCTTTTGCAGCATAGGCAGCACCGCCTGTGCGCCATCCTGGTACTCGATGACTCTCTGCACCAGACGCCGCGTGCTGTCGTGGCGTGTCCTGGTTGACAATGCGCCCTGGCTTCGCAGGACTTCGGCGTGCAACGCATCCCGTTCGAAATCACTGATTACCCGGCCATCGAGGTTGAGCTGGTGAAGGTGCCCACTCCCGTAGCGCAGGTAATTGATCCGACGCTGGTCCGGCAAGGTCAGGGTCTGCAGGTTGCCCAACGGGTCGTAGCGGTATCCGAGCTGCCCTGGGCCGCAGCTTTCCTCCAGCAATTGCCCTGAAGCGTCATAGGCAAAGTCCAGTTGCCGGGATTGCCCAGCCTGGTCGCTGAAACGGATCGACAGCAGATTGTCGGCTGCATCGTAGGTATACGCTGTCACCCCATCCTCGGTTCGCTTGCGCACCAGGCGCCCGGCCGCGTCATGCTCGAAGCAGCGCAACTGCACCTGAACGTCCGCTTCCTCAGGGCTGCCCGCAAGAGCGGGCTCCGCTGTACTGGCCGGATGCAGGGTCGTCTGGACGACGTTGCCCAGCGCATCGTACGACAGGCTGTAACCACCGCCGTCGAGGTTCTTCTGGGCCAGAAGTCGATCCAGCGCATCCCACTGAAAGCGGTAGCACTCGCCGTTCTCGTTTTCCAGCTGCTGCAGGCGGCCGTAGGCATCCCAGCCCAGGCGTACGGTCAGGCCCATGGCATCGGTACGTTGCAGCAGCCGGCCGCTGGCGTCGTACTGCCATTGGGTCATGCATTGGTCCGGGCCGGTATGGCCTGTCAGCTGGCCGGCCGCATCGACTTGATAGTGCTCGACCCTGCCGTCTGCCAGTTCGCGCTGCAACAGGTTGCCACGGGCATCGAAACGATATCGCGTGGTACCGCCTTCGGCGTTGCGCAACTCGCTCAAGTACCCCTGCGGGTCATAGCGATAAGCCGTCTTTTGTCCTGAGCAGTCACGCGTGGCAATCAGCTGGCCTCGCTCATTCCAGCGCAACGAGCGGTCCTTGCCCTGCGCATCGACAATCCGCGCCAGTCGTCCCTGTTGATCATAGTCATAGCGGGTCTGTTGTCCGAGCGGGTCGATTTCGGCAAGCAGATTGCCCCGTCGATCATAGGTATAGCGACGCAACCGCCCCGCTCCGTCGGTGATACGGTCTGGCAAGGCCCAATGCTCGATGTAGCCGATGCTTTCACAACGCCCCAGGGGATCGGTCGTGGCGACCAGACGGCCAAGGGCGTCGTAACCGTAGGACCACTCGCCCCCCTGTGCGTCGAGACTGCGGCGCAGCAATCCATCGACGTAGTCATACCGCCAGCATTGCCCCAAGGCATCACGGAAGGTATGGATTTCGTAAAGCGCCCCCCAGTGATAATGCTCGGTGCGCCCCAGGCCGTCGACCACCTGGGTATGGCCTTGCTCAAGATCATAGGTGAAGCGGTACTCCTCGCCATCACTGCCCCAATGCCGCACCACACGCCACTCATGGTCTGGTTGTGGCTCAAGCAGTGGCGGCATGTGATAAGGCGTGCCGTCGAGGCTGCAGGGCTGACGACGGATGGCCGCAGAGGCGAAGCAGGCCCACTCGTACTGACGAATGGCGCCCGTGGGCAGCGTATGGCTGGCCAGCAATCCCTGGTCGGTGTAGGCGAAATGCCGCAGCACCCGCCCTTCGCCGTCGGCGACCTGTTCCAGTTGGCCCGCCGGGGTATACCCATACCGTGCCAGGCATTCCCGGCGCTCGACCGCAAAGGCCTGGCCGGCCTGCAGGTACAGCCTGTGCACCGCCGACACGCGACGGGGTTGGGCTTCGGTGTAGTGCAGCTCGATGAATGTGCGAGCGAAACTGTCACCCAGAAACTGCAGGCGTCCCTGCGCGTCGTAGAACAGCTCCAGGGTATTGAGATTACGGTCGCCCAGCTTGACCAGCCGCGAGCGCCGGGGATCCAGCGGATCGGTATGGAACACCTGATACAGTCCGCTGTTGATGTTCTCGACGATGGTGAAACCGTTGTCCTGATGGAAAAACGCCAAACCATCGAGAATGCTGACGAATGCGCTGCCGACCTGCAGGCGACCAAGCTCCAGCCGCGCACCCTCCTCGTCGACGTAGATCCACAGCTCTCCACCTTCCGGGTGCGCGACACGTTCCAGGCACACCTCGTAAGGCACGCTCCAGCCCATGCCGAACAAGCCATCGACACGTCTGTCGTTGCTGTCGTAGCGGCGCGCCCAGGTAATCGGCACCAGCGCCGCCAACCTGAAGTCCACATCCTCAGGACCGTCCTGGAACTTGCCGCCCGTGGACGGCGCCACTGGGTTGCCCACACCGCATCGGCGACCTTTGAGCATTCCCCTTCGACTGATGAGCATCCCCGCGATCAAGCCGATGATCTTAGCCGCGGCGCTCTTGCCATCATGGATGTCGCGCACTGTCAGCGTACCGCCGCCGATACGTACATTGGGCGAGAAGGTCATGCCGATGGGCCCGTCGCAGGTGGTCTTGTCCCCCACCCGGGCGGCGGGCTGGCCATTGATGAACACCTTGTCGGAGCCTTGGGCGACGAACTGTTCAGGCATCGGCGGGTGCTTGCTGCACACCGCCTTGTCCTGGGGCTTGGGGATCGTACCGGGTGCCGCGGGGGTCGTCACCGGTGGGTTGAAGATGCTGTTGATCTCCTGGGCCAGGCCGATCACCGGCAACACCATGGATGCCCCGACCATGGCGTACGCCCCGATATTTTCGAGGATCGACGGCTCCTCGCCCACGGCGGGCGCCTCGACCGGGCCACCGCTCACCCCGGCTGCGCGGGCGGCGAAGATGCCGTTGATGCGGGTATTGTGCGAGCCACTGCTGATGGCGCCGTAGGGCTCCGGGGGGAACAAGGAATTGCCGACCCAATTGCTGAAGTCGGATATGCGATCGCCGATACTCTTGTCATCGCCACCCGGCAGCAGGCTGGCGGCACTGACCATGGCCCCGGCGATCAGCGGCGTGAGCACGGCGGCGGCACCGCCGGTACCGACCACCGCGACCACCGCGCCACCGATGGCGGCACCGACCGCGGCGACCGCCGCCGCATAGACCGCAGCCTCGACCAGGCCACTGACCAGCTCGGCCATCAGCGGCGGATGAAGAATGAGATCGCCCATGCGGGCGGCATGCAGGCTATCGTCCATGAAACCTGTGAAATCCTTGGCTACTGAGTGTGCAGCGTAGCACCAGCAAGGGTAGGTTTTACAGGGTGGCCCGGCGCCACATCGCCGCGTCAGCGCAGGGTTTGCCTGATCCTGTGGGAGCAGGCAGGCCCCGCGCTGACGGCAATGAGGCTACAACGCCTCCAGCTCCGCCATCAGGTCGCTCAACCGATCGACCTTGGCGTCGTCCAGCGCGCTGTCCTGCAAGCCACGCACATAGTCCGCCAGCTCTTGCACCGTGCTGCACTCGAACATTGCCCGCAACGGCACGTTCAACTGCAGGGCCTTCTGCACCCGCGAGGCGATCTGCGTTGCCAGCAGCGAATGCCCGCCCAGCTCGAAGAAGTTGTCGCGCACGCCCACCCGCTCGGCCTTGAGCACATCGGCCCAGATGCCGGCGAGCGTCTCTTCAAGCTCATTGCGCGGCGCCAGGTAGGCCTGGCTGTGCTGGCTACCGATATCGATGGCAGGCAGCGCCTTGCGGTCGAGCTTGCCGTTGGCGTTGTGCGGCAGGCTGTCGAACCAGCCCCAGTGCAGCGGCACCATGTACTCCGGCAACTCGGCGCGCAGGCGCTGCTTGAGCTGGTCGAGCAGCGCGGCATCGGCACTGACGCCCTGGTGCGCCACCAGGTAGCCGACCAGGTGCTTGCCATTGACGCCCTCCTGCACGCCCACCGCCGCATCGCGCAGCTCCGGCTGTTCGTGCAGGCGCGCCTCGATCTCGCCCAGCTCGATGCGGTAGCCACGGATCTTGACCTGATGGTCGATGCGCCCGACGTATTCCAGCACGCCATCCGGACGGCGCCGCGCCAGGTCGCCGGTGCGGTACAGGCGCTCACCGGGGGCACCGTACGGGTGCGGGATGAACGCCTGGGCCGTGCGCAGCGGGTCGCCGACATAGCCACGGCCCACACCGGTACCAGCGACGCACAGCTCGCCCACCGCGCCCAGCGGCACCAGGGTCTGGTCTTCGCCGAGCAGGTACAGGCGGTTGTTGTCGGTCGGCGTGCCGATCGGCAGGTAGCTGCCCTGGGTCGAGGCGGCATCGACGCGGAAGAACGCCACGTCGTCCGAGCACTCCGCCGGGCCGTAGGCGTTGACCAGGCCGATGGCCGGGTAGCGCTGCAGCCACTGGGCGGCCAGCTCGGGCGGCATGGCCTCGCCGGTCGGCAGCATCCAGCGCAGCCCATCGAGGGCCTGGTGATCGTTGGCCAGCATGCCCTGGATCAGCGACGGCACACTCTCCAGCACTGTGATGCCGGTGGCCTGCACATGGCTCAGCAAGCCTTGCGGATCATGGGCGATGGCGTTCGGCACGATCTCCACACGGGCACCGAACAACGGCGCGGCGAGGAACTGCCACACCGAGATGTCGAAGCTCTGCGAGGCGGTCTGGGCGATCACATCCTGCTCGTCCAGGGCCAGGTACGGCACCTTGCTCAGCTGGTTGTTGAGCATGCCGCGCTGCTCGACCATCACGCCCTTGGGCAGGCCGGTGGAACCGGAGGTGTAGATCACGTAGGCAAGGTTGTCCGGCGCGCTGTGGATGCCAAGGTTATGGCTGGCCACGTTGCCTGCCTGCACGTCTTCCCAGACCAGCAGCTTCGGCCGCGCCGTGCCCGCTACCTCATCGAGCAGCTGGCGCGCCTGCTCGGCGCAGGCCGCGCTGCACACCAGCACCGGCGTGCGGCTGAGCTCGACGATACGTTGCAGGCGCGCTGCAGGCAGGCCCGGATCCAGCGGCAGGTAACCAGCGCCGGCCTTGAAGCTGCCGACGATCATGCCCAGCAGCGCCAGGCCGCGCTCGGCCAGCAACGCCACCGGTTGGTCGATGGCCACGCCAGCCGCAACCAAAGCATGACCAAGCCGGTTGGCCGCCACGTTCAGGCCCGCATAGTCGTATGCGGCCGCCTCGCAACGGGCGACGGTGCGCTGCGGATGCGCGGCCACCCGTGCCTCGAACAGCTCGATGTAGCTCTGCTCCAGCGCATAGGCATGTTCGGTGCGGTTGCAGTCCTCGAGCAGGAAGCGTTGTTCGTCGGCCCCCAGCAGCGGCAGCTCGCCGACCTCGCCGTCGAAGCCCTCGACCAGCGCCAGCAGCAGGCGCTTGAATTCGGCGAGCAAGCGCTCGACGGTCGGGTAGTCGAAGTAGCGCTGGTCGAACGACAGGTGCAGGCCCAGGTCATCGCCCGGGTAGCACACCGCGGTCAGCGGGAAGTTGGTGTGGGTCCGGCCCGAGTCGGAGCTGGCGTCCAGGTGCTGGGCGTGGTCGAGCACCGCAGTTTCCACCGGGGCGTTCTCGAACACGAACAGGCTGTCGAACAACGGCTGGCCCTTGGGCAGTTCGCTGCATTCCTGGATCGCCACCAGCGGCAGGTACTCGTACTCACGCAACTGCATGTTGCGATCGAGCAAGCCTTGCAGCCACTGGCGCACGCTGCTGCGCTCGCCCGGCTGCGGCAACTGCACGCGCAGGGCGATGCTGTTGATGAACAGGCCGACCGTGCGCTGCATCTGCGGCAGGCTCACCGGACGCCCGGCCACGGTGACGCCGAACACCACGTCGCGCTCGCCGCTGTAACGGGCCAGGGTCAGCGCCCAGGCCGCCTGGGCGAAGGTGTTGACCGTCAGTTGGTGGGCCTGGGCCAGATCACGCAGGCGGGCGCCCTCGCTCACTTGCAGGCGGGTGTAGCAGTCACCCACGACCATGCCGTCTCCGGCGTGGTCATGGCGCAGCGGACGGTCGCTGGGGATCGCCGTGGCGCGCTCGAAGCCGGCCAGGTTGGCCTGCCACCACTGGCGCGCCTCGTCGAGGTCCTGGCGCTGCAGCCAGCCGATGTAGTCGCGGTAGCGCGGCGGCACCGGCAACTGGGCCTGGCGCCCTTCGCCCAGGGCCTGGTAGATCTCGAAGAAGTCGTTCATCAGCAGCGAGCGGCACCAGGCATCGATGAGGATGTGGTGGTTGCTCATCATGAACCAGTAACGCGCATCGTCCACACGTACCAGGCGCAGGTGGAACGGTGCTTCGCGCAGCAGCTCGAAGCCGGCCTCGCGCTCCTCCTTGTGCAACGCTTGCAGGCGCGCTTCCTGGGTGTGCTCGTCGAGGCCGCGCCAGTCCTGATAGTCCACCGCGGTCTTGCCGGGTTTGTGGATGATCTGCAGCATCGCTTCGCCGGCGTTCCAGCTGAACGAGGCACGCAACGCCTCATGGCGCGCCACCACCGCCTGCCAGG
Organism: Pseudomonas sp. FW305-96; assembly: GCF_058783825.1. NCBI lineage: Bacteria > Pseudomonadati > Pseudomonadota > Gammaproteobacteria > Pseudomonadales > Pseudomonadaceae > Pseudomonas > Pseudomonas sp. FW305-96. The sequence goes on from NZ_JBYSYW010000051.1 coordinate 11,763, forward strand.
CCCGGGCGAAGCGCTCGGGGTCGAGGGCGCTGTTGATGCGGTAGCGGTCCTGCATGTAGTAGATGCCGGTGCCCGGCTCGAGCAGGGTGTGCAGCAGCAGGCCTTCCTGCATCGGCGTCAGCGGGTAGACGTCCTCGATCTCGGCGGCCGGGATCGGCAGCGCGTCGATCTGCTCCTGAGTCAGTTGCGCCAGCGGGAAGTCCGAGGGGGTGAAGCTGCCGTTGCCGTCCGCCAGGCAGTGGGCGACCAGGGCCAGCAGCTCCTGGCGATAGGCCTCGGCCAGACGGGCGATGGTCGCCTCGTCATAGCGCTCGGCACTGAAGCTCCAGCGCAGTTGCAGCGCGCCGCCGTAGACCTGGCCATCGACGCTCAGCCAGTTCGGCAGCGGCGCATCCAGGTCATGGGCCAGGCCCGCCGGGGCGTCCAGCGGCTGGAACAGTGCCGCCTGGTCGAACTGCTGGTCGAACTGGCCGAGGTAGTTGAAGGTGATCCGGGCCTGGGGCAAGGCGGCCATGCGCTCACGCCCGGCCTCGTCGGCCAGGTAGCGCAGCACACCGTAGCCCTGGCCTTTGTGCGGTACCTGGCGCAGTTGTTCCTTGATGCGCTTGATCGACGCGGCGCGGCCAACTTCGCCCTCAGCCATTACGGGGGTCAGGCTCAGTGGGTAGGCGTTGGTGAACCAGCCGACGCTGCGGGTCAGGTCCATGTCCTCGAACAGACCATCGCGGCCATGGCCTTCCAGCTGCACCAATACTTGTTGGTCGCCGCTCCACTGGCACAGGGTACGGGCCAGGGCAGTCAGCAGCAGGTCGTTGACCTGGGTGTGATAGGCCGCCGGCGCCTGTTGCAGCAGCTGGCGGGTCTGCTCGACGTCCAGCTCGATGGCGATGCTGCGGGCATTACGGTGCAGGTTGTCGCCCTGGGGGTGGTCGCAGGGCAGTTCACGACGGGCGTTGCCCAGTTGCGCTTCCCACCAGCCCAGCTCGTCGCGCAGCGAGTCGCTGCCGGCATAGCTGGCCAGGCGCGCCGCCCAGTCACCCATGGCATGGGTCTTGGCGGCCAGGGTTTCACCGCGGTACAGCGCCTGCAGGTCTTCCAGCAGGACGCGCCAGGACACGCCGTCGACTACCAGGTGATGGATCGCCAGCAGCAGGCGCTGGGCGCCCTGGTCATCGCTGACCAGCAAGGCGCGCAGCAGCGGCCCCTCGGCAAGGTCGAGGCTGCGCTGCACATCGGTATAGAACGCCTGGCAGTCCTCGAAATCGCTCACCGTCGCGGTCCATAGCAACGGCTGGGTGCTCGGCTGGGCGTACTCGGCCTGCCAGCGGCCGTTGGCCTGACCGAAGCGCAGGCGCAGGCTGTCGTGGTGTTGCACCAGCGCGGCCAAAGCCCGCTCCAGCGCCTCGGCCTGCAACGGCTGGCGCACACCGAGCAGCACCGCCTGGTTCCAGTGCTGCGGTTGCGGCACTTCGCTGTCGAAGAACCAGTGCTGGATCGGCGTCAGGCCGGTGCGTCCCTGACGTGCGCCCTGCTCGATCGCGCTCGGCGCCTCGCTGCGGGTCACCACGGCCGCCAGGGTCTGGATGGTCTGGTGCTGGAACAAGTCACGCGGGGTGAACTGCAGCCCCAGCTGGCGGGCACGGCTGACCACCTGAATCGACAGGATCGAGTCGCCGCCCAGTTCGAAGAAGTTGTCCTGCACGCCGATGCTGGGCAGGTTGAGCACCTCGCGCCAGATCTGCGCGAGTTGGCCTTCCAGCTCATTGGCCGGCGCCTGGTAATGCTGGCGCGCCTGCTCCAGATCCGGGGCCGGCAACGCGCGGCGGTCGAGCTTGCCGTTGCCCATCAGCGGCAGGCTGTCGAGCAGCACCAGGTGCGCCGGCACCATGTAGTCGGGCAGGTGCTGGCGGGCATCGGCCTTGACCGCCTCGCGCAGCAGGGCCTGGGCCTCGCCGTCGGCGCTGGCCTGCGGGCACACCAGGTAACCCACCAGCTGCTTGCCGCCCGGCAGGTCGAGGGCCAGGACTACCGCTTCCTCGACGTCGGCGTGCTCCTGCAGGCGGCTCTCGATCTCACCCAGTTCGATACGGAAGCCACGGATCTTCACCTGCTGGTCAGCACGCCCGACATATTCCACCTGGCCATCGGCGCGCAGGCGCACCAGGTCGCCGGTACGGTACAGGCGACCACCGGCATGGCTGAACGGGTCGGCGACGAAACGCTCGGCGCTCAGGCCCGGACGGTCGTGGTAACCCTGGGCCAGGCCCGCGCCACCCACGTACAGCTCACCGATACCGCCCTGTGGCAAAAGGGCCAGATCGTCGTCGAGGATGTAGGCGGTGCGGGCACCGATGACCCGGCCGATCGGCACGCTGCCGGCGTCGACGGGTATCTGCTCCGGCGCCAGACAGGCCAGTGGCATCACCACGGTTTCGGTCGGACCGTAGGCATTGAAGAACTGCCGCGGCGCAAAGGCCTGGCGGATGCGTTGCAGGTGCTCGCCGGTCAAGGCCTCGCCACCAGTGATCACCAGGCGCACCGGCAATTGCTCGCCCTGCCCGGCCAGGTACTGGGCCAACTGGCTGCCGTAGCTTGGGGTGAAACCGAGCACGCTCACCTGCTGTTCACGCACCAACTGGCAGATCTCCTCGGCGCCCCACTGGCCCTGGGCGCGCAGCACAACGCGGGCGCCACACAGCAGTGGTACCAGCAGGCGCTCGCTGGCGGCATCGAAATTGATCGAATAGAAGTGCAGCTCGCAGTCGTCGCTGCGCATGCCGAACTCGGCGATCACCGCCTTGCAGTGCATGGCGATCTCGCCATGGCTGACCACCACGCCCTTGGGCTTGCCGGTGGAGCCGGAGGTATAGATCAGGTACGCCTGGTGCTGCGGCAGGTTGAGGTTGTCCAGGGCGGCGTCGCTGTAGGCGGACAGGCTCGCGGCATCGTCCTCCAGGCTCCAGCGGGCGACGCCTGGCGGCAGTTCGCCCAAGGTCTCGAGCAACGCCCGTTGGCCGATCAGAAGGCCCAGGCGGCTGTCCTCGATCATGTAGCGCAGGCGGTCGAGCGGGTATTCCGGGTCCAGCGGCACGTAGGCGCCACCGGCCTTGAGAATGGCCAGCAGGCCCACCACCATCTCCAGCGATCGCTCCAGCGCCAGGCCCACGCGTACCTGCGGGCCGACGCCGCGCTCGCGCAGGGCCCGGGCCAGGCGATTGGCCTGCTGGTCGAGCTCGGCGTAGCTCAGGTGCTGGCCGGCAAAAGTCAGGGCCAGGGCCTGCGGGGTACGCTCAGCCTGGGCGGCGAACAGACCGTGCAGCGTCTGGTCCAGCGCGAAGTCCTGCTCGCCCTGCAACTGGCCGATCAGCACCTGCTGCTCGGCATCAGCCAGCATCGGCAGTTCGCACAGGCGCTGCTGCGGATCGTCGATCAGCGCTACCAGCAACTGCTGCCAGTGCTCGGCCATGCGCGCGATGCGCGGTTCATCGAACAGGTCGCGGCTGTAGGTGAAGCAGCAGCCCAGGCGACCGTCGAGGTCGGTGACCTCCAGGTACAGGTCGAACTTGGTGGCGCTGGCGTCGTTGACCAGATAGTCCACCTGCATGCCCACCAGCTCACGGCTCTGCTGGAAGGCCCAGCGCTGCACGTTGCACATCACCTGGAACAACGGGTTGTAGGCGCTCGAACGCGGCGGCTGCAAGGCCTCGACCAGTTGCTCGAACGGCAGGTCCTGGTGCGACTGGCCATCGATGATGGTCTGGCGCACCTGGTCGAGCAGCGCGCCGGCGCTCATCTGCCCGTCCAGCTCGCAGCGCAGCACCTGGGTGTTGAGGAAGGCGCCGATCAGCCCTTCGCTTTCCGGGCGGATGCGGTTGGCCACCGGCGCGCCGATGCGCAGGTCGCGCTGGCCGCTGTAGCGGTGCAGCAACGCGGCCAGGGTGGCGGTCATGGTCATGAACAGGGTCAGGCCGCGCTGGCTGTTGAAGGCATGCACGCGCTTGACCAGCGCTGGGTCCAGGTCGAAGCGGTACAGCTCGCCGCGGTGGCTCTGCACCGCCGGGCGTGGGCGGTCGGCGGGCAATGCCAGCACCGGGTGCTCGTCGCCCAGGCGGTCCTTCCAGTAAGCCAGCTGGCGATCGCCCTCGCCGCTTTCCAGCCATTGGCGCTGCCACACGCTGTAGTCGAGGTATTGCACAGGCAGCGGTGCCAGCGGCGACTCGCGCTCGTCGACGAAGGCCTCGTACAGCTCGCCCAGTTCGCGGGCGAAGATGTCCATGGCCCAGCCTTCGGTGACGATATGGTGCAGGGTCAGGACGAAGTAATGCTCGCGCTCGCCGGCCTTGACCAGGCAGGCGCGCAGCAATGGACCGCGCTCCAGGTCGAACGGCTGGTGCGCCTGGTCGTCGGCCAGTTGTTGCAGGCGTTGCTGGCGGGCCTCGTCGGCCAGGGTGCTGAAGTCATGCCAGTGCAGTTGCACGTGGCTGTCATCGGCCACGCACTGGTAAGGCTTGCCGTCGATGCTGGGGAAGGTGGTGCGCAGGGTTTCGTGACGCACGATCAACGCCTGCAAGGCGCGCTCGAAGGCGTCCACATGCAGCGCGCCCTGGAAGCGGGCCATGCCGCCGACGTTGTAGGCGGGGCTGTACGGATCCATCTGCCAGAGGAACCACATGCGCTGCTGCGAGTACGACAGCGGCACCGCCTGGCGGCGGTCGACACGGGCGATGGCGCCTTGCAGGTTGCGTGCGCCGCAGCCCCGCAGACGGGCAATCTCGGCGCAGAACGCGCCTAGCTCGCTGGCCTCGAACAAGGCCTTGAGCGGCAACTCGACATCCAGCGCCTGGCGGGTGCGCGAGACGATCTGGGTGGCCAGCAGCGAGTGGCCGCCGAGGGCGAAGAAGTCATCCTGCAAGCCGACCTGCGGCCGGCCCAGCACCTCGCGCCAGATCGCCGCGACCTGTTGTTGCAACGCGCTTTGCGGCTCGACATGTTCACGTTGCTGCCAGACCGGGGCCGGCAGCGCCTTGCGATCGACCTTGCCGCTCGGCCCCAGGGGCAGCTGCGCAAGATGGATGAGTTGTGCCGGCACCATGTAGGCCGGCAGGCGCTCGGCCAATGCGGCCAGCAGCGCCTCGGTCTGCTCGACACCACTGTAGTAGCCCACCAGTTGGGCACCGACGGCATCCTTGTGGATCAGCACCAGTGCCTGGGCGACACCCGGCTCGGCCAGCAGCACCGCCTGCACCTCCTCCGGCTCGACGCGGAAGCCGCGCACCTTGACCTGCTGGTCGAGGCGCCCCAAGTACTCCAGGGCCTGGCTCGGCACATGCCAGCGGGCGCGGTCGCCGCTGCGGTACAGCCGTGCGCCGTCGCCATCGGGCTGCGGCACGAAGCGCTCGGCGGTCAGCCCAGGGCGGCCGAGGTAGCCGCGGGCCAGGCCCGCGCCCCCCAGGCACAGCTCGCCGGGCACGCCCGGCGCGGTCAACTCGAACTCATCGTCCAGCACCCGGCACAGCACGTTGCCCAGCGGGCGACCAATGGGCGAGCGCTCGCCGTCATTCGCCTGGCAGCGCCAGTGGGTGACGTTGATCGCGGTTTCGGTCGGGCCGTAGCGGTTGTGCAGTTGCGCCTGTGGCAGCAGTTGCAGCACGCGGTCACGCAAGGCGGCGGACAACGCCTCGCCACCGGAGAACAACCGGCGCAGGCTGGAGCAGCCGGCGGCCAACGGCTCCTGGACGAACACCTGCAGCAACGGCGGCACGAAGTGCAGCGTGGTCACCGCGTGTTGCTGGATCAGCTGGGCGATGCGCTGCGGATCGCGATGTTCGCCGGGGCCGGCCAGGATCAGCTTGCAACCGGTGAGCAGCGGCCAGAAGCACTCCCACACCGACACGTCGAAGCTGATCGGCGCCTTCTGCATCAGCACGTCGCTGTCATCCAGCGCATAGCTGGCCTGCATCCACTGCAGGCGCTCGGCCAGCGCGGCATGGGTATTGCCTACGCCCTTGGGCTGGCCGGTGGAACCGGAGGTGTAGATCACATAGGCCAAGTTGTCGCCGTGCAGGTGCAAGCCGGGGGCCTGGCTTGGCCAGCTGTCCAGGTGCAGCTGGTCGAGGGCGATGGCGCTCACGCCTTCGACCTGCGGCAGTTTGTCGAGCAGGCTGCTGTGGCTGAGCAGCAGGCCGGCCTGGCAATCACCGAGCATGTAGGCCAGGCGCTCGGCCGGGTAGTCGGTATCCAGCGGCACGTAGGCGCCACCGGCCTTGAGAATGGCCAGCAGGCCGACCAGCAGCTGCGGCGAACGCTCCAGGGCAATCGCCACGCAAGTGTCCGGACCGACGCCCTTGTCGCGCAGGTAATGCGCCAGGCGGTTGGCCTGCTGGTGCAGTTCGGCATAGCTCAGCTGACCGCCCTCCCACACCAGCGCGGTGCGCTCGGGGCTCAGGCGCGCCTGTTCGTTGAGTTGCTCGACCAGCAGGCGCGGCGCGCTCGCCATGGGCGCCTGGCCCCACTCGAGCAGTTGCGTCTGGCTGTGCTCGTCGAGCAGGCGCACCTCGCCGAGGGGCAACTGCGGCTCGGCGCAGACCTGCTCGAGCAAGGCCAGCAGATGGCTGGCCAGGCGTTTGACGGTGGCCGCCTCGAACAATCCGGCGGCGTAGTCGAAGGCCAGCGTCAGGCGGCCCTGGTGGTCTTCCTCGCTGTGCAACTGCAGGTCGAACTTGGCTTCGCGGCTGTGCCAGGGCAGCTCTTCGGCCAGCACGCCGGGCAGGCGGCGCAACGCCGACAGGTCGCGTTGCTGGTGGTTGAACATGACCTGGAACAGACCCTGTTCACGGGCCTGCGGCAGCGCCTCGAGCAGTTGCTCGAAGGGCAGGTCCTGATGGGCCTGGGCCTCGAGTGTGACCTGGCGTGCCTGGGCCAGCAGCCCGGCGAACGGCAGACGGCCGTCGAGCTCGGCGCGCAGCACCTGGGTGTTGATGAAAAAACCGACCATGCCCTGGGTTTCCAGGCGCGGACGGTTGGCGTTGGGCACGCCGATACGGATATCGCCCTGGCCGCTGTAGCGGTGCAGCAGGGCCTGCCAGCCGGCCAGCAGGACCATGAACAGGCTGGCCTGCTGGTCGCGGGCCAGATCCTTGAGGGCGCTGGTCAGCGCCGCAGGCACCTTGAGCGTGTGGCGCGCGGCAAGGCTGTGCTGCCGGCTGGCGCGGGGCTGGTCGGTACACAGGTCGAGCACCGGCAGTTCATCACCCAGCTTGTTCTTCCAGTAGTCGAGCTGGCGGGCGCTTTCGCCATCGGCCAGCCACTGGCGCTGCCACTGGCCGTAGTCGGCGTAGCCCAGCGTCAGTTCGGGCAGTTGCACAGCCTGGCCCTGGGCCGCGTACAGACGGGCGAACTCATCCAGCAGGATGTTCAGCGACCAGCCGTCGGCGACGATGTGGTGCAGGGTCACCCACAGCTGGTGCTCTTCGTCGTCCAGGCGGGCCAGGGTCACCCGCAGGAGCGGACCCTGGCGCAGATCGAACGGCTGCTGCGCCTCATCCTCGCGGCGCGCGGCCACCTCGGCGGGAGACTGCCCTTCGAGCTCCAGATGACGCAGGGTGAACGCCTGGCTCGGCAGGATGCGTTGCACGGCCTGGCCGTCGACTTCGTCGAACAGCGTGCGCAAGGATTCATGGCGTGCCACCAGAGCCTGGAAGCTGGCCTGCAGCGCCGCGACATCCAGCTCGCCGCGCAGGTGCAGGCCAGCGGGGATGTTGTAGGCGGCGGACTGCGGCTCCAGTTGCCACAACAGCCACAGGCGGTTCTGTGCCAGCGACTGCGGCAGGGCCTGGTCGCGAGCCTGGGTTTCGATGGTGCCGGCGGCGCTGCCACCTTCGGCGAGGACGGCCGCCACGGCGGCGCTGTACTCGGCCAAGGTCGGTGCCTCGAACAGGGTACGCAGGCTGAGCTGGATGCCCAGTTCATCACCCAGGCGCGCGGTTACCTGGGTGGCCGCGATGGAGTTGCCACCCAGCAGCAGGAAGTGGTCGTCCGCCGCCACCGCCTCGACCTTGAGCAGTTCACGCCAGATACCCGCGATCCGTGCCTGCAGGTCGTCACCGGCCACGCCATTGCCCTGCTCCGTTTGCGCCGTCGGGAACCGCGCATAGATATCCAGGCTGCTGTCGTTCATGCGCAGGCGGCAGGCCGAGCGCTGCAGCTTGCCGCTGGAGGTCTTGGGCAAGGCGCCCGGGTTGAGCAGCAACACCACGGCCGGCGCCTGGCGACAGGCATCGGCAATGACCCGGCGCAGGGTATTGATCAGCGCCTCGGGCGTGTGCGCCTTCTGCACATTGCGGCTGATCTCCACCGCCACGCCGATGCCCTCCTCGCCCTGGTCGTCGACGGCGAACACCGCCACCCGGCCCTTGCGCAGCACCTCGACCTCGCGCTCCAGGGTCTTTTCCAAGTCTTGTGGGTAGAGGTTCTGGCCACGGACGATGAGCATGTCCTTCAGGCGCCCGGTGACAAACACCTCGCCGTCGCGCATGAAGCCCAGGTCGCCGGTGCGCAGCCAGGTCTGGCCGTCCATCTCGACGAAGGTGCGGGCGCTGGCCTCGGGGTTGCGCCAGTACCCCAGGGCGATGCTCGGGCCGCCGGCCCAGATCTCGCCCACCTGATTGTCAGCCAGCACCTGCAGTTGCTGCGGCTCGACGATACGCACCGCATGGCCCGGCTGCGGATAGCCGCAGCTCATCAGCACGCTGCCCCGGCCCGGTTCGGCACGGTTGGCGGCGAAGGCCCTGGCATCCAGTTCCAGGGCGCCGATGCCTTGGCCACGGCGGCTGCCGCTGACGAACAGAGTAGCCTCGGCCAGGCCGTAGCTGGCGAAGAAGCTGCTGGCGTCGAAGCCACAGGCGGCAAATTTTTCGGCGAAGGTGTCGAGGCTGTCCTGGCGGATCGGCTCGGAACCGGAATAGGCCACGCGCCAGCGGCTCAGGTCCAGGCCGGCGAGTGCCGCCTCGCTGACGCGCTCGCTGCACAGTCGGTAGGCGAAGTCCGGGCCACCGCTGATGGTGCCGCCGTAGTCGCTGATCGCCTGCAGCCAGCGCAGCGGTCGGGCGAGGAAGTAACCCGGCGACATCAACACGCAAGGCACGCCGCTGAAGATCGGCTGCAGCAGGCCACCGATCAGGCCCATGTCGTGGTACAGCGGCAGCCAGCTGACGATCACGTCGTCCGGGTTCAGGTCGATGCCGAATCCCTGGCGGATCAGCTGTTCGTTGGCCACCAGGTTGCCGTGGCTGACCTGCACACCCTTGGGCAACGCGGTGGAGCCGGAGGTGTATTGCAGGAAGGCGATGTCTCTGCCTTCCAGCCTCGGTTCGCGCCACTGCGCGGCCAGCTGCGAATCCAGGCGATCCACGGCCAGCAGGCTCGGAGCGTTGGCCCCGGCCAGGGCCTCGTGGCCCTGCAAACTGTCACACAGCGCCTCTACCGTCAGCAGCAGGCGCGGCTCGGCGTCGTCGATGATCGACAGCAAGCGTTCCTGATGGTGCTGGCGCGAAGACTCCGGCGGGTAGGCCGGCACGGCGATCACCCCGGCGTACAGGCAGCCGAAGAACGCCGCGACATAGTCCGGCCCACTAGGGAACAGCAGTACCGCACGCTCGCCAAACCCGGCTCGCGCCTGCAACGCCGCGGCGATGGTCCGCGCACGCTGGTCGAGGTCCCGATAACTGAGCACCGCCTGCTCGCCGGGCGCGTCAGCGAGGAAGCGCAAGGCGATGCGCTCCGGGGTCTGGGCGGCGCGTTGCGCCAGGGCCTGGACCAGCGAGTGCGGGAGTTCGAAGGCGTCCGTCATGGAATGTTCCTGCCAGTGTCTGGGTGAGTCGCGCCTGACTGGCCCGCGCACGACAGGCGGGCAGTGTTCGGCAGCCGAGATGTACACAGGGGAACGGATGGGCGGGGGAAGAAATTAGGACCGTCGGGAAGGCTGGAAAGGCCGGACGTAGAGGCAAATGTTGAAGCGTTTCACAGGTTGAAGCTTAGAACCAAAATGGATAGAAACTCATTAACTTTCGTATTTGACAATCATTATCATTACGAATAGTTTGTCGCACGTCGTAGGAAGCCTCCTCCAGAGGTGCGCTCCCTCTCCTCTCTGAGACAAGGTGATTTCCATGGCGGAACAACTATCCACAAGTAAGTGCGATTCACCATTACTCCAGGCATTCGTCGACAACCGCAGCATCCTGGTCAAGATCGCAGCCCGCATCACCGGCTGCCGCTCCCGCGCCGAGGATGTGGTGCAGGATGCCTTCTTCAGGCTCAGCGCCGCCCCGCAGATCACCTCATCGTTCAAGGCCCAGCTCAGCTACCTGTTCCAGATCGTGCGCAACCTGGCCATCGATCACTACCGCAAGCAGGCCATGGAACTCAGGTACTCCGGCAGCGAGGAGGAAGGGATGAACGTGGTCATCCAGAACGCCTCGCCCGAGGCCACCCATATCAACCTCGCTACCTTGGAACACATCGCCGACGCCCTCGACGAACTGCCCAAACGCACCCGCTACGCCTTCGAGATGTACCGCCTGCATGGCGTACCGCAGAAGGATATCGCCAAGGAGCTGGGGGTCTCGCCGACGCTGGTCAACTTCATGATCCGCGATGCGCTGATCCATTGCCGCAAGAGCAGCCGCCTGGGCTGAGGCCGTCATCGCGGGGCAAGCCCGCTCCAACAGGGGCGTGTTTGCCTTGGGCCCTGCAACAGCCTGCCCACTCCATACTGAATACGCGACGGCCTTGCCGAAATTTAGGCTCCTAGTCGTGCGGCGCTTCGACGGTGATCTGGTAAGGCTGGAAGATCCGCAGCAGCTCGCCGTTTTCCCGCAGCTGGCGCAACAGGCTGGCGAACGCCTCGGGGCTGATGGACGCCCCTGGGCGCAGCAGCGCGTAGTGATGGTAGACCTGGTCGACCCGTTGCGAGGCCAGCAACTGGCCGGCACTGTCCGGGTTGCGCCTGAGAAAATCGCTGAGGTACGAACGGGTGACCAGGGCGATGTCCGCACGTCCACGCTCGACCATGTTCAGGTTGCTGTCGTGGGAATAGGTCAGGGTCGCCCTGTAGCGTTTCTTCAACCAGGCCGGGTCCGGGTTGAAATCGGCGAAAGCGTAGTGGTAGCCATTGAACAGCGCCAGGCGCTTGCCTTCGAGATCGTCGAAGTAGTGCTGGTCACGCCCGGCCTGCTGACGGCTGACGAACACCTCGGCATCTTCCAGCCCCATGTCCACGGTCTTGTGGGCAATCTCCTGCCAGCCCCACTGCGGGTTCTCGAAGATCGCCATGTCGGTGCGGCCTTGCTGGAAGTCGCCAAAGCGCCGGGGAATCGAGGTGGGCACCAGGACGAAACGGTGCCGGGACTGCAAACGGTTCAACGCCTCGACCAATTGCGGCAGCAAACCGGTATCGGCACCCTGTTCGGGGCGCACGGTATACGGGGGAAAGTGCGCCGCCCCGATCTTCACTTCCAGCACCTCGTCTGCCCGCGCCGCACCACCCAGCGCTACCGCAACGAACAACAGCAGGGAAGAGGAAATCTTGACGCTGGGCAGTGGGATCAAGTCGAGACACTCATCACGGGTAGGGGCCTGAATGCGCCTAAACTAGGCGTTTTCCCACATGGGCACAACCGCCGAATATGCCAAAGTGCCAGGGGATGCCGTGGCTCTCGACTTTGGCTACGCTCTACCGGCCGGGCCGCTCAGATCAGCGCGCCGGCCTTTGTGCATTGAAGGGGAGCCTGGCATGGGCCACTGGTTGGTGATCGACCTGGAAGCCACCACCGACGACGGCGGCTGGCCGGTCACGGAGATGGAAATCATTGAAATCGGCGCAAGCCTGGTCACCCGCGAAGGGCGCGAGGTCGATCACTTCCAGCGTTTCGTGCGCCCCAGGCGGCGGCCGCAGTTGACGCCATTCTGCTGCGAACTGACCCACATCACCCAGGCCGACGTCGATGGCGCGGAGAAATTCGACCGGGTCTGGCGCCAGTTCGAACAGTGGCTGCAGCCGCACCAGGCGCAGTTGCAGGCGTGGGTCAGCTGGGGCGACTACGACCGCAAGCAGCTGCTGCAGGAATGGCAACTGCACCATGTGCGCAGCCTGCTGGAACAACTGCCGCACATCAACCTCAAGCAACGCTTCGCCAAGGCCCGCCACCTGCAGCGCCCGGCGGGCCTGAACAGCGCCTTGCAACTGGCCGGCCTGCAGTTTTCCGGGCAGCAGCACCGAGCCCTGGAAGACGCCCGCAACACCGCCCGCCTGCTACCCTTGAGCCTGCCGCCGGGCGCGGCCTGAAACAGATGACGCTGGGGCGGGCCTTGGGCATACTGGCCAGCCTTTTTTCATTGCTTTTTCAGGAGTCGCCCGATGTTCAAGGTCAATGAGTACTTCGATGGCACCGTCAAGTCGATCGCCTTCGAAGGCAAGGAAGGTCCAGCCACCGTGGGCGTGATGGCCCCGGGCGAGTACGAGTTCGGCACCGCCAAGCGCGAAATCATGCACGTGGTCTCCGGCGCCCTGAGCGTGAAGCTGCCAGGCAGCGACAACTGGGAAACCTTCAACGCTGGCGACAAGTTCAACGTGGCCGCCGACAGCAAGTTTCAACTGAAGGTGGCCGTGGACACTGCCTACCTGTGCGAGTACCGCGACTAAGCACCAACCTGTAACGGCCTCATCGCCGGCAAGCCGGCTCCCACAGGGACGGCGCTTGGCTTGAGGGCAGCGTGGTCGGGGTGGGAGCCGGCTTGTCGTGGCGACGAACCGCGGCGATGGGCTGCAAAAGCAGCCCCAAGCGGCCTAGACCTTGAGAAACGCCGCCACCCGCTCCGCCGCCGCCTGCATATGCTGCTCATGGCTGAACCCCGACGCCTTCAGCGGCTTCAGATCATGGTCTGCCGCCGCCAGCCAGCTCACCTCGATCGCCGGCGATAGCGCATACCCCTCGACCGCCTCGCGATTGCCCAGGGCATCCCGCTCGCCCTGCACGATCAGCGTGCGTGTGCGCAGGCCTGCAAGATGCTCCACGCGAGGTTTCTCCGGCTTGCCAACGGCATAGAACGGATACCCCAGGCACACCAGCGCATCGGCGCCCAGTTCATCAGCCAACAGGCTGGCCATGCGCCCTCCCATGGACTTGCCACCTATGGCCAACGGGCCTGCGGCTAAACGCCGCACCTGTTCGTATACAGTCCGCCAGGACTCCAGCAACACCTTCTGCGGATTGGGCGGCCGCTTGCCGCCGTTCAACCGTCGTTCGGCCATGTAGGGAAACTCGAAGCGCACCACCCCTACCCCTTGCCC
>NZ_JBYSYW010000052.1:0-20142 GCF_058783825.1 Pseudomonas sp. FW305-96
AAGACCTGCGTTCGGCCTCCTGAAGTCGCGAAGTTACGGGCGGCGCCTGGGCTGACGCAGCTGTCGCTAGCTGGGTAGGGCGCTAGACTTCTGATCGGCAACGGCAACGGCAACGGCAACGGCAACGGCAACGGCAACTTGCCCAGGTGCTGCTTTGATTGACGTCATCCTGCGCCTGGGTAAGGCTAGCCTTTTTCCCAGGCATGAGGCTGACAATGCTGATCGATCCTCGCAAGGCCACGCTGTTGGTCGTCGATATCCAGGAAAAGCTCATCGGCGCGATGAGCGATCCCGAGGGCACGGCGGCCCGCGCGCGCTGGCTGCTGGCGGCAACCGCCGAACTCGAGCTGCCCACCGTGATCTCCGAGCAGTATCCCAAGGGCCTGGGCCACACCCTGGCCGCCCTCAAGGCCGCTGCGCCAGCCGCTGAGATCGTCGAGAAAATGCACTTTTCCTGTGTCGCCGCCGAGTGCCTGCCGCCCAGCCTGCTGGCGCGCGAGCAGGTGATCGTCTGTGGCATGGAGACCCATGTCTGCGTGCTGCAGACCGTGCTCGGCCTGCTGGCCCTGGGCAAGCAGGTGTTCGTGGTCGAGGATGCCTGCGACAGCCGCACCCCGGCCAGCAAGGCGGCGGGCCTGGCGCGCATGCGCGATGCCGGGGCGCAGGTGGTCACCCGCGAGATGGTGCTGTTCGAATTGCTGGGCAGCTCCAGCCATCCGCTGTTCCGCCAGATCAGCAAGACCTACCTGGTGGGGGAGCAACCCTGAACGGGCGTCTGTTGGCCTTCGGGCTGCTGGCACTGGGCCTGCTGCAGGGCTGCGCGGGGCGCCGCGAAGAGGCGCCGGAGGCCGACCCGGCCAAGGTCCGCGCCCAGCTCATGCGCCTGCTGCCGGCCCAGGTCAAGGACCGCCAGGGTTGGGCCGAGGATATCCAGGTGGCCTTTCAGGCCCAGGGCATCAGCCCGAGCAAGAGCAACCTGTGCGCCGTGCTGGCGGTGACCGAGCAGGAGTCCACCTTCAATGCCGACCCTCAAGTGCCAAACCTGGGCCGCATCGCCCGGGAAGAGATCGACCGCCGGGCGGCTCGGCTGCATGTGCCCCGGCTGCTGGTCGATGGCGCCCTGAGCACGCCTTCGGCCAACGGCAAGACCTACCAGCAACGCCTGCTCGCCGTGCGCAGCGAAAAGCAACTCAGCGCTTTGTACGACGAGGTGATCGGTGGCCTGCCGCTGGGGCGTTCGCTGCTGGGCGGGCTGAACCCGGTGCGCACCGGCGGGCCGATGCAGGTCAGCGTGGATTTTGCCGAACAACACGCCAAGGGCTATCCCTACGACCACCCGGGCAGTATTCGCCAGGAGGTGTTCAGCCGCCGTGGCGGGATGTACTTCGGTATTGCCCACCTGCTGGGTTATCCGACCCATTACCAACGCCAGCTATACCGCTTCGCCGACTTCAATGCGGGTTGGTACGCCAGCCGCAACGCCGCGTTCCAGGCGGCGCTGAGCCGCGCCAGTGGGGTAACGCTGGCACTCGACGGTGACCTGATTGCCCCCGGCGCGATCATGCCCGGCACCACCGAGCAGGCGGCGCGCAAGCTGGGGGCGAAGCTGGGGCTGCGTAATCCGCAGATCAGGGCGCAGTTGGAGAAAGAGAACGACCTGGCGCTGGAGGAGACCGAGCTGTACCGCAAGGTCTTCGCCTTGGCCGAAGCCAAGGCCGGCAAGCCCTTGCCAAGGGCGGTGCTGCCGGGGATCGAGCTGAAAAGTCCGAAGATCACTCGCAAGCTGACCACGGCCTGGTTTGCCGGCAGGGTGGATGAGCGTTATCAGCGTTGCATGAAGCGCTGAAGCTGTCGCAGCGTGGGAGCGGGCTTGCCCCGCGACAGGGCCGGCATTGCAATCGCGGGTGCAAGCCCGCTCCCATGGCGATCAGCCCTGACCGAGCGCCTTGACCACCTGTTCGACACTGGCCTTGAGCCCGGCCACGGTATCGTCCGCGTCGCTCTCCACCACCAGCAGCTTCGCCCCGGCGGCGGCGATCACTTCGGCCACCTTGGCATCGGGCTGGCGATGGTGCAGCACCAGCGCCACGTCCTGCGCCTCGAGGTTGTCTCCAAAGGCCTTGAGCGCCGCCTCGTCCCACTTGTCGTCTGCCGGCAACGCCTGCTCGACCACGTCCAGGTTCAGCCCGCTGGCCAGGTAGCCCAGGCGTTCGGACAGGCTGACCACGGTCAGGTTGTCGACCTCGGCCAGTCGCGTCTGGCTGTTGGCGGTCAGCTCCAGCATCTGCCGCTTGATACCGGCCAGGTTGGCCTGGATCTTCGCTTTGTCCGCTGGCGAGAGGCGCTCCAGGTCATTGGCCACCACGTCAGCCATGCGCCCCAGGTTGGTTGGGTTGAGCCAGGGGTAGGCGGCGAAGGCTTCGTCGCCCTTGACCGCGATGCCGGGCAGGGCGCCGTCCACCGGGCGCGCGGCGTCGATCTCGACGATACGGATATTGCTGCGCCGGGCCATGGGGTAGAGCGGGTCGTCGCGCCAGATCGAGCGCACGCCGATCACCGCGTCGGCCTGTTGCGCCACCTTCTGCAGGCTGGCGCCACCACGGCCGCTGAAATACGAAGGTTGACGGCTGGCCGGCAGGTTGGCCGGGGCGGCGCGCTTGAGCTGCACCGAGGTTCCCTCGAGCAAGGCGCTGGCCAGGCTGTGGGTCACCGGCAGGGTGGTCAGTACTTCGGTGGCGCCCGCCAGCAGCGGCAGGCCGCTCAGGGCCAGGACCAGGGTGAGTTTTTTCAGGTTCATGCCGGGTTTCCTTGCAGGCGTGGGACGAGGGCGCGGGCCAGGGCGGCGAGGGCGAAGCAGATCCCGGCGACCAGGATGATCGCCGCGCCCGAGGGCACCGGCAGGTCGAAGACGATCGGCAGCAGGATGCCGAGCAACGTACTGAGGGTGGCGATGATCACCGAGACGAAGAAGAAGCCCTTGAGCGACTGGCTGACCAGCCGTGCCGCCGCCGCCGGGATCACCAGCAGGGCGCCGACCAGGATCGCGCCGATTACCTTGACCGAGGCCACGGTGACCAGGGTCACCAGCACCACGAACAGGTAGTCGAGGGTCTTCACCGCCACCCCGCGCACCGCCGCCAGCTGCGGGTTGAAACTGGCCAGCATGATGCGGTTGTACAACGGCAGTGCCAGGGCCAGCACCAGCACCGCGACGATGCCCAGCACTAGCAGGTCGTGGGCGCTGACGGTGAGCACCGAGCCGAACAGCACGTTTTCGAGGATGTGTACGTTGATCTTGCCGGCCAGCATCAGCAACAGGCTCGCGCCCAGGGCCAGCGACACCGAGAGGAACACGCCGATCAGGGTGTCCGGCGACAGGCCGGTACGGTTGCGCAGGAAGTTGAGGAGGATGCCGAACAGCAGGCAGTAGCCGAACAGGCTGCCGTACGGGCCAGTGTAGGGCTCGCCGAGCAGGATGCCGATGGCCACCCCGGTGAGCGCCGCGTGGCCGACCGCCTCGGAGAAGAAGGCAAAGCGCTTGACCACCACCAGGGTGCCCAGGCCGCCGAGTACCGGGCCGATCATCAGGCCCGCCAGCAGGGCGTTGACCACGAAGCCGTAGGCCAGTGCCTCGGGCAGATAGCCAGCCGTGGCCCAGTCCTGGACCAGTTGGCGCAAGGTTTCGAAACTCATCAGGCAAGGCTCTCGCTGCGCGGGTGAACGGAGAACAGTCCGAGCAGGCGCTCGGGAGTCAAGGCCTGGGCCGGCGGGGCGTCGAACAGCACCTGGCGGCTCAGCCCAGTGACGCGGTCAGCCAGGCGCAGCACCGCTTCGAGGTCGTGCTCGATCCACAGCACGGTGGTGCCGGCCTGGCGCCAGCCGTGCAGCAGTTGCTCGAACACCTGGATACCGGCCTCGTCGAGGGCCGACATCGGCTCGTCCAGCACCAGCAGCTGCGGTTCGGGGATCAGCCCCTGGGCCAGCAGCACGCGCTGGCGCTCGCCGCCGGAGAGGGCGCCCATGCGCCGCTTGCGCTTGTCGAGCATGCCCACCCGTTGCAGCGCCGCGTCGATTTGTGGGCGCACGCGCCGCGACAGGCCGAGGAACGCCGGACGGCGCTGGCACATGGCGGCCATGAAGTCGTCCACGGTCATCGGCAGGCCGCGGTCGAACTCCAGGGCCTGGGGCACGTAGCCGATCACCTCGCGCTCGCCGGGCCAGTGCAGGGTCAGCTGGCCCTGGTGCGGCATCTGCCCGAGCAAGGTCTTGATCAGCGAGCTCTTGCCGCCGCCGTTGGGGCCGACAATGGCGTGCACGCTGCCCGGGGCGACACTGAAACGCACGTTTTCGAGGATGCGCGTGCGGCCGAGGGTGAGGTCGATGCCGTCGAACTCGATGCGCGGCCCGCAGGCGCTGGTGAAGTTGGCGGCGGCGGTCACGTGCGGTTCTCCTGGATGGCCTGGACCACGGTGTCGAGGTTGCGCTTCATCTCCACCTCGTACTTCTCCTTGGTGTAGTCGCCGTAGGAAATGTGGGTGAGCGGGTAGATGCGCACGCCGGACTCGCGGTGGATGGTGTCGACATAGGCCGAGGGGAAGTCCATCTCCGAGAAGATCACCTTCACGTCCAGGGCTTTGAGCTGGTCGATGGTCTTCTTCAACTGCGCCGGGCTCGGCTCGATACCATGGGCAGGCTCCACCACGGCGGTGACTTCCAGGCCAAAGTCACGCACCAGGTAGTCGTAGGCAGCGTGGATGGTGGCCACGCGGAAGGTCGCGTCCGGCGCCTGGGTGACCTTGGCCAGGGCCGCGGCACGCAAGCCACGCAGACGCTTGGCGTAGGCACGGGCATTTTGCGTATAGAACCTGGCGTTGTCCGGATCGAGCTTGCCCAGTTCGCGGGCGATGTTGTTGACCTGGGCGATGGTGGCGCTGATCGACAGGAAGGTGTGCGGGTTGACCACCTTGCCGGCGCCGCGGGCGGCGATGCCGGTGGCCGCCAGCAGCGGCACGTTGGCGTTGGACTCGATGGTCCTGATGTCGGGCTTTTCGCTGGCGGCGATCATGCGGTCGGCGAAGTCGTCGTGGCCGACGCCGTTGAGCACGATCACGTCGAGGCTGCCGATGCGCTTGATGTCCTCGGCGCGCGGCTCGTAGGCATGCGGGTTGAAGCCGGCCGGGATCAGCGGCACCACTTCGGCCTTGTCGCCGACAATGTTGCTCACGTAGCTGTAGTAGGGGTGCAGGGTGATGCCGATGCGCAGGGGCTTGCCGTTGTCGGCGAGGGCCAGGGCGGGCAGGGCGCAGGCCAGGAGCAGCGCCAGGGTGTGGCGGGCGAAGCGGAGCATGGGCAGGTCCTTAGTGACGGTGTTGGCGGGTGACCCCGGCGTCGTAGTGGGTGACGATCTGCTGCCAGCCGGCGGCGATCAGCGCATCGCTGTCCAGCGCGTCCGGGGGCAGGGCGGTGCTGTCGCGGCGCAGCCAGACATCCGGCTGGGCATCGCTGGCGGCTGGCAGGATCACCAGGAAGCTGCCGGCCACCTGGGCGTCCTGGCTGCGTCCCAGGTAGGCACCGTTGGCCAACAACGACCACTGGTGGCTGCCGCGGCTCTGGCTGCTGGCGTCGCTGGCGAAGGGTGGCAGCCCCTCGTCGGCCAGGGCTTGGGCATCCGGGGCGACGCCATTGTCCTCGCGCAGTGCGCGGATCTCCTCGACGGCCACCCACAGGTCGGTGTGGATGCCCTGTTCGGCGGCATTGAGGTCGCGGCGGGCGTCAAGCTGGTGGGCGGCGATGGCCTGTTCATCCTCGCGTTCGCCGCGCACGGCCACCACGCTTGCGGCCAGCACCACGATCAGCACGGCGGCCAGCAGCACGTAGAGGGTCTCGTGCCCGGCACCGGCCGGGCGCACCACCTGGGCGCGGCTCATGGCGCACCGATGTCGGCGTGGTCGACTTCCACCACGTGGCCGGGGCCGGCGTCGAACAGCACGTAGAACTCGCCGTCGGGGCGCTTGAAGGTCAGGGTCGAGTCATCGCCGAGCTTGCTCGCCACCAGCACTTGTTCGTCGTAGCCGATCACGTCCAGGGTCACCCCCGGTGCGCCGCTGCCGTCGGAGAAACCGCCCTTGCAGGTGATCTGCTCGCCGTGCTCGGTGCACTCGCACATGGGGTTGTGCGCCAGCGCCGGGGTGGCGGCCAGGGCCAAGAGGGGCAGGGCCAGCCTGCGCATCAGCTGTTTCATTTGTTGCCTCCTTGTTTTTCAAGCCAGGCCGCGGTGGCGGGGGATGCCTTGGCCAGCGGCACCGAGGCCTGGTACATCTTGCCGTCCCAGCCTTCGATGGTGATCCAGATGTCGGCGTCGGGGCGGGTGCGTGGCGGGATCGGCAGCGAGGTGCCCATGCGCGCCGGCGCGCCGAAGAAGATCGTGCCGGCGGCGCGCAGGCTGCGCGGCTTGCCCACCCGCAGGTAGATGGCCTTGGCGCCGTCGTTGCAGTTGCCGCAGGCGGCGTTGAAAGCCTTGAAGTAGCCGGCCGGGCCTTCGGCACGCGGGGCTTCGTCGCGCAGCTCGGCCAGGTCCAGTGTCCAGCGCCCGACCTGGACGTCCTGGATGATGTTGGCGCCCAGGCCGCTGTCGCCGCGGAACAGGCTGGCGTCGGCGAAGTACTTGGGCATGAAGCCCAGCGGCACGAGGATCAGCAGGATGTTCAGGTGGAAGCGCCATTTCAGCCACAGCTGCTTCAGGCCGCTGGGCGGCAGGGTGTCGGTCTGGCTCAAGAGTGGGCCTCCAGGGTGATTGGGCGCGCCGGGCGTTCGCCGCGCTTGAGGGCGGCGCGGGTGGCCTGGGCGGTGCGTTTGGTCCAGATCAGCAGGCCGCTGAACACCATCAGGGTCAGCACCAGGCCGAAGAAGAACCAGATCAGCTTGATCGCCAGGCCACCGAAGTCACCGGTGTGCAGCGGGCGCATGGATTCGGTGACGAACTCCAGGGCCGAGCGGTCGCCGAGCAGGAACTGGGCGTCGACGTTGCGCGTGTAGGGGTTGACCTCGGCGGTCTGGAACATCAGCGGGTACCAACCGCGGCCGCCCATGCTGTAGTGGCTGTAGGCGGTGGCGGGCAGCGAGATGAAGCTGACGTCCAGGCCCGGGACCGCCTGGGTGGCGATGCGCGCCGCTTCGTCCAGGTCGATGCGTGGCGCCGGGCTGCCGTCGGGGGTTTGCGGGACCTGCTGGCGGGCGATCACCGGCGTGACGGGCTCGCTGGAAATCGTCACGTGGTTGTCGCCGAGGATCGCCTGGATCAGGAACCAGGTGCCGGTGATGGAGATCACCGCGATGAACCAGATCGACCACACGCCGGCCAGGCGGTGCAGATCGCCCCAGAAGATCCGCCGGCCATGGCCGGTGCGCACGGGCTTGAAGAAGCCGCGCCAGAATTTCTTGTACACCACCAGCCCGGTGACCAGCGAGGCGAGCATCGGCAGCCCGAGCAGCGACACCAGGTACCAGCCCCAGCTGTAGCCGTTGGTGAAGGGCACCAGCCACCAGCCGTGCAGGGCGCGGGTGAACGCTTCGAAGTCGAAGTCCGGGCGCTGGCCCTGGATGGCCCCGCTGTACGGGTTGACGTAGAGCAGCGCGTGGGTGCCGTCGGCGCGGGTCACCGAGGCCTGCAGGGCGAAGTGCGAACCGTCCGGCTGGCTGAAGAAACGCACCGCCAGGTCCGGTTCGGCCTTGTGCATCGCGTCGAGCACTTGCTGGTAGCTCAGGCGCTGGCTGTCGTAGTCGGGCTTGCTGGCGCGCACGTCGGCGTTGGCCAGCCAGACGATTTCCTGGCTGACCACCGCGAGCATGCCGGTGAAGCAGACGATCAGGACGAAGAACCAGATCGGCAGGGCAAGCCAGCTGTGCACCAGAAACCACAGCTTGGAATTGGATTTCTTTCTCGATTGTCGGGCCATCGGTCGGTCTTCTGCATAAAAAAATACGGTCGAGTCTGTGCTCAACCTGGAGGGCTGCATAAGTAAGGACGAATGAGAATCAGAAAGCTGCCAAAGCAAATGAAAGAAAATGTTTCAAGAACTGGACGTGACCTCCGTTGCAACCGGCTGCTTGGCCGTGCGCGCCTGCTTTTGGCTGCGCTTGAGCGCGTTGGCGGTGGCCAGGGCGGTACGTTTGCTCCAGATCAGCAGGCCGCTGAGCACCATCATGCTCAGCAGCAGGCCGAAGAAGAACCAGATCAGCTTGGTGGTCAGGCCGGCGAACTCGCCGGTGTGCAACGGGCGCATGGATTCGGTGACGATTTCAACCGCCTTGCGATCGCCCAGCAGGCGGCTGGCTTCCATCTTGCCGGTATAAGGGTTGATTTCGGCTTTCTGGTACACCAGTGGATACCAGCTCATGCCACCGATGCTCAGATGGGCATAGGCGTTGCTGGGGAAGCCGACGTAGTCGACGGTGAAGCCCGGGATTTCGCGCTGGGTGATCCTGACGGCCTCGTCCGGGCTGATCATCGGCGTCGGACTGCCGTCGGCGGTCAGTGGCACCGTCTCCCGTGCCACCACCGGCACGATGGGCTGGCTGGAGATGGCGATATGGTTGTCGGCGAGCAGGGCCTTGATCAGGAACCAGGTGCCGGTGATGGAAATCACCGCGATGAACCAGATCGACCAGATGCCGCTCAGGCGGTGGAAATCGCCCCAGAAGATCCGCGCGCCCTGGTTGAACCGCAAGGTCGGCTTGAAGAAACCTTTCCAGAAACGTTTGTAGATCACCAGGCCGGTGACCAGCGAAGCCAGCATCGGCAGCCCGAGCAGTGACACCAGGTACCAGCCCCAGCTGTAGCCATTGGTGTGCGGCACCAGCCACCAGCCGTGCAGGGCGCGGGTGAATTCCTCGAAGTTGAACTGCGGGGGAACGCCCTGGATATGCCCGGTGTAGGGGTTGACGTAGACCCTCAGCGTGCGGCCGTCAGGGTAAGTGACATCCGACAGCATGGCGAAGTGCGACTCGCTCAGGGTCATCAGGCTGGCCACGGCGATGCCGGGCTCGTCGCGCTGCATGGCCACCAGCAGCTCGTCGTAGGACAACCGCGGGGCGTCATCCGAAGGCGGATTGGCGCGGGTTTCCGGATTGGCCAGCCAGACGATCTCCTTGCTGATCACCGCCAGGGTGCCGGTGACGCAGACTATGAGCACGAAGAACCAGATGGGCAGCGCCAGCCAGCTGTGCACGAGGAACCAGATTTTCGAGCGGGACTTTTTCGACATGGGTACACAGTGTCAATGGCGAATGAAGGGGCGGATTGCCCGGCCGTATCAGAAAGAGACGCATGAGCAGGGCAAAACCTGATGGGTCAATTGCAAGCAAGTGTTTCCAGGTTGCCCTGCCTGTTGCTGCGGGTTCCTGCGCTGGGACTAATTTGCCTGCTTCCCGAAACGTCCCCCTATCACCGGATGCGAGCGTGCCCTGGGCCGTCGCTCCCTTTTCCTTAGGTGTGTACAGGAGGCCCGTCATGGGTGTTGCTGTGGGATTTACAGTGCGTCCGCTATTGCCGGAGCAGGGACGTTTGCCATTGCTGGTGGAGGCCGGTGACGACGACACCAGCCTGCTGGACGTGTTCGATGAGCTCAAGGCGCTGGTGGACGAACACCTGTTGCGCGATGGCGGCATCCTGTTCCGCGGTTTCCGCCTGGAGGGCGCCGAGCAATTCCGTCAGTTCGCCGCCAGTTTCGGCCATCCGCTGCTCAACTACGAGTTCGGCTCCACGCCGCGCACCAACGTCACCCAGGGGGTCTACACCTCCACCGAGTATCCCGCGCACCAGCATATTCCGTTGCACAACGAGCAGGCGTACTCGCGCGATTGGCCGATGAAGATCTGGTTCTACAGCATGATCGCGGCAAAGTCCGGCGGCCAGACGCCGATTGCCGACAGTCGCGAGGTCTATCGCAGGGTGCCGGCGCACATTCGCGAGCGCTTCGTCAGCAAGGGCCTGATGTATGTGCGCAATTTTGGCAACGGGCTGGATGTGTCCTGGGAGGATGTGTTCAATACCGAGGATCCGCAGGAGGTCGAGGCCTACTGCAAGGCCCATGGCATCACCTGTGAATGGAAGGATGACGGTGAGCTGCGCACGCGCCAGGTATGCCAGGCGGTGGCCGAGCACCCGGTCACCGGCGACAAGGTCTGGTTCAACCAGGCGCACCTGTTCCATATTTCCAACCTGCCGCCCGAGGTGCGGGAAAGCCTGCTGGACATCGTCGACGAGGAAGACCTGCCGCGTAACGTCTACTACGGTGACGGTTCGCCCATCGAGGATGAGGTGCTCGACGAGATCCGTGCGGTGCTCGAGGACTGCAAGATCAGCTTCCTCTGGCAGGAAGGCGACGTGATGATGCTCGACAACATGCTCGCCGCCCATGCCCGCGCGCCGTTCGAAGGCCCGCGCAAGGTGATCGTGGCGATGGCCGAGGGGCACTCGCTGGACCAGGCCTGATCTGTCGAGGCTGGGGCTGCCGCGCAGCCCCAGGCTTTTCAGGCTCGATACCCGCTAAATCATCCCCCCGCCCATTCGTTCTTGTTGATGCGCCCGGACCTTCCGGTCGCGCCGCCGATCAGCAAGGACCCCACACATGAATGCCGCAGACGCCCAGAAACTTTCCCGCCGTTTCATCGAGTTGCCCCTGGACAAGCGTCGCTTGTTCCTCGAAGGGATGCGACGCGAGGGTATCGATTTCGCGCAGTTGCCCATGTCGTCCTGTGTCGGCCTGAGCGAGCGCGACGGCCTGTCCTACGCCCAGCAGCGCATGTGGTTCCTCTGGCAGCTGGAACCCCACAGTGCCGCCTACAACCTGCCGATGGCCGTGCGCCTGGAAGGCGAGCTGCAGGTCCAGGCGCTGGAGCGGGCCTTCACCTTGCTGGTCGGCCGCCACGAATGCCTGCGCACCACCTTCGCCCAGGACGGCGAGCGCGCCGTGCAGCGGGTAGCCGAGCCAACGCAGGTAGGCATCCAGCTGTTCGACCTGGCCGATCTGCCCGAAGCCACGCGCTGGGAGCGCGCGCACCAGCAGATGGCGGCCCAGGCGACCCAGGCCTTCGACCTCGAGCGTGGGCCGCTGTTCGGCATCGCCCTGCTGCGCCTGGCGCCCCAGGAGCATGTGCTGCTGCTGACCCTGCATCACATCATCGCCGACGGCTGGTCGATGAACGTCCTGATCGACGAATTCATGCGCAGCTACGACGCCCTGGTGGCGGGGCGCGAGCCTGCGCTGGCGGAAATCAAGGTGCACTACCGTGACTACGCGCTGTGGCAGCGCAGCTGGCTGGAGGCCGGTGAGCGCGAGCGCCAGCTGGACTACTGGCGCGAGCAGCTGGGCGACGAGCACCCGTTGCTGGAGCTGCCGACCGACCGGCCTTATCCGGCCCAGCCCAGCCACCTGGGCGAGCGCCTGGAGCTGGTGCTCGACGCTGGCCTGCGCGAAGATCTCAAGCAACTGGCCCAGCAGCACGGGGTGACCCTGTCCACGGTGCTGCTGGCGGTGTTCAAGACCCTGCTGTACCGCTACAGCGGGCAGGCCGACATCCGCGTCGGCGGCCTGATCGCCAACCGCAACCGCAGCGAAACCGAGGGGCTGGTCGGCTTCTTCGTCAATACCCAGGTGCTGCGCAGCCAGTTCAGCGCGCAGACGCCGTTCAGCGACCTGCTGCGCAGCCTGCACCAGGCCTCGGTCGGTGCCCAGGCGCACCAGGACCTGCCGTTCGACGCGCTGATCGAAGCCCTGCAGCCCCAGCGCAGCCAAAGCCACACGCCGCTGTTCCAGGTGATGTTCAACCACCAGCCGCTGGTCACCGACCTCAAGGATGTGCGCCTGGACTGCGGCCTGCGCGTGGGCTACCTGAGCGCCGAGCAACTGGCCGGCAGCCGCCGCCAGCATGCGGCCACCAGTGACCTGATGCTCGATACCCGGGAGGAGGGCGAGCAGGTGTTCGCCGCCTTCACCTATGCCACCGATATCTTCGATGAAGCCACCATCAGTGCCCTGGCCGGGCACTGGCGCAACCTGCTGCGCGCGGTGTGCAACGATCCGCGCCAGCGCCTGGGCGAGCTGCCGATGCTGGCCGCGGCCGAGCGCCAGGCGTTGCTGTGCCCGGTGGCCGATGTGGCGCCGTGGGAGCCGGTGCAGCGCCTGTTCGAAGCCCAGGCCGTGCGCAGCGGCGAGGCGCTGGCGCTGGTCCTGGCCAATGGCGCCGAGGCGCCGTCGATGCGCTATGCCGAGCTCAACGCCCGGAGCAACCGCCTGGCCCATTTCCTGCGTCGCCAGGGCGTTGGCCCCGACAGCCTGGTCGGCGTGGCCCTGGATCGTTCGCTGGACCTCGCCGTGGCCCTGCTGGCCGTGCTCAAGGCCGGTGGCGCCTATGTGCCGCTGGACCTGCAGGCACCGACCGAGCGCCTGGGCCATGTACTCGAGGACAGCGGCCTGCAGTGGCTGTTGACCACTACTGCGCAGTTGCCCGGCCTGCCGGCACGGGAGGCAGTGCGCTGCCTGTGCCTGGACCAGCTGAAACTGGAAGACGAGCCGGTCGCTGACCTGCCGCTGACCGTCGTGCCCGACAACCTGGCCTATGTGATCTACACCTCCGGCTCCACCGGCCGGCCCAAGGGCGTGGCGATCAGCCACGGCGCCTTGAGCGAGTTCATCGCCCGCGCCATCGACTACAGCGACCTGCGCGAAGGCGACCGGGTGCTGCAGTTCGCCACCAGCAGCTTCGATGGTTTCGTCGAGCAGTTCTTCCCGCCGCTGTGCCATGGCGCCTGCGTGGTGCTGCGCGATACCCGCCTGTGGGACAGCGCCGCCCTGCACGAAGTGCTGATCGAGCACGGGGTGACTCTCGCCGACCTGCCGGCCGCCTACTGGTACTGGCTGGTGCAGGACTTCGCCGCGCGTCCGCCGGCCAGCTACGGCGCGCTGCGCCAGATCCACGTCGGCGGCGAGGCAATGGCGGTGGACGGGCTGCGCCTGTGGCAACTGGCAGGGCTGGGCCATGTGCGTCTGCTCAACACCTATGGTCCGACCGAGGCCACGGTGGTTTCGACCATTCACGACTGCACCGGGCTCGGCCACGAGGCAGTGTCCTGGCGTGGCATCCCCATTGGCCAGGGTCTGGCGCAGCGTCGCCTGTACATCCTCGATGATGACCTCGAACTGCTGCCCCAGGGCGCGGTGGGCGAGTTGTACATCGGCGGCCCAGGCCTGGCCCGTGGCTACCACGGCCAGCCGTCACTGACTGCCCAGCGCTTCGTCGCCGATCCGTTCGCCCAGGGCCAGCGCCTGTACCGCACCGGCGACCGCGCGCGCCTGGGCAGCGATGGCGCCATCGAATACATCGGCCGCGTCGATCACCAGGTCAAGGTGCGCGGTTTCCGCATTGAACTCGGCGAGATCGAGGCGCGCCTGCAACAGTGCCCGGGGGTTCGCGAGGCGGTGGTGCTGGCCCTGCCGATGACCGGCGGCCTGCAACTGGTTGCCTATGTGGTGCCTGACGCCGCCGAACAGGATGCCGCCGAACAGGCGCGCTTGCGCCAGCAGGTACGCAGCCTGCTCAAGGCCCGCCTGCCCGAGTACATGGTGCCCGGCCACCTGCTGCTGTTGCCGCGCCTGCCCCTCACGCCCAGCGGCAAGCTGGACCGCAAAGCCCTGCCGGCGCCGGACCCGAGTGCGCTGCAGGCCGAGTACCGGGCGCCGCAGAGCGCCGTCGAGCAACAACTGGCGCAGATCTGGATGCAGGTGCTGAACGTGCCGAAGGTTGGCCTGGACGATCACTTCTTCGAACTCGGCGGGCACTCGTTGCTGGCCGCCCAGGTGCTGGCGCGGATCAAGGATCAGTTGGGCCTGGTGCTGCCGTTGCGCAGCCTGTTCGAACAACCGGCGCTGGGTGACCTGGCCGCCGAGCTGGCCCGGCTGCAGGGCGGCGATACGGATGATGACTGGGCGGATATGGACGCGTTCCTGGGTTCCTTGGAAGGGGTTGAGGCATGAGTGGCAACATGGCGGTACGCATTGCGAAACGGTTCGTCAGCCTGCCCCTGGAGCAGCGCCGGCAGTTCCTCGCCAAGCTGCGTGAGGACGGCAAGGACTTCAGCCTGTTGCCGGTGGTCGAGTCACGGCACGACTTCGCCAGCATCCCCTTGTCCTTCGCCCAGCAGCGCCTGCTGTTCCTCTGGCAGCTGGAGCCGCACAGCGCGGCGTACAACATGGCTGCTGGCCTGCGCCTGAGCGGCCGGCTTGATGTGTCAGCACTGCAGCGCTCATTCGACTACCTGGCGACGCGCCACGAGGCGCTGCGCACGGTGTTCCAGGTCGAGGGCGAACAGCCGTGCCAGGTGATCCTCGATCATCTGGCCGTGCCCCTGGAACAGGTCGACCTCACCGCCATCGCCACTGACCAGCGTGAGGCCGAGCTGGCCACGCGGGTGCGCGAGGCCAGTCACCAGTCGTTCGACCTGCTGCACGGCCCGCTGCTGCGTGCCACCCTGTACCGGCTGGCGGCCGAGGACTATGTGCTGCTGGTGTGCATGCACCACATCGTCTCCGACGGCTGGTCGATGGATGTGATGGTCAAGGAGTTCGTGCACAGCTACCAGGCGTTCAGCCAGGGCCAGGCGCCGCAGTTGCCGGCGCTGGCGGTGCAGTACGCCGACTACGCCATCTGGCAGCGCAGCTGGCTGGAGGCCGGGGAGGGCGAGCGCCAGCTCGACTACTGGCGCCAGCAGCTGGGCGAGGAGCAACCGCTGCTGGAGGTCGCCGCGGACTACCCGCGTCCACTGACCCAGAGCTTCGATGGCCAGACCCTGGGCTTCGACTTTGGCGTCCAGCTGTCCCGACGCCTGGGCGGCTATGCCCGCGCGCAGGGCATGACCCTGTTCATGCTGGTGCTGACCGGTTTCTCGCTGTTCCTGTCGCGCCAGGCCGGGCAGCGCGATATCCGCATCGGCGTGCCCAACGCCAACCGCGGCCGTGCCGAGGTCGAGGGGTTGATCGGCTTCTTCGTCAATACCCAGGTGCTGCGCTGCCAGGTGGACGAGCGCCTGAGCTTCGATGACCTGCTGGCCCAGGTGCGCGAAGCGGTGCTCGGCGCCCAGGCGCACCAGGAGCTGCCGTTCGAGCAACTGGTTGACGCACTGGTGCCGGAGCGCAACCTCGGCCACAACCCGCTGTTCCAGGTCAAGTTCAACCAGAACGTCGGCATGCAGCGCCAGCGCTCGCTGGCCTTGCCGGGCCTGAGTGTCGCCGAGTACCCGCTGGACAAGGTCGGCACCCACTTCGACCTGGCGCTGGACATCACCGACGACGGCCAGCTGATCCATGGCGAAATGACCTTCGCCAGCGACCTCTACCAGCGTTCGACCGTCGAAGCCTTCATTCCGGCCTTCATCGAACTGCTGGGCCAGCTGCTCGATGCCCCGCAGCTGCCGCTGCACCGCCTGGCCGCGCCGCTGCGCAGCGAACAGGCGACGCAGCGTGAGGTGCCGGCGCTGGTGCTGGAACACTGGCAGCAGCAGGTGCACCGGCAGCCCGAGGCGCTTGCCGCTTGCAGCCTGGAGCACAGCCTGAGCTTCGCCGCTCTGGACCAGGCCGCCAACCGCCTGGCCCATCACCTGCAACAGCAGGGTGTGGTCAGCGGCCAACCGGTTGCGGTGCTGATGGAGCGTTCGCTGGACTGGCTGACCTGCATGCTTGGTATCCTCAAGGCTGGCGCCGTGTACATGCCGCTGGACCCCAAGGCGCCTGAAACGCGCCTGCGGCAGATGCTCGACGCCGCACAAGCCAAGGTGCTGCTGTGCGCCGCCGGCGATGCGCGACTGACCAGCCTGGCTGCCGCCGATCACCTGACCTTGGCCTATGTCCCCGAACAATGGCAGGACCTGCCGGCCAACGCGCCGGCGCTCACGCTGTGGGCCGAATCGCCGGCCTATGTGATCCACACCTCCGGCTCCACTGGTCAGCCGAAGGGCGTACTGGTCAGCCATGGCGCCCTGGCCAGCTACGTCGCCGGCCTGCTCGAACGCCTGGCGCCTGCGCCGGGGGCGAGCATGGCGCTGGTCTCGACCATCGCCGCCGACCTGGGCCACACCGTGCTGTTCGGTGCCCTGTGTTCCGGACGCCTGCTGCATGTACTGCCCGAAGCGCTGGGCTTCGACCCGGACGCCTTCGCCCGCTACATGGCCGAACACCAGGTCGGTGTGCTGAAGATCGTCCCCGGCCACCTGGCGGCGTTGCTGCAAGCCGGCAACCCCGCCGATGTGCTGCCCGAGCATGCACTGATCGTCGGTGGCGAGGCCTGCACGCCAGCCCTGGTGGAGCAGGTACGCCGGCTCAAGCCGGGCTGCCGCCTGATCAACCACTATGGCCCGAGCGAGACCACGGTTGGCGTGCTGACCCATGAAGTGGCCGCGCTCGCTGAGGGCGCCCGTGCCGTGCCGGTGGGTGAGCCCTTGCCGGGCGCCCATGTGCTGCTGCTCGACGATGTGCTCAACCCGGTGGCCGATCAGGTCGCCGGTGAGCTGTACATCGGTGGCGCCAGCGTGGCCCAGGGTTACCTGGGCCAGCCGGGCCTGACCGCCGAACGCTTCCTGCCGGACCCGACGCGGCCTGGCCAGCGCTTGTACCGCAGTGGCGACCGGGTGCGGCGCAATCGTTCGGGCCAAGTGGAATTCATCGGCCGCGCCGACGACCAGGTCAAGGTGCGCGGTTATCGCGTCGAGCCGGCCGAGGTGGCACGGGTACTACGAGGGCTGGACGGGGTCGCCGAGGCGGTGGTCCTGGCGCAGCCGGTGGAAGGCGACGAAAGCCGTCTGCAGCTGGTCGGCTGGTGCGTGGGCCAGGGGCTGCAGGGTGAAGCCTTGCGCCAGCAACTGCAGGATCGGCTGCCGGACTACATGGTGCCGGCGCAGGTCCTGGTCCTTGACCGCCTGCCGCTGACCGCCAACGGCAAGCTGGACAAGCGCGCCTTGCCGGCGCCGGGCGTCGCCCGGCGTCAGTACACCGCGCCGGTCGGCGAGATCGAAGAGGCCCTGGCGGCCATCTGGGCCGAGGTGCTCAAGCTCGACCAGGTCGGCAGCACCGACAACTTCTTCGAGCTGGGCGGCGACTCGATTCTCAGCCTGCAGATCATCGCTCGGGCCAAACGCCAGGGCATCAAGCTCAGCCCCAAGCAGCTGTTCGAGAAACAGACCATCGGCCAGCTGGCGGCGGTGGCCAAGCGCATCGAGAAAAAGGCCGTGGCGGTCGAGCAGGTCAGTGGTTCGATGCCATTGCTGCCGATCCAGGCACGCTTCTTCGAAACCGCTATCCCCGAGCGCCAGCACTGGAACCAGGCCCTGCTGCTCAAACCGACCCAGGCCCTTGGCGCTGACCACCTGCAAGGCGCATTGCAGGCGCTGGTCGCTCAGCACGACGCCTTGCGGCTGCGCTTCACCCAGGGCGAGGCCTGGCAGGCCGAATTCCAGCCCACCAAGGCCGACGATATCCTCTGGGTTCGTCAACTGAGTGACCTGGCCGAGCTGCCGGCCTTGGCCGAGCAGGCACAGCGCAGCCTCGACCTGGCCCAGGGGCCGCTGCTGCGGGCGCTGCTGGTAGAACTGCCCGAGGGCCAGCAGCGCTTGCTGCTGGTGATCCACCACCTGGTGGTCGACGGTGTGTCCTGGCGGATACTGCTGGAAGACCTGCAACTGGCCTACACGGCCCTGGCCGCCGGCAAGGCCGTGACACTGGCAGCCAAGAGCAGCTCGCTCAAGGTCTGGGCCGAGCGCCTTGGCGCCTATGCCCGCAGCCCGGAACTGCTGGCCGAGGCCGAACACTGGCTGCGCGGCCTTGAAGCCGCTGGCGGCGAGTTGCCCCGCGATAACCCGGCGGGCGCCCAGACCAATCGTCACGTCGCCCATGCCTCGTCACGCCTGGACGCCACGCTGACCCGCAAACTACTGCAAGTGGCGCCCGCCGCCTACCGCACCCAGGTCAACGACCTGCTGCTGGCGGCCCTGGCGCGGGTGCTGTGCGACTGGACCCGAGAGGATTCGGTACTGATCCAGCTCGAAGGCCACGGCCGCGAGGACCTGTTCCCGGAACTGGACCTCAGCCGCACCCTGGGCTGGTTCAGCAGCCTGTTCCCGGTACGCCTGACGCCGGCCCAAGGGCTTGGCGAGGGGCTGTGCGCAATCAAGGAACAACTGCGTTCGGTGCCGAACAAAGGCATCGGCTATGGTGTGCTGCGCTATCTCGGCGAGCCCGATCTGCGCGAGCGTCTGGCGGCATTGCCGCAGCCACGGGTGACCTTCAACTACCTGGGCCAGTTCGACGGCAGCTTCGCAGAGGTTGAAGGTGCCCTGTTCACCCCGGCCAGCGAGGGCAGTGGCGCCACACAGGGCCTGGACAGCCCACTGGGCAACTGGCTCGGCATCAACGGCCAGGTCTACCAGGGCGAGCTGGAGCTGGACTGGAGCTTCAGCCGTGAGATGTTCCACCCAGAGACCATCGAAGCCCTGGCGCGCCGCTACGAGCAGGTGCTTGCCGAATTGGTCGAGCATTGCGCCCAGGCGCCGCACCAGGGTGTCACGCCATCGGACTTCCCGCTGGCCGAGCTGACCCAGGCGCAACTGGACAGCCTGCCGCTGGCGGCCGTGGAAATCGAAGACCTCTATCCGCTGTCGCCGATGCAGCAGGGCATGCTGTTCCATAGCCTCTACGAGCAGGACGCGGGCAACTACATCAACCAGCTGCGCGTGAACGTGCAGGGGCTGGACGTGTCGCGCTTCCGCACGGCCTGGCAGGCGGTGGTGGACAATCACGAAGTGCTGCGCAGCTGCTTCCCGCAGGACCTGCCGTTGCCTGTGCAAGTGGTACGGCGCCAGGTGCAGGTGCCGTTTGTCGAGCTCGACCAGGCCCAGGATCCGGACGCCGTGGCCCAGGCCGAGCGCCAGGCTGGCTTCGACCTGGCCAGCGGCCCGCTGCTGCGCCTCACATTGATCCGCACGGCTGACGGCGGCCATCACCTGATCTACACCAGCCACCATATCCTGATGGACGGCTGGAGCAGCTCGCGCCTGCTCGGCGAGGTGCTGCAGCGTTACAGCGGCGTCGCCCCGAGCGCCAGGACCAGCCGCTACCGCGACTATATCCAGTGGCTGCAAGGCCAGGGCCAGCAGGCCAGCGAAACCTTCTGGCGCGCCCAGGTGGCCGAGCTGGACGAGCCAACGCGACTGGTACAGGCGTTCAAGTCCTCGGCCCAAGGGCGAGGCCATGGCAGCCTGGCGCTGCGCTTCGAGCCGCAACAGACCCAGCAGTTGGCGGACTTCGCCCGGGAACAGCGGGTTACCCTCAACACCCTGGTCCAGGCCGCGTGGCTGTTGCTGTTGCAGCGCTACACCGGCCAGGCCAGCGTGACCTTCGGCGCCACCGTGGCCGGCCGCCCGGCGGAGCTCGCGGGCGTCGAGGAGCAGCTGGGGCTGTTCATCAACACCTTGCCGGTGGTCGCCAGCCCACGCCCGGAACAGACCGTCGGCGACTGGGTGCAGCAGGTGCAGGCGCTGAACCTGGCCCTGCGCGAGCACGAACACACGCCGTTGTACGAGATCCAGCGCTGGGCCGGCTGGAGCGGCGAAGCACTGTTCGACAACATTCTGGTTTTCGAGAACTACCCGGTCGCCGAGGCGCTGCAACAGGGCGCGCCGCAAGGCCTGCAGTTCGGCGAGGTGCAGAACCAGGAACAGACCAACTATCCGTTGACCCTCGTGGTGCAGGTGGGTGAGCGCCTGGAGGCGAGCTTCAGTTTCGATCGCCAGTGCTTCAGCGAGCTGGCCATCGACCAGTTGGCGGGGCACTTCCAGCACCTGCTCGCGCAGTTGGCAGCTGATGGTCGGCGTGCCCTGGGTGCGCTTAGCCTGCCGGTGGAAGACCAGCAGGTAGTTGCCAGCTATCCAACTACGGCTTGCACCCACGCGCTGATCGAGCAGCAGGCGGCGCGCACACCCGAGGCGATCGCCGCGACCTTCGCCGGGCAGGCGCTGAGCTACGACCAGCTCAACCGCCGCGCCAACCGCCTGGCGCACAAGCTGCGCGAGCAGGGCGTGGGGCCGGATGTGCTGGTGGG
>NZ_JBYSYW010000053.1:0-13586 GCF_058783825.1 Pseudomonas sp. FW305-96
CTGGAAAAGGAACCGATCTCATGACCCCCAACGCCCTGGACATAGCCGTAATCGGCGCCACCGGCACAGTAGGTGAATCCCTCGTCCAGATCCTCGAGGAAGTGGCCTTCCCGGTCTCCACCCTGCACCTGCTGGCCAGCATGGAATCCGCCGGCAGCAGTGTCATGTTCGCGGGCAAGAAACTGAAGGTCCGCGAAGTGGACAGCTTCGATTTCTCCCAGGTCAGGCTGGTCTTCTTCGCCGCCAGCCCTGCCGTAAGCCGCAGCTTCGTGCCCAAGGCCATCGCCGCCGGTTGCGCGGTGATCGACCTGTCCGGCGCCTTGGACGACGCCATCGTGGTGGTCCCGGAAGCCAACGCCGAGCGCATAGCCGAACTGTCGCAGCCCGCACTGATCACCAGCCCGAGCGCCGGCGCGGTAGCCTTGGCGGTGGCGCTGGCGCCGCTCAAGGGTTTGCTCGATATCGAGCGCGTTCAGGTCAATGCCTGCCTGGCAGTTTCGGAGCAGGGCAGGGAGGCCGTCAGCGAGCTCGCCCGGCAGACCGCCGAACTGCTCAACGCACGCCCTCTGGAGCCGCGCTTCTTCGATCGCCAGGTCGCCTTCAACCTGCTCCCCCAGGTCGGTACACCCGATGAACAGGGCCACACCAATGTAGAACGCCGTCTAGTCAATGAACTGCGTCAGGTATTGGACCTGCCGCAACTGAAGATTTCCGTGACCTGCATTCAAGTCCCGGTGTTTTTCGGCGATAGCTTCAGTGTCGCCGTGCAAAGCCGTAATCCGGTCGACCTGGTGGCCGTTAACGCCGCGCTGGAGGCTGCCGACGGCATCGAGCTGGTCGAGCCGGGTGATTATCCGACGCCTGTGGGTGACGCGGTGGGCCAGGACGTGGTCTATGTTGGACGTGTACGCCACGGTGTCGATGAAGACCAGCAGCTCAATCTCTGGCTGACCACCGACAATGTGCGCAAGGGCGCGGCGCTGAACGCCGTGCAGGCGGCACAATTGTTGATAAAACACATGGCGTAAAAGATACTGCGAGCTATTTTGTCCTGCACCGCACCAGGGTTTTCGGGACGTTTCATACAAGGGAAGAGTTCATGCTTCGAATTCGCAAACTGGTTCTGGCCATCGCGGCAGCCTCGGCGCTGTCGTCCGGGGTGGCGAACGCTCTGGGGTTGGGTGAGCTGACCCTCAAGTCGGCGCAGAACCAGCCGCTGGATGCCGAGATCGAACTGCTCGACGTGCGCGACCTCTCCGCGGCGGAAATGGCGCCAAGCCTGGCGTCGCCGGAAGAGTTCGCCAAGGCCGGGGTGGCCTTCCCGCCTTACCTCGAAGACCTCACCTTCACGCCGGTGATCAACCCCAACGGCAAGAGCGTGCTGCGGGTTACCTCCAGCAAGGCGCTGCCGGAGCCGGTGGTCAAGTTCCTGGTTCAGGTCATGTGGCCCCAGGGCCGCCTGCTGCGCGACTACAGTGTGCTGCTCGACCAGGCCCAGGCCCAGGGCAGCCAGCCGGCCCCGGCGGGCATCAACCCGGCGGTCAGTGCGGGCAGTTATACCACCAAGCGCCGTGACACCCTCTGGCAGATCGCCGCGCGCAACACCAACGGCGGCTCGATCCAGCAGACCATGCTGGCCATCCAGGCGCTTAACCCGGATGCCTTCATCGGCAACAACATCAACCAGCTCAAGACCGGCCAGGTACTGCGCCTGCCCGATCAGCAGCAGGTGCAGAGCATTCCACAGGCCCAGGCCAACCGCGAAGTCGCAGAGCAGTATGCCGCCTGGCGCGAAGGCCGCCGCCTCGGCCCGCGTGCGCGGCAACTGGACGCCACCCGCCGTGGCGAAGCTGGCGCGGCGCCCGCGCGCATTGCCCAGGGCGACAACCTGCGCCTGGTGGCGCCGGGCGGCAAGGGCGCGGCCGGCGAGGCCAAGGCGCTGGGCGACAAGCTGGCCATGGCCCAGGAAAGCCTCGACACCAGCCGCCGTGACAACGATGAACTCAAGAGCCGCATGGTCGACCTGCAGAGCCAGCTGGACAAGCTGCAGCGCCTGATCGAGCTGAAGAACGACCAGCTGGCGCGTCTGGAGGCCCAGGGCGCCGCGGCGCCACAGCCACCGGCAGCGGCGCTGCCGGGCGAGCCGGCTCCGGCGCAACCTGCGGTGAACGCGCAACTGACCCCTGCCGAACCGGTGGTCGCCCCGGCGCCTGCCGCGGCCGACACCGCACCACAGGATGCGGCAGCCGAGGCACCGGCCAGCGAAGAGCCCGGCATGCTCGACCAACTGCTGAGCAGTCCGCTGTTGCTGGGCTTGATTGCCGGGTCCGCATTCCTGGTGCTGCTGTTGTTGCTGCTGCTTCTGGCCCGCAAGCGCAAGGCCCAGCAGGAAGCTGAGAAACACCTGCGCATGGCGCGTGCCCTGGCCGAGGATGGCGAGCGTGGCCCGGACCTGGACCTGCCGCCGAGCAGTTTTGAAGGCCTGGATGTGTCGGCGCCAAGCGTGACTCTGTCGCCTGCGGTAGTGGCAGCCTCGGCCGCTGCAGCCGTTGCGGCGGAAAAGCCTGCGGCGCCTGCCGACGTCGTCGCCCCGGCGGCTGATCCGCGCGCGGCGTTGCTGGCCGAGGTGGATGAAAGCCTGGCCCGTGGTCGCCTCAACCATGCCGCCGACCTGCTGGAAGCCGCGGTGGCCTCCGAGCCACAGCGCAGCGATCTGCGCCTCAAATTGATGGAAGTCTACGCACGTCAGGGCGACCAGGACGCGTTCGCTGGCCAGGAGCGCAAGCTGGCGGTCAACGACGCGAACCAGGCCGAGGTCGCCGCGCTCAAGGAGCGCTTCCCGGCCATGCTGGGTGTCGCGGCGGTTGCGGCAGGCGCCGCCGGGGCCGCGGCCCTGGCCGCCGAGCTGGATGAGCAGTATGTCCAGGACCTGCTGCAGGACAAGGAGCTGGAGCTGGGTGAAAGCGCGCCTGAAGTCGTCGTGGAGCCGGTCGTGGAGGCCGAACCAGAGCCTGAGCCCGTGGTCGAAGAAGCCGACCTGGACAGCGCCTTCGACCTGAGTCTGGGGGATGACCTGCCGGCAGATGACCACCTCGACATGGCCGGTCTCGAGGACCTGGTCGTCGAGGCGCCAGAAGCCGAGGCTGCACCCGCCGTTGCCGAAACCGATGCCGACGACGATTTCGAGGCATTGCTCGCCCAGGCGCAGGCGACACCGCAAAATGTCGACGACTTGGCCGAATTCGACCTGGATGTCGCCGAAGAGCCGGCGGCTCCGACCGGCAGCGAGGAAGCCCCGGTGGACGTGGCGGCCGAGCTGGCGGCCTTCGAGGCGATTCCGGAGTTTGATCCGATCTCCGAGCTGGAGCTGCCCGAGGACTTCGACCTGTCGCTGTCGCTGGACGACGACTCGCCGGCGGCGAAGAACTTCGCCTCGGAGCTGGACGACGTCAATGCCGAGCTCGACAAGCTGTCGCAGAACCTCGAGACCCCATCGGTTGCACAACCATCGTTCACCGCCGAGGACGCGGCGCTGGAGCCCGAGCCGCTGGACGACCTGGACTTCGACTTCTTCTCCGGCGCCGACGAGGTAGCCACCAAGCTCGACCTGGCCCGCGCCTACATCGACATGGGCGACCATCAGGGCGCCCGTGACATCCTCGACGAAGTGGTCAAGGACGGCGACGACAGCCAACGCGAGGAAGCCAACGAGATGCTTTCGCGCCTGGTCTGACGCAAAGCTGTACATCGCGGGGCAAGCCTGCTTTCACGCAAGACGTGGGGCGGGCTTGCCCCGCGATCATTTCGGCCCCTGCACGGTTTGCCGGTATACTTCCGCCTTTCGTTTCATCATCAGGTTTGCCGCTCTTGGACATCATCGACACCGCCGCCGCCGAATCGGCTGCCGAAGGCTACACCCGCATCGCTTTGGGCGTGGAATACAAAGGTTCGCGCTATCGCGGCTGGCAACGCCAGGCCAGCGGCGTGCCGAGTGTCCAGCAGGCCCTGGAACAGGCGCTGTCGACGGTGGCCAACGAACCAATCTCGGTGATCTGCGCCGGGCGCACCGATGCCGGCGTCCATGGCTGCGGGCAGATCGTGCATTTCGACACCCGCGCCGTGCGCGACGAGCGCGCCTGGACCCTGGGCACCAACTTCAACCTGCCCCACGACATCAGCGTGGTCTGGTCGGCGCCCATGCCTGCACACTTCCATGCCCGCTTCAAGGCCACCGCGCGGCGCTACCGCTACGTGATCTACAACGACCCGATCCGCCCGGCGCACCTGGCCGAGGAAGTCACCTGGAACCACCGCCCGCTGGATGTCGAGCGCATGGCCGAGGCCGCGCAGTACCTGCTGGGCACCCATGACTTCAGTGCCTTTCGCGCCAGCCAGTGCCAGGCCAAGTCGCCGATCAAGCACATCCACCACCTGCGTGTGACCCGGCATGGGCGGATGATCGTGCTGGATGTGCGTGCCACCGCGTTCCTGCACCACATGGTGCGCAACATCGCCGGCGTGCTGATGACCATCGGCGCCGGTGAGCGTCCGGTGGAGTGGGCCCGCGAGGTGCTGGAGGGGCGCAACCGCCGTGATGGCGGGGTAACCGCGCACCCTTACGGTCTTTACCTGGTGCAGGTGGAGTACCCGGAAGAATACGCGCTGCCGCAGCGTTACATCGGCCCACACTTTCTTACTGGCTACGAGGCGCTGGCGGACTGACGGAGCACAGGTCATTTGCTACCATCGGCGCTTTCCCGATCACTCAAGGTTCGCTGTCCATGAGCAATGTTCGCAGCAAGATCTGCGGGATTACCCGCATCGAGGATGCCCTGGCTGCGGTCGAGGCCGGCGCCGACGCCCTCGGTTTCGTCTTCTATGCGAAAAGCCCGCGGGCGGTGGACGTGCGTCAGGCGCGGGCGATCATCGACGCGCTGCCGCCGTTCGTGACCACCGTGGGGCTGTTCGTCAACGCCTCGCGCTGCGAGCTCAACGAGATCCTCGAAGTGGTTTCCCTGGACCTGCTACAGTTCCACGGCGATGAAACCCCCGCCGATTGCGAGGGCTACCATCGCCCCTGGATCAAGGCCCTGCGGGTGCGCCCGGGGGATGACCTGGAGGCCGCCTGCCGGCACTACGCTGGCGCTCGCGGCATCCTGCTGGATGCCTATGTACCAGGCGTGCCGGGAGGAACCGGCGAGGCGTTCGACTGGTCACTGATTCCGCGACACCTGAGCAAACCGATCATCCTTGCCGGCGGCCTGTCGGCTGACAATGTCGCCGAGGCCATTCGCCGGGTGCGCCCGTACGCGGTGGATGTCAGCGGCGGCGTGGAGCAGGCCAAGGGCATCAAGGATGTGGCAAGGATCGAAGCCTTCATGCAGGCGGTCAAACACGCGTGAATGCGGATGTGACGGCTGGCCGCGCGCCATCGTCCATAGCTTTCGCAGCCCGGTGCTGTCAGGCCGCGCCAGAGCGCGCGGCATGCCGGGGAAGAATTGGAGGTGGGGCGGCCCAAGGTCGGCCCATCGTCGCTTTACAGAAGAATTTGAGCTCAAGGGCTGGGCGGGGCCGCAAAGGTCTCCCCGGCCAATACTGGAGAAAGCAAGCATGAGCAACTGGTTGGTAGACAAACTGATCCCTTCGATCATGCGTTCCGAGGTGAAGAAGAGCTCGGTGCCGGAAGGGCTGTGGCACAAGTGCCCGTCCTGCGAAGCCGTGCTGTATCGCCCGGAGCTGGAAAAGACCCTCGACGTCTGCCCTAAGTGCAACCACCACATGCGTATCGGCGCCCGTGCGCGCATCGATATCTTCCTCGATCCAGAAGGTCGTGCCGAGTTGGGCGCCGACCTGGAGCCGGTCGACCGCCTGAAGTTCCGTGACGGCAAGAAGTACAAGGACCGCCTGACCGCCGCGCAGAAGCAGACCGGCGAGAAGGACGCGCTGATCTCCATGAGCGGCACCCTGATGGGCATGCCGATCGTGGTCAGTGCCTTCGAGTTCTCCTTCATGGGCGGTTCGATGGGCGCCATCGTCGGCGAGCGTTTCGTGCGCGCTGCCAACTACGCCCTGGAAAATCGCTGCCCGATGGTCTGCTTCTCCGCTTCCGGCGGCGCGCGCATGCAGGAAGCGCTGATCTCGCTGATGCAGATGGCCAAGACCTCCGCCGTGCTGGCGCGCCTGCGCGAAGAAGGCATCCCGTTCATCTCGGTGCTGACCGACCCGGTCTACGGCGGCGTTTCCGCCAGCCTGGCGATGCTTGGCGACGTGATCGTCGGCGAGCCGAAGGCGCTTATCGGCTTTGCCGGCCCGCGGGTTATCGAGCAGACCGTGCGCGAGAAGCTGCCGGAAGGCTTCCAGCGCAGCGAGTTCCTGCTGGAGCACGGTGCCATCGACCTGATCATTTCCCGTGACGAGCTGCGTCCGCGCCTGGCCCGCCTGCTGGCGCAGATGACCGGCCAGCCGACCCCGGAAGCGGCCAAAGAGGTCGCCGCGGTCGCGTGATGAACCAGCGCAGCCTGGGCGACTGGCTCGCCTACCTCGAACAGTTGCACCCCTCGGCCATCGACATGGGCCTGGAGCGCTCGCAACAGGTGCTTGCGCGCCTGGGGCTGGGTACGCTGGCGCCCCGTGTGGTCACGGTGACCGGCACCAACGGCAAGGGCTCGACCTGCGCCTTCATGGCCGCGTTGCTGTGCTCGCAGGGGCTAAGGGTCGGGGTGTACAGTTCGCCGCATCTGCTGCGTTACAACGAACGGGTGCTGATCGACGGCCAGGAGGCCAGCGATGAGCGCCTGTGCGAAGCCTTCGCTGCAGTGGAGGCGGCGCGTGGCGACATCTCGCTGACCTATTTCGAGGTGGGCACCCTGGCGGCGTTCTGGTTGTTCAAGCATTCCGCGTTGGACGCGGTGGTGCTTGAGGTCGGCCTGGGTGGCCGGCTGGATGCAGTCAACCTGGTGGATGCCGACGTGTCGCTGGTTACCAGCATTGGCGTCGACCACGTCGATTACCTGGGCGATAGCCGCGAGTCGGTAGCCTACGAGAAGGCGGGAATCTTCCGTCAGGGCAAGCCTGCGCTGTGCGGTGACCTTGATCCGCCGCAGCCTTTGCTGGACAAGGTGCGCGAGCTGGATTGCCCGTTCTTCCTGCGTGGACGTGATTTCGACCTGGATAGCAGCGTTGACCACTGGCATTGGCGTGGTCGCCAGCTCGACGGATCGCCCGTTGAACTGCGTGACCTGCCGTTGCTCGACCTGCCCATGGAGAATGCCGCCCTGGCCTTGCAGGCCTTCCTGCTGATGGGGCTGCCGTGGGATGCCGGCAAGGTTCGTCAGGCTTTGCTGGATACTCGTATCACTGGCCGTCTCGACCGGCGTGAGCTGCTGCTCCAGGGCAAACGCGTGGAGTTGTTGCTGGATGTCGGCCATAACCCACACGCCGCCGAGTACTTGGCCCGCCGCTTGGCGGCACGCCCGGTGAAGGGGCGACGTCTGGCGGTCTTCGGCCTGTTGGCCGACAAGGACCTGGCCGGCGTGCTTGCGCCGCTGTGCGGTCAGGTCGCCGACTGGGCGGTGGCGCCGCTGGATACACCGCGCAGCCGCCCGGCCGCGGAGCTGGCGGATGCCTTGACGAACCTCGGTGCGACGGTGAAGTCTTACGCCAGTGTTGCGGCTGCCCTCGAAGGGCAGTGCGCCCAGGCGACGGCGGATGACCAGATCCTGCTGTTCGGTTCGTTTTTCTGCGTCGGCGAGGCCCTGGCCTGGCTTGAGCGGCAGGTTTCCGAGGATGGAGTAGATGGCAGTGCTGGATAAAGGGATGAAGCAGCGCATGGTCGGTGCGCTGGTGCTGGTGGCGCTGGCGGTGATCTTCCTGCCGATGCTGTTCACTCGCGAGGACGAGATGCGCCAGGTGCGTGTCGAGGCGCCCGAAGCGCCGGCCATGCCCAATCTGCCCCAGGTGCAGGTGGAGCCTGTGCAGGTACCGGAGCCACAACCGCTGCCGGAGCAGAACGACCAGCCGGTAGTGGTGGTCGACGAGTCCACGTCGCCGGTGACGGCGCCAAGCCAGCCCATCGCGCCGGTAACGACCGTGGCGCAGCCCAAGCCGCAGACGCCAGTGCCGACGCCCCCGGTCGCCAAGGTGGAGCCCCGTCCGGCGCCTGCACCGAGCGCGGCGCCTGCCGCTCCTGCGGCCAAGCCTGCTGCGCCTTCGAAGATCGACGTCAACGGCCTGCCGGTGAGCTGGTCGATCCAGCTGGCCAGCCTGTCCAACCGGGCCGGTGCCGAGAACCTGCAGAAGACCCTGCGCAGCCAGGGCTACAACGCCTATATCCGTTCGGCGGATGGCATGAACCGGGTATTCGTCGGTCCGTTGATCGAGCGGGCAGAAGCCGAGCGCCTGCGTGACGTGATCAATCGCCAGCAGAACCTGAAAGGTATCGTCGTGCGTTTCCAGCCGGAGCGTGGTTGACATCCATCGCGGGGCAAACCGGCTCCCGCCTGTCGCGTGGGCGTGGGCTTGCCCCGCGATGGTTTCAAGCCTGTAAAGCTGTCCCCAGAGTCAGCCTGCAGCCCTTCAAACACCTGACATTCCGCTTACCTCAAGCCCCCTTGCTCTGGTAAAATGCGCCGCCTCAAACGTCGGCAGGCAACACCGTGGCATTTACCTGGGTTGATTGGGCGATCATCGCGATCATCGCCATTTCCTCACTGATCAGTCTCAAGCGCGGCTTCGTCAAGGAAGCCTTGTCCCTGCTCATCTGGATTGTCGCCGGCGCGGTGGCCTGGATGTTCGGCGGCTCGCTTGCGCAGTATCTTGAAAGCTATATCCAGATGCCGTCCGCACGGGTCATTGCCGGCTGTGCCATTCTTTTCGTCGCCACGCTGCTGGTCGGGGCGATGCTCAATTTCCTCATCGGCGAGCTGATCCGCGTGACCGGGCTGTCCGGCACCGATCGCTTCCTCGGCATGGCCTTCGGCGCCGCGCGCGGGGGCCTGCTGGTGGTGGTGGCGGTCGGGCTGCTGAGCCTGGGGCCGGTGCAACAGGATCCGTGGTGGCAGGAATCGCGCCTGATACCACAATTTCTATTGGTAGCCGACTGGTCGAAGAACCTCATACTCGGGTTCAGCGGCCAGTGGATGTCCAGTGGGGTCAGCGCACCCGTTGACCTTCCGTTCAAGGAGCAGTTGCTCGGGCCGACCAAGCCCTGAGCGCGCTTCACTCAAGTTTCATCAAAGTAGGGGTTGCGTCGCATGTGTGGCATCGTCGGTATCGTCGGTAAGTCGAACGTCAATCAGGCGCTGTATGACGCGCTAACCGTGCTTCAGCACCGCGGCCAGGACGCTGCCGGTATCGTGACCAGCCACGACGGCCGGTTGTTCCTGCGCAAGGATAACGGCCTGGTGCGCGACGTCTTCCAGCAGCGCCACATGCAGCGCCTGGTGGGCAGCATCGGCATCGGTCATGTGCGCTACCCGACCGCCGGCAGCTCCACCTCGGCCGAGGCCCAGCCGTTCTACGTCAACTCGCCGTACGGCATCACCCTGGCGCACAACGGCAACCTGACCAACGTCGAGCAGTTGGCCAAGGAGATCTACGAGTCCGACCTGCGCCACGTCAACACCAACTCCGACTCCGAAGTGCTGCTGAACGTGTTCGCCCACGAGCTGGCCGTGCGCGGCAAGCTGCAGCCGACCGAAGAAGACGTATTCGCCGCCGTGTCCCACGTGCATAGCCGCTGCGTTGGTGGCTACGCGGTGGTGGCGATGATCACCGGCTACGGCATCGTCG
This sequence comes from Pseudomonas sp. FW305-96, assembly GCF_058783825.1. Taxonomy (NCBI): domain Bacteria; kingdom Pseudomonadati; phylum Pseudomonadota; class Gammaproteobacteria; order Pseudomonadales; family Pseudomonadaceae; genus Pseudomonas; species Pseudomonas sp. FW305-96. The sequence continues at coordinate 9,790 of NZ_JBYSYW010000053.1, forward strand.
GCTTCCGTGACCCCAACGGCATCCGTCCGGTGGTGTTTGGCCAGCGTCACACCGACGAAGGCGTCGAGTACATGATCGCCTCGGAAAGTGTCGCCCTGGACGTGCTCGGCTTCACCCTGATTCGCGACCTGGCGCCGGGCGAGGCGGTGTACATCACCGAAGGCGGCCAGCTGTTCACCAAACAGTGCGCCAAGAGCCCGAAACTGCAGCCGTGCATCTTCGAGCACGTGTACCTTGCCCGTCCGGATTCGATCATGGACGGCGTTTCGGTATACAAGGCGCGCCTGCGCATGGGCGAAAAGCTGGCCGAGAAGATCCAGCGCGAACGCCCCGAGCACGACATCGACGTGGTCATCCCGATCCCGGACACCAGCCGCACCGCGGCGTTGGAACTGGCCAACCACCTGGGCGTCAAGTTCCGCGAAGGCTTCGTCAAGAACCGCTACATCGGCCGTACCTTCATCATGCCCGGCCAGGCTGCGCGCAAGAAATCGGTGCGCCAGAAGCTCAACGCCATCGAGCTGGAGTTCCGCGGCAAGAACGTGATGCTGGTGGACGACTCGATCGTGCGCGGCACCACCTGCAAGCAGATCATCCAGATGGCCCGCGAAGCCGGCGCCAAGAACGTCTATTTCTGCTCTGCGGCCCCAGCGGTACGCTACCCCAACGTCTACGGCATCGACATGCCGAGCGCTCACGAACTGATCGCCCACAACCGTACCACCGAACAGGTGGCCGAGTTGATCGGCGCCGACTGGCTGATCTATCAGGACCTGCCGGACCTGATCGAATCGGTCGGTGGCGGCAAGATCAAGATCGAGCATTTCGATTGCGCGGTGTTCAACGGTGAGTATGTCACCGGCGATATCGACGAAGCCTACCTCGACCGCATCGAGCAGGCTCGTAATGACCTGGCCAAGGTGAAGAACCAGGCGGTCAGCGCGATCATCGACCTGTACAACAACTGATTTGGGAGCGACGGCATGACCGAACAATGGGATGCCGGTCGACTGGACAGTGACCTCGAGGGTGTCGGTTTCGACACCCTGGCGGTGCGCGCCGGTCAGAACCGTACACCGGAGGCCGAGCACAGCGAAGCGCTGTTCCTGACCTCCAGCTATGTCTTCCGCACGGCTGCCGACGCTGCCGCGCGCTTTGCCGGCGAAACGCCGGGCAATGTCTATTCGCGCTACACCAACCCCACCGTGCGCGCCTTCGAGGAGCGCCTGGCGGCCATGGAAGGCGCCGAGCAGGCCGTGGCTACCTCCACCGGCATGGCGGCGATTCTCGCCGTGGTCATGTCGCTGTGCAGCGCCGGCGACCATGTCCTGGTGTCACAGAGCGTGTTCGGCTCCACCATCAGTCTGTTCGAGAAGTACTTCAAGCGTTTCGGCGTGAAGGTGGACTACGTGCCGCTGGTCGACCTGGGCGGTTGGGAAAAAGCCATCAAGGCCAATACCAAGCTGCTGGTCGTCGAGTCGCCGTCCAACCCGCTGGCCGAGTTGGTCGATATCAGCGCCCTGGCCGAAATCGCCCACGCCCGCGGCGCGCTGCTGGTGGTGGATAACTGCTTCAGCACCCCGGCCTTGCAGCAACCGCTCAAGCTCGGTGCCGATATCGTGTTCCACTCGGCGACCAAGTTCATCGACGGCCAGGGACGTTGCATGGGCGGCGTGGTGGCCGGGCGCAGCGAACAGATGAAGGAGGTCGTGGGCTTCCTGCGGACCGCCGGCCCAACCCTCAGCCCGTTCAACGCCTGGGTCTTCACCAAGGGGCTGGAAACCCTCAAGCTGCGCATGCGCGCCCACTGCGAGAGCGCCCAGGCGCTGGCCGAGTGGCTCGAGCGCCAGGGCGGTATCGAGAAGGTCCACTACGCCGGCCTGTCGAGCCATCCGCAGCATGAACTGGCCAAGCGCCAGATGAGCGGCTTCGGCGCGGTGGTCAGCTTCGAGGTGAAGGGTGGCAAGGAAGGTGCCTGGCGCTTCATCGACGCCACCCGGGTGATCTCCATCACCACCAACCTCGGTGACAGCAAGACCACTATCGCCCACCCGGCCACCACCTCCCACGGCCGTCTGACGCCGCAGGAGCGTGAAGCGGCGGGTATCCGTGACAGCCTGGTGCGCGTGGCGGTTGGTCTGGAAGACGTGGCCGACCTGCAAGCCGATCTGGCTCGTGGCCTGGCGGCGCTGTGATCGACTGGAAGGGTGGCGAGCCCGGCCATAATGGTCGGGTGGCTTTGGTGACCGGTGCCGCCCGCGGCATCGGCCTGGGCATCGCCGCCTGGTTGATCTGCGAGGGCTGGCAGGTGGTGCTCAGCGACCTGGACCGCCCGCGTGGCGCCAAGGTCGCCAAGGCGCTGGGCGACAACGCCTGGTTCATCACCATGGATGTGGCCGACGAGGTCCAGGTCAGTGCCGGGGTGTCCGAGGTACTCGGGCAGTTTGGCCGACTGGACGCGCTGGTGTGCAACGCGGCGATCGCCAACCCGCACAACCAGACCTTGGAGAGCCTGTCCCTGACCCAATGGAACCGGGTGCTGGCGGTCAACCTCAATGGCCCGATGCTGCTGGCCAAGCATTGCGCACCTTACCTGCGCGCCCATGGTGGTGCGATCGTCAACCTGGCTTCCACCCGTGCCCGGCAATCCGAGCCGGACACCGAGGCCTATGCCGCCAGCAAGGGCGGGCTGGTTGCCTTGACCCACGCCCTGGCCATGAGCCTGGCGCCGGAGATTCGCGTCAATGCCGTGAGCCCGGGCTGGATCGATGCCCGTGACCCTTCGCAGCGGCGCGCCGAGCCTCTGAGCGACGCCGACCATGCTCAGCATCCGGCTGGCCGGGTGGGGACGGTGGAGGACGTCGCGGCGCTGGTGGCGTGGCTGCTGTCGCGCCAGGCGGGGTTCGTCACCGGCCAGGAGTTCGTGGTCGATGGCGGGATGACCCGCAAGATGATCTATACCTGAGCGGCAAGCTATAAGCTTCAAGCTGCAAGAGGGGACCGTAAGGTCCCCTTTGTCTTTCTCCGGGTCGAATACAGTAGTGAGGGAGACGAGAGCTTTTGCTTGTCGCTTGCAGCTTCAAGCTTGCAGCTGTTTTTGCCCTTTTTGAAAAAAACTTCAATGGGGGTATTGACTTAGCATCGGTACCTGCGTAAATTTCGCGGCCTCAGCGAAGCAAACGCAACAAGCAACATCGCGGGGGTGATTAGCTCAGCCGGGAGAGCATCTGCCTTACAAGCAGAGGGTCGGCGGTTCGATCCCGTCATCACCCACCACTTCCTGAGAACGTTTCTGGTCCAACGTGCTTTGCAAGAAGCGCTCTGGCAGAGAGAAACAGGACGCAAGTCCAACACTGCGCGGCGGTAGTTCAGTCGGTTAGAATACCGGCCTGTCACGCCGGGGGTCGCGGGTTCGAGTCCCGTCCGCCGCGCCATTTTATCCCAGATGGGTGCTTGCACCGGTCTGAGGCCGCAAGGCCAGGTCCCAGTTTCAATCAGGCGCAAGCCTGAACGATACGCAGCGGTAGTTCAGTCGGTTAGAATACCGGCCTGTCACGCCGGGGGTCGCGGGTTCGAGTCCCGTCCGCTGCGCCATCTTTCGCCGAGAGCCCCATGAACGCTCAAAGCAAGCAGAAAAGGCGATGATAGGTCGCCTTTTTGTTCCTGGCTTTCGCGCTGTAGCGCTTGAAAGCTCAGATCCCAGTTTCAATCGGGTGCAAACCTGAACGATACGCAGCGGTAGTTCAGTCGGTTAGAATACCGGCCTGTCACGCCGGGGGTCGCGGGTTCGAGTCCCG
>NZ_JBYSYW010000053.1:13686-19582 GCF_058783825.1 Pseudomonas sp. FW305-96
TCCGCTGCGCCATCTTCGCCTCGAGGCCCTTTGAACACCTCGAAGCAACGGAAAAGCGACCTTAGGGTCGCTTTTTTCGTTTCAGCAGCTTGTCCGGCCATGGGCAGGGATTTCCAATAATGCTGACAGACTCTTCACCGATCAAAGGTTTCAGCCGCTGATCGATGTGATGCACAATACGCCCCATTCGTTTCTTCCCGGAATTGGCAATGTCTAGATCAACCGTCTATGGCGCGCTCGGGCTGGCCCTCGTGCTGGCGGGCGTGTCCGGCTGTTCCTCGAAAAAGGCCGCCGTCTACGAGCACGAGAACTTCGATGACTCGGGCACCTTTTCCCGCACCTTTGCCACCAGCGAGGCCGGCTCCTGCGAGGCGGCGCGGCGTGCGCTGCTCAGCCAGGGCTACATCATCACCAGCAGCGATGCCAATCAGGTCGCCGGCAACAAGAGCTTCCAGCAGAACGCCGAGAATCACCTGCAGATCAGTTTCAACATCACCTGCGTGCCGGACATGAGCGACAAGCAGCGCTCGACCATGTTCGCCAACGCCCTGCAGGATCGCTACGCCCTGAAGAAGTCCAACACTTCCGCCAGCCTTGGCGTTGGCGTGCTGGGTTCGGTGTCGATGCCGATCGGCTCCACCGACGACTCCATGGTCAAGGTGGCCAGCGAGACGGTCACCGCCGCGCAGTTCTACGATCGTTACTTCGCCCTGGTGGAAAGCTACCTGCCGAAACCGAAGAAGCCGGAGAAGTCCGAACCCGCCGCCGAGCCGAAGGTGGAGAAACCTGCCGCCGACCTGGGCCTGCCGGAGCCTGCGCCTGCTGCCCTGGCGCCCGTACCGCAGCCCGTCACCCCGGTAGCCGAAAGTGTGGCCGAGACACCGGCCCCGGTATCGACACCGGTTGCTGCCGCCCCTGCCGCAGCGCCTGCGCCCGTTGCCACTCCAGCGCCTCCCGTGCCGTCGAGCGAGGCCCCGGCCGCGCCGGTGGTGGATGACAGCAAGGGTTCGCAACCCATCGCGCCGCCTGTCGAGCCAGCGCCGATCCAGGTCCAGCAGGAAGCTCCGGCGGCAGAGCAGGCGCCGGCGCCACTCTGACTCGTCGATAACTTCCTGGGTGCCTGCTACGTTTATCGTTCATAGGGCTGTAATCATTCTGTCATTACGCTGGCTTAGGTTGGCGCAATGACAGAAGAACGACGAATGAGGGGGCGTGAAGATGGACGATTACCAGGAAGAACTGCTCGAGTTCCAGGCCTATGAGCTGGACCTGCCGGAGCCGGCCGACGACGCCACCGAGCTCTAACCGACTTGCCGCTGATGGCGGCGAAACTCCCCCGGGGTCAGCCCCGTCCAGCGCTTGAACGCGCGCTGGAACGCCTCTGCCGAGGCGAAGCCCAGCAGATAGGCTATCTCGCCGAAGGCCAGTTCCGTATCGCGGATATAGGTCTCGGCCAGGTCACGCCGTGTGTCGTTGAGCAGGTTGCGAAAGCGCGTGCCTTCCTCGGCCAGCTTGCGGCGCAACGTCCAGGTCGGCAGCTGCAGGTGCCGCGCCACTTCCTCCAGGTCCGGTTCGTGCCCGCCATTGAGCAGTGGGCCCAGCAGATGGGTGATGCGCTCGCCCAGGCTGCGCACACGGGTGCGCTGGGCCAGTTCCGCTTCGCACAGCTGCAGCAAGTGCTGCCAGGTACTGGGGCAGTGCTGCAGGTTCGGCAGGTCCAGGGTGGCCCGGCTCAGGCGCAGTTGGTTGGCGGTGCCGCCGAAATGCACGGTGCCCGTACACAAGCCTTGGTATTGCGCGGCGTAGGCGGGAGTGTCGAATTCGATCTCAAGACGTTCGGCTTGCACCGGCCTGGCGGTGAGGGCGCCGAGCTGCGCCAGCCAGCCCGCGAGCATCGAGTCGACCACGAAGTGGTTGTAGCTGTTGTAGGGGCTGATGGAATAGAACCTCAACCAAGCGCCCTGGGCGTCTTCGTGGAAACTCGAACGGCCCCGGTAGTTGGCGGCATACAACGGTTCGAAGCGCAGCAGGGTGCGGGCGGCTTCGCCGAGGGTGGGTGCCTGCGCGGCAGTCACCCCGGCCAGCCCTGCCTGGGCCAGGCGGCTCAGGCGTCCCATGTGCAAGCCCAGGGCCGGTTCGGCGGACAAGGCGATCGCCGCATGGCCCAGGTGCATGTAGCGCGGAATCGATAGGCGCGCGCCTGGCTCGGCCAGGCGCCTGGCGTCGAGGCCGTAGCGCAGCAGCAGCGGCTGCGGGTCGTGGCCGAGCATGGCCAGTGCTTCGGCCAGGGGCTGAACGAAACCTACTGACAGATCACCCAGGCGTACGCGGGGGCGGGGCATGGCGTCACAGCCACAGGTTGAGCAGGCGCGCACCGTGGCTGTCGTTGCCGACCCACAGTGTGCCGCTTTGGCTGGCAAAGCCCTGGCCGTCGCTACCCAGCTCCCAGAACTGGCCACGCATGAACACGCTCATGCTCGGGGTGCTGTCATTGGCGGCCAGTGGTAGTTGCTGCCAGGCACGTTGCTCACTGACCTCGCCGCGTTGCAATGGCAGGTCGGCGGCCTGTGCCTGGTGGCGGTTGCCGCGCCAGGGCGCTTGCCAGCTCTGTTTGCCGCTGAGGAACACCGGGTTGGCAATCAGCTGCACCGACTGCGCGGCCAGTTGCCGGTGGTTGGCCGGGTACCAGCTGTCGCTTCCGATCAGCACGCCCAGGCGCCCGGCGGGGGTATCCAGCACATGCAGGGGGTGTTGCTGGCCACCTTGGATGTAGCGTCGGCTTTCGCTGTCGGGGTACTGCTGGTGCTGAGGCTGGCCGAGCACCGAGCCGTCGCTGGCGAACACCAGGCTGCTGTTGTAAAGCGGGCCGTTGCCGGTGCGCAGCACGCCATTTTCGACGTAGGGCGCGGGCAGGACGATAGAGCCCGCCACCAGGGTGACACCGAACTCGCGGGCCAGGTTGCCGAACAGCTGCTGGTAGTCGGCGGCCATCTGCGCGGCCTTCATGCGCAGGTGGGCGTCCGAACGGCGGTCGTCGCCGCTGGCGGCGAGCATCGCCAGGCCGTAGCGCAGCGGGTTGCTCAACTCCAGCCACTGCCAGGCCTCGCTGCGCTGGGTAACCTGGTACAGCTCGCGCTTTTCGCCACGAGCCCACAGCCAGGTGCCGATATGCTCGGGCAGGACCACCACGGTGCGCGGGTTGACCAGCCCCTGGGCACGGGCCTGCTCCAGGTAGGCCGAGAGTTTGCGGTGCAGGCGTGTCAGGTTCTGGTAGTCGCCCGGATATAGCAACGGTTCGACCCCCAGCAGGTTGCCGTGCTCGCCTGGCACGCCCTGGTTGAGGGCCAGCTCGATGCGCAGGTCGGACAGGTAATGGCCTTCCGGACGCTGCAGGGTCCAGAAGCCATAGCCACAGAGGGCAGCGAGGGTGACCAGCGCCAGGGCGCCGGCTAGCAGTTTGCGCATGGAACGGTCCAGCGTTGTGCGGTAGAGGTGCCTTAGGGTAGACCTGCTGTGCAGCAGGATCAATAAGTTGTCAGTTTCGATCATTGAGCGTGTTCAAACGCCTGTTTAATGTCGGCCTCAGACAACCGACGGGCCCCGCGAGCTGGTGTAGACAGCGGCAGAGGCGCCCGCATTCCGTGATCCTGCCAACTGTGGAGTCCATCCATGGCGACCGACCGTTACCCGCACCTGCTGGCCCCCCTCGACCTGGGTTTCACCACCTTGCGCAACCGCACCCTGATGGGGTCGATGCACACAGGCCTCGAAGAGCGCCCCGGCGGCTTCGAACGCATGGCCGCGTACTTCGCCGAGCGTGCCCGTGGTGGCGTCGGCCTGATGGTCACCGGTGGCATCGCGCCCAACGATGAAGGCGGCGTGTACTCCGGCGCGGCCAAGCTCAGCACCGAGGAAGAGGCTGCCAAGCACCAGGTCGTCACCGAGGCCGTGCATGCCGCCGGTGGCAAGATCTGCCTGCAGATCCTCCATGCCGGGCGCTATGCCTACAGTCCGAAACAGGTGGCGCCCAGCGCCATCCAGGCACCGATCAACCCGTTCAAGCCCAAGGAGCTGGACGAGGAGGGCATCGAGAAGCAGATCCGCGATTTCGTCACCTGCGCAAGCCTGGCCCAGCGCGCCGGCTACGACGGCGTCGAGATCATGGGTTCGGAAGGCTACTTCATCAACCAGTTCCTCGCCGCCCACACCAACCACCGCACCGACCGCTGGGGCGGCAGCTATGAGAACCGCATGCGCCTGGCCGTGGAAATCGTGCAGCGGGTGCGCGAGGCGGTGGGGCCGAACTTTATCATCATCTTCCGCTTGTCGATGCTCGACCTGGTCGAGGGCGGCAGCACCTGGGACGAGATCGAGCTGCTGGCCAAGGCCATCGAGCAGGCCGGCGCCACGCTGATCAACACAGGTATCGGCTGGCACGAGGCGCGCATCCCGACCATCGCCACCAAGGTGCCACGCGCGGCGTTCAGCAAGGTCACCGCCAAGCTGCGCGGCGTGGTGAAGATCCCGTTGATCACCACCAACCGCATCAATACCCCGGAAGTGGCCGAGGCGGTGCTGGCCGAGGGCGATGCCGACATGGTCTCCATGGCCCGGCCGTTCCTGGCCGACCCCGATTTCGTCAACAAGGCCGCCGAAGGCCGTGGCGACGAGATCAACACCTGTATCGGCTGCAACCAGGCGTGCCTGGACCACACTTTCGGCGGCAAGCTGACCAGCTGCCTGGTCAACCCGCGTGCCTGCCATGAGACGGAGCTCAACTACCTGCCTGTGCAGGCGGTCAAGCGCATCGCCGTGGTTGGCGCCGGACCGGCGGGCCTGGCGGCCGCCACCGTGGCTGCCGAGCGCGGCCATGCAGTGACGCTGTTCGATGCTGCCGGCGAGATCGGCGGGCAATTCAATGTGGCCAAGCGGGTGCCGGGCAAGGAGGAGTTCTACGAGACCCTGCGTTACTTCCGCAACAAGGTGAAGTCCACTGGTGTCGAGCTGCGCCTGAACACTCGTGTTGATGTAGCTGCGCTGGTGGCCGGCGGGTTCGACGAGGTCATTCTGGCCACCGGCATTGCCCCGCGCACGCCGGCCATTCCCGGCATCGACAATGCCAAGGTGCTGAACTACCTGGACGTGCTGCTCGAGCGCAAGCCGGTGGGCGAGCGGGTGGCGGTGATTGGTGCTGGTGGTATCGGTTTCGATGTGTCCGAGTACCTGGTGCACAAGGGCGTGGCCACCAGCCAGGACCGTGAGGCGTTCTGGAAGGAATGGGGCATTGATACGCAGCTGGAGGCCCGTGGTGGTGTGGCCGGGGTGAAGGCAGAGCCTCATGCGCCGGCGCGCCAGGTCTATCTGCTGCAACGCAAGAAGACCAAGGTTGGCGACGGCCTGGGCAAGACCACCGGCTGGATCCACCGCACGGGGCTGAAGAACAAGCAGGTGCAGATGCTCAACAGCGTCGAGTACCTGGGCGTCGACGATGCCGGCCTGCATGTGCGCATCGGCGAGGGCGAGCCGCAGGTGCTGGCGGTGGACAACATCGTCGTCTGCGCGGGGCAGGAGCCGCTGCGCGAGTTGCATGACGGCCTTGTGGCGGCCGGGCAATCAGTGCACTTGATCGGTGGCGCTGATGTGGCGGCTGAGCTTGATGCCAAGCGGGCGATTAACCAAGGGTCGAGATTGGCGGCCGAATTGTAATTGTTTGAACAGGTGATGAGCCAACTTTCACAGGTGAGGTGGTGATACACCTTTCCTTTGGGAGTTGGCTTGTCAGCGAGTAGTTGTAACTGAAGAAGCACTGCGAGTAGTCTTCATATACTCCATGTGTCTTACTCTTGCTCTTGCTCTTGCTCTTGCTCTTGCTCTTGCTCTTGCTCTTGCTCTTGCT
>NZ_JBYSYW010000054.1:0-18983 GCF_058783825.1 Pseudomonas sp. FW305-96
GACGGGTTGGCCTACATCGAAACACTGGCCAACTGGGAACAGCGCAAACAACAGGGCAACCTGGGTTTCGCCGGCGATAGGGCCTCGACAGGAAAAGTACCTTACAGATCCGCGTCTTCCACCACCCTCACCTTCCCCGCCTCCAACGCGTACGCCGCATCCGCCAGGTCATTGCTGACTTTCTCCACCTTCAAGGTGCCGGTCACCCACAGCGGCGTGTAAATGTCGTCGATCTTCAACCCTTTCGGATACCGCACCAGCACCAGCTGGTTCGGTGGCGGCGGCGGTACATGGATGCACGCCCCTGGGTACGGCACCAGGAAAAACAGCGTGCTGTTGCCTTTGGCATCGCTCTCCAGCGGCACCGGATAACCACCCAGGCGGATCTGCCTGCCGTTCATGGCGGCCACGGTCTTGGTCGAGTACATCACTGCCGGCAGGCCCTTGCTCTGCTTCAGCCCACCTTTGGCGGTGAAGGTGCCCAGGGCTTCCGGGGAGTTGTGGTCGATCTCGGGCATCTGCTCGAGCGCCTTCTGGTCCGACTTGGGCATCAGCTCCAGCCAGTCGGTCTCGGGCAGTTCGGCATGGGCCAGGGCGCTGGCCAGCAACAGGGGGATGAGGAATAACGCACGCATGAAAATGCTCGGCAACTCAGGATGAATTGCCGGGCATTCTAGCGGGAATTCAGCGTTTCTTGATGAAGCCGTAGATCACCAGCAGGATGATCGCGCCGACCAGGGCCCCGAAGAAGCCCGCGGCCTGCCCGGCCTGGTAGATGCCCAGGGCTTGTCCGCCGTAGGTGGCGGCCAGGGAACCGGCGATGCCGAGGAGAATGGTCATGATCCAGCCCATGCTGTCGTCACCCGGTTTCAGGAAACGCGCCAGCAGGCCGACGATCAGGCCGATGAAGATGGTTCCAATGATGCCCATGGCAATCCCTCTGTGATGAACATGAGACATGCCAAAGCCTAGTCAGCGCTTTGGCATGTTGCCATCTCAGAGCGGCATTGCCCGGCAGAAGTTCGATCAGCCGGCGATCAACGCCTCTACTTCGGCAATCTTGGCCTTGAGGGTGGCCATGTCCTGGCAGCGCAGGGTGGCGTGGCCGACCTTGCGCCCGACCTTGAATGCCTTGCCGTAGTGGTGCAGGTGGCAGTCATCGATAGCGACCACCTTGTCCACCGCCGGCACTTCGCCGATGAAGTTGAGCATGGCGCTTTCGCCGACCTTCGCGGTCGAGCCCAGCGGCAGGCCGGCCACGGCGCGCAGGTGGTTCTCGAACTGGCTGCACTCGCTGCCTTCGATGGTCCAGTGCCCGGAGTTGTGCACACGCGGGGCGATTTCGTTGGCCTTCAGGCCACCGTCGACTTCGAAGAACTCGAAGGCCATTACACCGACGTAGTCGAGCTTCTGCAGCACGCGGCCAACGTAGTCTTCGGCCAAGGCCTGCAACGGGTGCGCCTCGCTGGCCACTGACAGGCGCAGGATGCCGCTGTCATGGGTGTTGTGCACCAGCGGGTAGAAGCGGGTTTCGCCGTCGCGGGCGCGCACGGCCACCAGCGACACTTCGCCGGTAAACGGCACGAAGCCTTCCAGCAGGCACGGCACGCTGCCCAGTTCGGCAAAAGTGTCGACCACGTCTTCGGGCTTGCGCAGGACCTTCTGGCCCTTGCCGTCGTAACCCAGGGTGCGGGTCTTGAGCACGGCCGGCAGGCCGATGCTGGCCACGGCGGCATCGAGGTCCGCTTGCGAGAGGATGTCGGCGAAGGCCGGGGTGGGAATCCCCAGGTCGCGGAACATGCTCTTCTCGAACAGGCGATCACGAGCGATGCGCAGGGCCTCGGCGCTCGGATAGACCGGGACGAACTGCGAGAGGAAGGCGACGGTCTCGGCCGGCACGCTTTCGAACTCAAAGGTCACCAGGTCGACTTCGTCGGCCAGCTGGCGCAGATGGTCCTGGTCACCGTAGTCGGCACGCAGGTGCTCGCCCAGCGGCGCGGCGCAGGCGTCCGGTGCCGGGTCGAGGAAAGCGAAGTTCATGCCCAGCGGAGTCCCCGCCAGGGCCAACATGCGGCCCAGCTGGCCACCACCGATTACACCGATCTTCATGGGTTTCAGCCTCAAGCCTGACGCGGATCTGGATTGTCCAGCACGGTGTCGGTCTGCTCGGTGCGGAACTGCTTGAGCGCCGCGTGGAACTGCGGGTGCTTGGCCCCGAGGATGCTCGCCGACAGCAAGGCTGCATTGATCGCGCCGGCCTTGCCGATGGCCAGGGTGGCGACCGGGACACCAGCAGGCATCTGCACGATCGACAGCAGCGAATCGACACCCGAGAGCATCGACGACTGCACCGGCACACCGAGCACCGGCAGGTGGGTCTTGGCGGCGCACATGCCCGGCAGGTGGGCGGCGCCACCGGCACCGGCGATGATCACTTCGATGCCGCGGCCTTCGGCCTCATCGGCGTACTGGAACAGCAGGTCCGGGGTGCGGTGGGCGGAAACCACCTTCACTTCGTAGGGAATGCCGAGTTTTTCCAGCATATCGGCGGTGTGGCTAAGGGTGGACCAATCGGACTTGGAGCCCATGATCACGCCAACCAGTGCACTCATCGTCGAGCCTCTTCGCTTGTGCGCCCGCAGGCGCGTCAAAAAACAACAAGCCACGCGGGACGACCGGCGTGGCTTGTTTGCTGATCATGACCGGAATCTATCCGGTCGAGGGGCCGCGCAGTATAGCGTAACGCGAGGCAATCACGGCACCCCCGGCGACCAACTGTCGGCCTTATTTTTCGGGGGTTTGGCTGACTTTCGGGTCAACTGAACCGCCCTCCAGCTTGCGCCACAGCAAGCGCACGTTGGCCTTTCGCACCAAGGCACAGCGATACAGGCGGATTTCCAGTGGCACATGCCACTGGCTGCCACCGCAGATCGCCAGCTCGCCACGCTCCAGTTCGCCGCGCATCGACAGTTTCGGGACCCAGGCGATGCCCATGCCTTCGAGCGCCATGCTCTTCAGACTGTCGGCCATGGCCGTTTCATAGACAGTGGTATAGCGCAGGTTGCGCTGGCGCAGCAGCAGGTTGACCGACCGGCCGAGGAAGGCGCCGGCGCTGTAGGCCAGCAACGGCACGCTGGCCTCCCCCTCCAGGTCGAACAGCGGCTTGCCGTCAGGGCCCACGGCACACACCGGAAGCATTTCGGTATTGCCCATGTGCAGCGACGGGAAGATCTCGGCGTCCATCTGCAGTGCCGCGTCCGGATCATAGAAGGCCAGCATCAGGTCGCAGCCGCCTTCGCGTAATGCATGCACCGCATCACCGACGTTGGTGGCGACCAGGCGCGTGGCGATGTTCAGGCCATCGTTGCGCAATTGCGCCACCCAGCGCGGGAAAAAGCCCGAGGCCAAGGAGTGCGCGGCCGAGACCTGGATCACCTCGCCCTGGCCGCCTTCCAGGTGATGTAAATGGCGAAGAACTTCGCTCAACTGGTCGACAACAGTGCGCGCAGTGACGAGAAACAGCTGCCCGGCCTCGGTCAGCTCGATGGGCGTGCGGGAACGATTCACCAAGGTCAACCCAAGCGCCGCTTCCAGGCTGCGTATGCGTCGGCTGAACGCCGGCTGGGTAACGAACCGGCGCTCGGCCGCTTGCGAGAAACTGCGGGTCGAGGCCAGGGCACTGAAGTCCTCCAGCCATTTGCTTTCGAGGTTCATCGACTACTCCGCACTGCGTGCACCAAAATGGAACACGCTCGATTGTCAATCGGCGTCACATCAAACCGTATGCCGTTTGCGCATAGGTTAGCGTGCAACAGCATTGGCCGCAAAATCTGGGCAGCCCTAGCATTGGCGCCATTCCGGCAGGTGCCGGGTCAAAATCGAGATGATATCCATCATGTCCTCCGCTGCATCGTTCCGCGTCGAAAAAGATCTGCTTGGTACCCTTGAAGTCCCTGCCGATGCCTACTACGGCATCCAGACTCTGCGCGCTGCCAACAACTTCCACCTCTCCGGTGTTCCGCTGTCGCACTACCCGAAACTGGTAGTCGGCCTGGCGATGGTCAAGCAGGCAGCTGCTGACGCCAACCGTGAGCTGGGGCACCTGAGCGATGCCAAGCACGCCGCGATCAGCGCAGCCTGCGCACGACTGATCAAAGGCGACTACCACGAGCAGTTCGTGGTGGACATGATTCAAGGCGGTGCTGGTACTTCCACCAACATGAACGCCAACGAAGTCATCGCCAACATCGCGCTGGAGGCCATGGGCCACCAGAAGGGTGAGTACCAGTACCTGCACCCGAACAACGATGTGAACATGGCGCAGTCGACCAACGACGCCTACCCGACCGCGATCCGTCTGGGTCTGCTGCTGGGCCACGACGCCCTGCTGGCCAGCCTCGACAGCCTGATCCAGGCCTTCGCTGCCAAAGGTAAAGAGTTCGACCACGTACTGAAGATGGGCCGTACCCAGCTGCAGGACGCCGTGCCGATGACCCTGGGCCAGGAATTCCGCGCCTTCGCCACTACCATGACCGAAGACCTGCAGCGCCTGCGCTCGCTGGCTCCGGAACTGCTGACCGAAATCAACCTGGGCGGCACCGCCATCGGTACCGGCATCAACGCCGACCCGGGCTACCAGATGCTGGCCGTACAGCGCCTGGCTATCATCAGCGGCCAGCCGCTGGTGCCGGCTGCCGACTTGATCGAAGCCACCTCCGACATGGGCGCCTTCGTGCTGTTCTCCGGCATGCTCAAGCGCACCGCGGTCAAGCTGTCGAAGATCTGCAACGACCTGCGCCTGCTGTCCAGCGGCCCACGCACCGGCATCAACGAGATCAACCTGCCGGCGCGCCAGCCAGGCAGCTCGATCATGCCAGGCAAGGTCAACCCGGTTATCCCTGAGGCCGTCAACCAAGTCGCCTTCGCCATCATGGGCAACGACCTGGCCCTGACCGTCGCCGCCGAAGGTGGCCAACTGCAGCTGAACGTGATGGAGCCGCTGATCGCCTACAAGATCTTCGACTCGATCCGCCTGCTGCAACGCGCCATGGACATGCTGCGCGAGCACTGCATCGTCGGCATCACCGCCAACGAACAGCGCTGCCGTGAACTGGTCGAGCACTCGATCGGCCTGGTCACCGCCCTGAACCCGTACATCGGCTACGAAAACGCCACCCGTATCGCCCGCGTTGCCTTGGAAACCGGCCGCGGCGTGCTGGAACTGGTGCGCGAAGAGAAGCTGCTGGACGAAGAGATGCTCAACGACATCCTGCGTCCGGAAAACATGATCGCTCCCCGTCTGGTTCCGCTGAAGGCGTAACCCAGACCGCTGCAAACAGTCTCACCAGGTCGAGGGACTAGACACCTCTCAACCTTTCAAGGGCCCGAGCGCATGCTACGGGCCCTTTTTTTATGCACGGAACAGGCGCCGGCTGAACGGCACACAACTTGCTCGGTAATGCTCCCCAGCTCAACGGGATGCCGAGCATGCTGCACAGCCACCTCACCACCCTCAACGCCGTTTCGCTGATCCTCCAGGTGTTCCAGGAAGAGGGCGTGGACGCGCAGCACATGCTCGCCGGCAGCGGCATAGGCCCCGCAGACCTGGGCCACGCCGATGCGCGCATCACCACCCAGCAGGAACTGCAGGTCTGCGCCAACGCCGTGTCCAGGCGCCAGGACATCGGCCTGGAACTAGGCCGGCGCATGCACGTGTCGTGCTACGGCATGCTCGGTTACGCCCTGCTCTCCAGTGCCACTTTGGGTGACGCCCTGCGCCTGGCGCTAACCTTTCCGGCACTGCTGGGAACAGTTTTCCAGCTACGCCTGGTGGACGATGGCCAGCGCGTGTGGCTCAGCGCCAGCGACCATTACGACGCGCCTGGGCTGGCCGCCTTCAATGCCGAATTCTGCCTGCTGTCGCTGAAAGTGATCTGCGACGACCTGCTCGGCCGCCAGCTACCGTTGCTGGCGGCCCGCTTCGAACACCCGCGCCCGAGCTATCACGCGCTCTATGAACCTGCATTCCAGTGCCCGCTCGGCTTCGACGCCAGCGACAATGCCTTCGCCTTCGAACGACGCTGGCTGGACATGCCCCTGCCCCTGGCCGACCCGATCACCCACAAGGCCATGGGCGAACGCTGCCGACGCCTCAACCTGGAGTTCACCGGCCGCCAAGCGTGGCTGGGGCGGATCCGCCAGCTGCTGCTGCGGCAACTGGATGCCGCGCCTGGGCTGGAAGGTTTGGCACGGCAGATGAACTGCTCGTCGCGCACACTGCGCCGGCATTTGCAGGCGCTGGGTAGCAGTTATCAACAGCTCCTCGACGAGCTGCGCTTCGAGCGGGCCAAGCAGTTGCTGGCCGAGGACCAGATGCCGATCTACCGCATTGCCGAAACATTGGGGTTCAGCGAGACCGCGAGCTTCCGGCATGCCTTCCAGCGCTGGAGCGGCGTGGCGCCGAGCCATTTTCGCGGTTGACCGGTTGCGGACGGCTTGGCCACATCGATCCCCTTTTGGCCGTTTGCGACGTTCTCCAGTACCGGGCAGTCCGTAAAAATGGCTCCACGCCAGTGAATACGGAGAACAACAACGTGCTGACGATCTATTCCGATGACCACCGCCTGCACCATGGCCGCTGCGAGCTCATCGACGGCAAGCTGATGCCCTGTTTCGAAATGCCGTCGCGTGCCGACCACGTCCTGGAGCGCGTCAAGCAGCGCAACCTCGGGCCCGTGCAGGGCCCCGTCGACTTCGGGCGCGCGCCGCTGCAACGCATCCACAGCGCCGACTACCTGGATTTCTTCGAAGGCGCCTGGGCCCGTTGGGCCGCGCTTGGCCAGGAAGGTGACCTGCTGCCGTTCACTTGGCCGGCGCGCACCCTGCGCCAGGTCAAACCCAGCGGCCTGCACGGCGAGCTCGGTTACTACAGCTTCGACGCCGGCGCACCGATCACCGCCGGCACCTGGCAGGCCGCCTACAGCGCCGCCCAGGTCGCCCTGACCGCCCAGGCCGCGATCCAGCAAGGCGCCCATGCCGCCTTCGCCCTGTGCCGGCCGCCAGGGCACCACGCCGCAGGCGAAGTGATGGGGGGTTACTGCTACCTCAACAACGCAGCCATTGCCGCCCAGGCCTTCATCGACCAAGGCCGGCGCAAGGTGGCGATCCTCGACGTCGACTACCACCACGGCAACGGCACCCAGGATATTTTCTATACCCGCAACGACGTGTTCTTCGCCTCGATCCACGGCGACCCACAGGACGAGTTCCCGTTCTTCCTCGGCTACGCCGACGAGACCGGCGAAGGTGCCGGCGAGGGCTGCAACATCAATTATCCGCTGCCTGCCGGCAGCGACTGGGCGGCCTGGAGCGCGGCCTTGGAGGACGCCTGCCAGCGCATCGCTGCCTTCAATGCCGATGTGCTGGTGATCTCCCTTGGCGTGGATACCTTCAAGGACGACCCCATCTCCCAGTTCAAGCTCGACAGTCCCGACTACCTGGCGATGGGCAAGCGCATCGCCCAGCTGGGCAGGCCGACCTTGTTCGTGATGGAGGGCGGCTACGCTGTGGAGGAAATCGGCATCAACGCGGTCAATGTGCTGGAAGGCTTCCAGCAGGCCCAGCCAGGAGCGTGAACATGACCCGACTCAAATGTCTGCTCGCCCCGCTCATCGCCACCGGCCTGTTCGCCGGCGCACTCCAGGCACACGCCGAACAGAGCACCCTGCGGGTGTACAACTGGTTCGACTACATCACCCCGCAAACCCTGGTCGACTTCCAGAAGGACAGCGGGGTCAAGCTGATCTACGACATCTTCGACACCAACGAAGCACTGGAAGCCAAGCTGCTTACCGGCAACTCCGGCTATGATGTGGTGGTGCCGTCCAACGTGTTCCTCGCCAAGCAGATCGAGGCTGGGGTTTTCCAGCCCCTTGACCGCGGCAAGCTGCCCAACTGGCAGCATCTGGACCCGGCACTGATGAAACTGATCGAAGCCAACGACCCCGGCAACAAGTTTGCCGTGCCTTACATGTACGGCACGGTGCTGATCGGCTTCAACCCAGACAAAGTCAAGGCCGTGCTCGGCGACGACGCACCGGTGGACAGCTGGGACCTGATCTTCAAGGAAGAGAACATCGCCAAGCTCAAGCAGTGCGGCGTGGCACTACTTGATTCGCCGTCGGAGATCCTGCCGCTGGCGCTGTCGTACCTGGGGCTGGACCCTAACAGCGGCAAGCCGGCCGACTATCAAAAAGCCCAGGATCTGCTGCTGAAGATCCGCCCGCATGTAACCTACTTCCACTCGTCCAAGTACATGGCCGACATCGCCAATGGTGATATCTGTGTGGCGGTGGGCTACTCGGGCAGCTTCTCCCAGGCCGCGAATCGGGCTCGCGAAGCGAAGAACGGCGTGGTGGTGGACATGCGCCTGCCCAAGGAAGGCGCACCGATCTGGTTCGACATGCTGGCGATCCCCAAGAACGCGGCCAACCCTGAAGATGCCCACACATTCATCAACTACCTGTTGCGACCAGAAGTGATCGCGCCGATCAGCGACTTCGTCGGCTACCCGAACCCGAACAAGGATGCGACCGACAAGGTCAGCCCGGCGATCCGCAACAATCCAAACCTGTACCCGACGGCGGAGGCAATGGCCAAGTTGTACACGCTCAAGCCGTTGCCACGGGATGCCGAGCGGGCACGGACGCGTGCCTGGACCAAGATCAAGTCCGGCACCTGATGTTTTTGGGGCTGCTCTGCAGCCCATCGCCGGCAAGCCGGCTACTACCACAGAGACAGGTGCAATTCCTGTGGGAGCCGGCTTGCCGGCGATGGGTCGCAGAGCGGCCCCATTCAATCTCGCCAGGTCTTGCGCAGGCGCATCAAAACCTGCGCAATCTCCCCTTCTGGCACTGCCGCGAATCCCAGTACCAGCCCTGCCCTCGTATCCGCAGGCTCCGCGCTGTCCTCCAGCCAGTAGCTGCTCAGCGGAGTGACCTCCACCCCCACCGCCTCCGCCCGCGCAACCAGCTCCTGCTCCCGCGCCAAGTTATCCACAGCTACCTTCACATGCAGCCCTGCTGCGACGTCCGGCATTGCCCCCAGCCCCGGTACCTCCACCGGCCAACCGGCCTTCAGCACATTCCTGCGGGCCAACGCCGCCCGGCGCATACGGCGGATATGTCGCTGGAAATGCCCTTGGGCCATGAACTGCGCCATGACACATTGCGTGCCGACTTCCGAGTGACGCACCGCCAGCGCCTTGGCCTGGCTGAATGCCCGCACCAGGCGCCTGGGCAGCACCAGGTAACCCAGCCGCAAAGCCGGAAAGGCGATCTTGCCGAACGTTCCCACGTACAGCACCCGGCCCTGCCGATCCAGTGCCGCCAGCGGCGCCAAAGGCGCACCGCTGTAGCGGTACTCGCCATCGTAATCGTCCTCGACGACCCAGCCGTCCTGGCGCTCGGCCCAGGCCAGCAACGCCAGGCGCCGGGCCAGGCTCATGGTCACACCGGTAGGGTACTGGTGAGCCGGGGTCACGTAAGCCAGCCTGCAATCCGGCAGCTCGGCCAGGCGCGCACAGTCCATGCCCTCTTCATCTACCGGCACGCCCCTGACCCTTGCCCCCGCCAGGGCGAAGGCGTGCCCGGCAGCGCGGTAGCCCGGGTTTTCCACAGCCACCCCGTCACCAGGCTGCAACAGCAACTGTGCACAAAGGCTGATCGCCTGCTGCGCACCACTGGTGATCACAATTTGTTCAGCACTGCAGGAAAGCCCTCGCGACCGACGCAGATAGGTGGCGATCAATTCACGCAACGGCAGCTCCCCTGCCGGGTCGCCATAACCGAGCTGCGCCGGATCGGGATTTCGCCAGAAACCCGCTTGCAGCTTGGCCCAGACCTCGAAAGGAAACAGGTCGAACGCTGGCAGACCAACCCTGAAAGCCCTCGGCGCGTCGCCTTTGGGCGGCGGCAAATGGTGCTTTTCCAGACGCAGCAATAGCTCACTACGCCCTGCGAAACTGGATAAATCCTCAGTATCAGGCGCTTCAAATGTGGATAAATCTGTTGATAACCCCCGGGATAACCCTGTGGACAGTTGTGTGGATAGTTTTCCCAGGCGGCTTACATAGGTGCCATCGCCTACCCGGCTTTCGATGAAGCCCTCGGCATACAACTGGTCATAGGCACGCACCACGCTGTTGCGCGACAACGCCAGCACCGCCGCGAGGTCACGGGTGGCAGGCAGCCGTGCTCCGCCTTCCAGGCGCCCATCCAGCACGCGCGCGCGCAAGGCCTGGTAGAGCTGCTGGCTGAGCCCGCGACGGCGATCCAGGACAATCCCGGCCGGATCGAAAGGCAACGCGTAGGTACGTTCGCTCATGGCATTGGACCTATGAAAACAGTCATGAATGGCTCTTACACCGAACCATTAGCCTGCCTAGGATGAAGCCACAGCACAAGGAACACCGGCATGTACAACAGCAAACCGCATCAGGAACATGACCTTGCCCGCCTGCACCAGCACATGCAGCACACCCGCCTGGCAACGCTGATCAGCCACGGTGAGCACGGGCTGCTGGCCACCCATCTGCCCGTGCTGGTCGCCACCGGCGAGGGCGAATTCGGCACGGTCTACGGCCACCTCGCCCGGGCCAACCAGCAATGCCAGGATCTGGCACAAGGCGCTGAAGCCTTGCTGGTATTCCCCGGCGCCGACGCCTATGTCAGCCCCGGCTACTACCCGAGCAAGGCCGACAACCCCAAGGTGGTGCCCACCTGGAACTATATGGCGGTGCATGCCTGGGGCCCGGTGGAGGTGATCCACGAGCCGACACAATTGCTGGACATCGTCAGCCGCCTGACCGACCGCCATGAGCAAGGCCGCGCAGCACCGTGGAACGTCGCCGATGCTCCGGCTGACTACCTTGACGGCATGCTCCGCGCCATCGTCGGTATCCGCCTGCCGATCACCCGCCTGCAGGGCGCACGCAAGCTCAGTCAGAACCGTTCGGCGCAAGATATCGCCGGGGTCCGCGAAGGCCTGGCCGCCAGCGCCGACCCTGTGGATAACCAACTCGCCGCGCACATGCGCGACCTCTGAAGGAAAAACCCCATGACAGCCATCACTCTGCGCCCGGTTCGCGCCGAAGACCATGCCGCCTGGCTGCCCTTGTGGCAGGCCTATCTGCGCTTCTACCAGACCGAACTGCCCGGCGCCGTCAACTCCAGCACCTGGCAACGCCTGCTCGATGCAGACGAGCCGACCCACTCGACGTTGGCCTGGGTCGACGGCAAGGCAGTGGGGATGGTCAACTTCATCTACCATCGTTCCAACTGGAGCATCGAGAACTCCTGCTACTTGCAGGACCTCTACGTGGACAGTGAAATACGTGGCCTAGGCATCGGTCGGCAGCTCATCGAGCATGTCTACGCCACGGCCAAGGCCGCCGGCTGCATCAAGGTGCACTGGCTGACCCACGAGACCAACGCCACCGCCATCAGCTTGTACGAGCAGGTCGCCGAGCGCCCGGGCTTCATCCAATTCCGCAAAGCACTGTAGGCCGCACATGAACGACGCATTGAACTGGAAACCCGCCGGTACGCCCAAGGCCGAGCCCATCGAAGGCCGTTTCATCCGTTTGGAGAAGCTTGACCCAGCGCGCCATGGCAACGACCTTTGGGAAGTACTGCAAGGTCCAGGCTCGGACCCAGCGCTATGGGACTACCTGCCCTACGGCCCGTTTGCTGAGCGCGCCAGCTTCGACCGCTGGCTGGAAGGCAACGCCGCCAGCCGCGACCCGCTGTTCTACAGTGTGATCGACCGCGCCAACGGCCAGGTTCAGGGCATCCTCAGCTACATGTCGATCGTCCCCGAACAGGGCCGCTTCGAGATTGGCCACATCGCCTTCGGCGCCGCCATGCAACGCACACCCAAGGGCACCGAGGCGGTTTACCTTTTGAGCAAGCTGGGCTTCGAGCTGGGCAATCGCCGGCTGGAATGGAAGTGCAACGACGCCAATGCCCGCTCCAAGCGCGCGGCCGAGCGCTTCGGTTTTGTGTTCGAGGGCGTGTTCCGCAACCACATGGTGGTCAAGGACCGCAACCGGGATACGACCTGGTATTCGATTACCGACGCCGAATGGCCGGCGGTGGCGGTGGGGTTCGAGCGCTGGTTGAGCGTGGATAACCAACAACCTGAAGGTCAGATGAGGACGCTGGAGGCCTGTCGCCTGGGCTGATCTCATCGCGGGGCAGGCTCCCACGGTAATGCGTGGGAGCAGACTTGTCCCACAAGGCCATCATCTGATCTGACGTCGACGCGTGACCACGCCCATCTGCAGACCGAACGGCTTGAATACCGCATTCAGCGATTTGAGCGTAGGGTTGCCCTCCCCCTGCTCGATCTGGATCAATGTGCGGACCGAAATCTTGCACATCCGCGCAAACTGGGTCTGCTGCATCTTCGCCACTTCCGTACGCAGCCGCCTGACCGCTGCGCCAAGCTCCAGGCTGCCGTCGGCGATGCCTTCACGCACACCGTCGATCAACAACCCGCGAGCATCAATGGATACCGTCATGCCAACCCCCACTCGGCTATCCGCCGCTCAAGCTTGCCCAGCGCAATAGCCGGGTGATTCATGACCCGGCTTGCCAATCCCAGTTCGCTCAGGATATCGGGCAATGCCAGCAACTGGCGGGCATCCTCGCGCAAACGCTGGTACGCCTGCTCCGGGTCAATGAACGGAGCCAGGGCGTTGCACACCGACAACCAGTCGATTTCACCAGCCCGCTCGCTCGTCGCTGGCCATTTGGTTGTCCGTGTTACCCCCTCCTGATCCATCACCATCGGCGCAAGGTCATAGATTGGCGCCATACGCACCGCATCGCGGGTGCGGATGATGGCAGTATTGCGTCCATGGTTGTCGGCGTTGCCCAGGATCTTGTTGATCAGGTCTCGGCGCAGATAATCCGTAATCAGCCCAGGCACCTGATCCGACTGCCCGGCCTCACGCCATAGCGCGACAAGGGTATCGATCACCTCCAGGTGGCCCATGCGGCTGCCGGGCTCGGTTATACCGCACAGCGAGTAGACCGACTCCACAGCAAGGCGCTGCACTCCCTCTGCGGACACCTGACGATCGAAGCGCTCCATCCAGAGGCTGGGCTTGCGGCCCTCCTCCAACGCCATGTGTTCACTGGCTACCGTATCAATACCTAAACGCTGCAAGGCTTTGTAGTAGAGGTGCTCGGCTCGCAGAATCTCCTGGTCATCGACCAGTGCCTGGTTTCTGGCGAACTTGATGAACCAGTGACGGCGGGCGTGCTCGTCGGCAAGCACGGCATCCGGGTACACCTGCCCGCTTTCGTCCTCTGTCATCAACAGCTTCGGCGCTTCACCGCCAGCACCGGTCGCACCGCCAATGGCCGCTCCCTGCTCATAGGCGTACTCGAGAAAGCGCTGATCCCGGGAAACGACATCCTCGCGGGTAAAACCGATGGGGTTTGCCAGATCCAGTTGCTCGAAGGACTCCTTGATACGCAGGTTACCAATCGGCGCAGGGGTGGAGCGCGCAAGCAGAAACAGGTCTTCTCCCATGCCAGCCGGCCTCTCGCGGCCAATATGCTTGAGCAGGAAGCGTTTGGCGGCACCGGCAGGGGCGATGTCGTAAAGGAATGCAGGGGCGTGGGGCAGGCGATGGCTGCCAAAATCCACCGGCAGCCTTGCACTCGCCGCTTGGCAGAATAGGCTGTCATAGCCATCTGGATTCGCCCTGACGTAGTCGGACAGGTAGCCAAACTCGCAAGGGCTGGCGAGGCTGTGCTCCGGCTGTGCGAAGGTCATTGCCAGGGCGTCCTGCCACTTGCCGTAGACATGGAGCTGGAGCGTAAGTCTGTGCATGGGCCGCCTGTGATTGACTGCATGTGAACGGGTCAACCATTCATTCGATATGCAGCTTAGTGCAGATTTTTACAGAAACTCAATAAATAATCTGCATTAAAATGCATAAACTATAAAACCACACATCTCATTCTGCAAAATAGTGCAGATTGAATGACAAAAAAAGGGGAGCATCCGCTCCCCCAGAGGTTAACCGCTTTTAGATGAAGGCTTGTGTCAGCCTTCAATCTCGATCAGGATTTCGCCCGGGGTCACCCGGTCGCCCTTGGCCACGTGGATGGCCACGACCTTGCCGGCGATCGCCGCCTGCACTTCGGTCTCCATCTTCATCGCCTCGGTGATCAGCACCGCCTGGCCGGCCTTGACCACGTCGCCTTCCTTGACCAGCACATCGACGATGTTGCCCGGCATGCTGGTGCTGACGTGGCCCGGCGCGCTGGCCTGCTTGCGCTTGCTGCCGCCACCGCCGACGAATTCGTTGAGCGGCTCGAACACCACTTCTTCCGGCATGCCGTCGATGGACAGGTAGAAGTGGCGCTTGCCTTCGGCCTTCACGCCGACACCGGTGATGTCGACGCGGTAGGTTTCACCGTGGACATCGATGACGAACTCGGTCGGCACGCCTTCACCGCCCACCGCCCCTACCGCGCCGGCTTCCGGAATCGGCAGCAAGGCTTCTGGCTTGAGGGTTCCGGCTTCACGCTCCTCGAGGAACTTGCGGCCGATGTCGGGGAACATGGCGAAGGTCAGCACGTCTTCCTCGGAGTGAGCGAGGCTGCCGATGTCGGCGCGCAGCTTGGCCATCTCCGGCTTGAGCAGGTCGGCCGGGCGCACGTCGATCACGTCCTCGCTGCCGATCGCCTGGCGTCGCAATTGCTCGTTGACCACACCGGGGGCTTTGCCGTAGCCGCCTTGCAGGTACAGCTTCACTTCATTGGTGATGGTCTTGTAGCGCTCGCCGGCCAGCACGTTGAAGAAAGCCTGGGTGCCAACGATCTGCGAGGTCGGGGTCACCAGCGGCGGGAAGCCAAGGTCTTCGCGCACCCGCGGGATCTCCGCCAGCACCTCGTTCATGCGGTTGAGCGCGCCCTGCTCCTTGAGCTGGTTGGCCAGGTTGGAAATCATCCCGCCCGGTACCTGGTTGACCTGCACGCGGGTGTCCACGGCGGTGAACTCGCTTTCGAACTGGTGGTACTTCTTGCGCACGGCGTAGAAGTACAGGCCGATCTCCTGCAGCAGCTCGAGGTCGAGGCCGGTGTCGAACTCGCTGCCCTTGAGCGCGGCGACCATCGATTCGGTACCTGGGTGGCTGGTGCCCCAGGCGAAGCTGGAGATCGCGGTGTCGATATGGTCGACGCCGTTCTCGACGGCCTTGAGCTGGCACATCGCGGCCAGGCCAGCGGTGTCGTGGGAGTGGATGAACACCGGCAATGACTGCTCGGCTTTAAGTGCCTTGACCAACTCGCCGGTGGCGAACGGGGTCAACAGGCCAGCCATGTCCTTGATCGCCACCGAGTCGCAACCCATGGCTTCCATCTGCTTGGCCTGCTGCACGAAGGCATCGACGGTATGCACCGGGCTGGTAGTGTAGGCGATGGTGCCCTGGGCGTGCTTGCCAGCGGCTTTCACCGCCTCGATGGCCACGCGCAAGTTACGCACGTCATTCATGGCGTCGAAGATGCGGAACACGTCGATGCCATTGACCGCAGCCTTGGCCACGAAGGCCTTGACCACGTCGTCACTGTAATGGCGGTAGCCCAGCAGGTTCTGCCCACGCAGGAGCATCTGCAGACGGGTGTTGGGCAGCGCGGCACGCAGCTTGCGCAGGCGCTCCCACGGGTCTTCCTTGAGGAAGCGCACGCAGGCGTCGAAGGTGGCGCCGCCCCAGACTTCCAGCGACCAGTAGCCGACCTTGTCGAGCTTGTCGCAAATCGGCAGCATGTCTTCGGTGCGCATGCGGGTGGCCAGCAGGGACTGGTGGGCGTCACGCAGGATCGTGTCGGTAACAAAGATTTTCTTGGACATTATTCGGTTCCTCACAGGCCTGCGTGGGCGGCGATGGCGGCGGCGATGGCCAGGGCCAGCTCTTCGGGTTTGCGCTTGATCGAGTAGTTGGTCAGTTCAGGGTGGCTTTCGACGAAGCTGGTGTTGAACTGGCCGCTACGGAATTCCGGGTTGCGCAGGATTTCCTGGTAGTACGCGGCAGTGGTCTTGACCCCCTGCAGGCGCATGTCGTCCAGGGCCCGCAGGCCGCGGTCCATGGCTTCTTCCCAGGTCAACGCCCAGACCACCAGTTTCAGGCACATGGAGTCGTAGAACGGGGGAATGGTGTAGCCGGTGTAGATCGCCGTGTCGGTACGCACACCCGGGCCGCCCGGGGCGTAGTAGCGGGTGATCTTGCCGAAGCTGGGCAGGAAGTTGTTCTTGGGGTCCTCGGCGTTGATGCGAAACTGCAAGGCAAAGCCGCGGTGCTGGATATCTTCCTGCTTGATCGACAGCGGCAGGCCGGAGGCGATGCGGATCTGCTCGCGAACGATGTCGATGCCGGTGATTTCCTCGGTGATGGTGTGTTCCACCTGCACCCGGGTGTTCATCTCCATGAAGTACACCTCGCCATCAGCGAGCAGGAACTCCACGGTACCGGCGTTCTCGTAGTCCACCGCCTTCGCCGCGCGCACGGCCAGGTCGCCGATGTAGGCACGCTGCTCAGGGGTCAGTTGCGGGCTCGGGGCGATCTCGATGAGTTTCTGGTTGCGGCGCTGGATTGAGCAGTCGCGCTCGAACAGGTGCACCACGTTGCCGAAGCTGTCACCGAGAATCTGCGCCTCGATGTGCTTGGGGTTGACGATGCACTTTTCCAGGAACACTTCCGCCGAGCCGAAGGCCTTGGTGGCCTCGGAAATCACTCGGGGGAAGTTCTGTTCCAGTTCCTCGCGGCTGTTGCAGCGGCGAATCCCGCGCCCGCCGCCACCGGAGGTGGCCTTGAGCATCACCGGGTAACCGATGCGATCGCCTTCCTGCAAGGCTTCATGAATATCGGCGACGTTGCCTTCGGTGCCGGGGGTGACCGGCACGCCGGCCGCGATCATGGTGCGGCGCGCTTCGGTCTTGTCACCCATGCGGCGAATGACATCGGCGGCCGGGCCGATGAACTTGATCCCGCGTTCAGCGCAGATCTCCGCCAGTTCGGCGTTTTCCGACAGGAAACCGTAGCCGGGATGCAAGGCATCGCAGCCGGTCTCGACAGCAAGGTTCACCAGCTTGCGCGGGTTCAGGTAGCCGGCCAGGGGCTCGGCACCGATGCTGTAGGCCTCGTCGGCGCGCTTGACGTGCAAGGCGTGGCGGTCGGCGTCGGAGTAGATCGCCACGGAGCGAATGCCCATCTCGGCGCAGGCACGCACGATCCGTACTGCAATCTCACCCCGGTTGGCGATCAGGATTTTTGTTATCACTGGAGTCTTCCCAAAGCCGTAGGAACAGACGATCCGGTTCTACCGGTCGGCGCGTGACCAGACGTCGCTGGCCAGTCGCATATTCACCCTAGCGCTGACGGTCGATAAACAAAAATCAATATTTGTTAGAGGCAGCATAAGCAAAAGCTTATAGTTGGGTAACAAGGTTTTGCCGGAGCACCGCAAAAAATGCGCAAGTCATTGATGCGTATGACTTTACGTCAGTTGCAGATCTTCAACGAAGTGTGTGATTTGCGCTCCTACAGCCGGGCGGCCGAGGAGATGGCGCTGACGCAACCCGCCGTTAGTCTACAGATCCGCCAGCTCGAGGAGCTGGTTGGCCAGCCGCTGTTCGAGTATGTCGGCAAGAAGCTCTACCTGACCGAGGCCGCCGAAGCGCTGCAACGCGCCAGCCGGGATATCTTCGGGCGCCTGGAGAACCTCGACATGCAGCTGTCGGACATGCAGGGCTCACTGCAGGGCCAGCTGAAACTGGCGATCGAGTCCAGCGCCAAGTACTTCGTGCCACACCTGTTCGCCGCCTTCAAGCAGCGCCACCCGGAGGTCAACCTCACCCTGACGGTGGTCAACCGTGCCCAGGCGATCAGGCGCCTGTCGGACAACCGTGACGACCTGGTCATCATGTCCATGGTGCCTCAGGACATGGGCCTCGAGTTCCTGCCGTTCCTGAACAACCCGATCGTCGCCGTGGCACCGCCGCAACACCCGTTGTGCAAGCCGGACAGCCTGCGCCTGCAGGATCTCGAGCCACACACCTTGCTGGTCCGTGAACAGGGTTCGGGCACCCGCAAGGCCTGCGAGGAGTTTTTCAAGGACAAGCGCGTGCATTTCACCCAGACCCTCGAGGTGGCCTCCACCGATGCCCAGCGCGAATGTGTGGTGGCCGGGCTGGGCATTGCCCTGCTGACCCGCCATGCGGTCAACATGGAACTGGCCACCGGCATGCTCAGGGAGTTACCAGTGGAAGAGCTGCCGTTGTACCGCAGCTGGTGCCTGGTGCAATCCCGGAGCAAGCGGCAATCGCCGGTGGCCCTGGCGTTCCAAGCATTCATTCGCAGCGAACGCGCAATGATCAGCGGGCTTGTTGAGCGTTTCTCGGGGAAGTTGCCGCCGATACCTGCCACACCGTGAGGTCCTGCAGGTCAGGGTAGTCGGCCAGTTCGCGCAGCAACTGGCGCTGGTCGCAATAGCATTCGATCGCGCGGCGGTACTCCATACGGCGCTGATCCTTTTCCTGCTGCTTGCGAGCCTTGGCGTTGGGTTGGTACACACCGTCGTGATCACGTGCCATTGCCTGTCTCCCAGAAAGGATGCGGGGAGTTTCAGACTGGCTTCGGTGGTTTACGGTTTGGCGGTGGTTTGGTGACGAAATGATGAAATCTGCATGGGCGCGGGCCTGCCCGCCCCAATGAGAGCACTCCCTCGAATCAGTCGTCGGTCGCCTTGATCGACTTGGGCGACAGGCGCAGGCTGCGCAAGCTGCGTTTCACGCTCTTCAGGTGGTTGACCAGGCTCGGCCCGCGGGCCATGGCCACGCCCATGGCCAGCACGTCGATCACCACCAGGTGGGCGATGCGCGAGGTCAGCGGCGTGTAGATGTCGGTGTGC
>NZ_JBYSYW010000055.1:0-18067 GCF_058783825.1 Pseudomonas sp. FW305-96
ACTCAGCAGTGAAACGATGCATCGCCGATGGTAGTGTGGGGTTTCCCCATGTGAGAGTAGGTCATCGTCAAGATTCAATTCCAAAGCCCCTGATCGCGATGCGATCAGGGGCTTTGTCTTTTCAGGGTATCGATGCGTGAAGTTCTCGTATGAGATCGTCCAGCTCCCTGCGCTGGCACGAAGGGAACAGTATTCAAAAGCGCAGCACGGCCCCTGTAGGAGCGGCTTCAGCCGCGATCACCCGCGAAGCGGGTGCCAGACACCGAGTTGCTTGCATCGCGGCTAAAGCCGCTCCTACAGAGATCTCTTTTTGCTGTGCAACAGCACAGCCCGAAGAGCTCCCTTGATGTTCAAGACAAAAAAAGGCCGCTCCCGGTCGGGAGCGGCCTTTTTTGCCATCGGGGCACAAGCCCCTTCCAGTGATATCAGCTCAGCAGGTTACGCACATTCCCCATCGCCTCATCGGCAAAGCCCTGCAGAAATGCCTGGAAGCCCGGCAGTGCCTCCGGCCCGCCTTCCCATGGCTCGGCCTGGATGGTCCAGGTCGCACGGCTGCGGCTGGCGTCGATCGCCTGCACTTGCATGGCCGCCCACAGATTGCCGATGTTCAGGCTGGTGTAGATCAGGCTCCAGGTCATGTTCATGGCTTGATCGTCACGGGTGTTCAACTGCTCGATCACCACGTTGCCATCCTTGAACAGCTTCTTGCGCACCGAGCGCACGCCGCTGCCGGTCATCTCGATATGCGCCAGGGCAGGAATGAACACCGGGAAGCCAGCGAAGTTGCCGACGATGTTCCACACGTTGGCCGCCGGTGCGGCGATCTCCACGCTGGAAACCACAAGACAGCCTTGCGGGTTGCGGATCAGGGTATCGGGTTTGAGTGCTTGCATTGGGATGTTGCTCCTGTTGTACATGAAAGGGATCAGATAAAGCCGATGTCGGCCAGGTAGCGGCAGCCGCGACTGAGCAGCGCCGGGTCCTTGCTTGGGTAACGGGCGCCCATGCGCTGCACGCCGGCACGAGCGTTGTCGTGGGCGATGCCGGAGATGTCACCGATGTCTTCCTCGAAACCGTCCAGGTAGAAGCCCAGGACGTCGTACAGCGCGTTGTCGCTATCGACCCTGGCCAACTGGCGCTGCCATTGCTCGATGCTGACCAGTTCGAAGGCATGGCCCTGGGCATGGAACGAAGCCAGGTAGTCACGCCAGCGCAGGGGTTCGGGGTTATGCAGGTTGAACACGCACCGGCCGGCCTGGTGACGGCTGCTGTGGAAAGCGATGAAGCGGGACAGGAAGTCCACCGGCATGAGGTCGAAGTCGATCTCCAGCTCCGGCACCTGGCCCAACTGCAGCGAGCCCTTGAGCATCAGCATCAGCCGGTTGCGCTGAGGCTGGCAGGCCCCTGTGCGGCTATCGAAGGTGATGTTGCCGGGGCGGAACAGGTTGACCCACACGCCCTGCTCACGTGCACGGCTGAGGATGCGCTCGCCGACCCATTTGCTCAGGTTGTAGCCATTGCGGATGTAGATCGGTGGGGTGTCTGCGGGGTCGCTCTCCAGCACATGGCCCTCGCCATCCACGGCGCTGCAGGCGGACAGGGTGGAGACGAAGTTGAAGATTTTCTTGCGACGACCCTCACACAACCGCAGGCATTCGAACAACGGCTCGATGTTGTCGGCTGCCAGTACCTCGTAGTCGAGCACATGGTTGACCTGCGCGGCGTTGTGCAGCAACGCGCCATAGTTGCTGTCCAGGTAGTCGTAGTCGGCCTGGGCCAGACCCAGCAGTGGCTTGCGCAGGTCCGCTTCGAATACCCGCACGCGGCTGCGGTCCAGGGTGACGTGGTTGTCCCGCAGGGCCTGGGAGAAACGCTCATCGGCGGATAACCCTGCGGCGCTGCGTACCAGGCAAGCGACTTCACTCGCGCCCCACTCCAGCAGGGCCTCGACCAGATGCACGCCAAGGAAGCTGTTGGCCCCGGTGACGATCACCTTGTGCACATCGCCCAGGCGCTCCAGCGGTTGCACCTGCAGGCCCAGTTCGCGGTTGGCGTCCTGCTCCAGGCGTACCAGGGAGGTTTGCAACGCCTCGTGATCGCCATCGAGCAGCGCGCCCAGGCGCTGCAAGGTCGGCTGTTCGATGAAGCGGTTGATGGCCACCCCCTGGCCGAAGTGCTCCCTGACCTCCAGCAGCAAGCGCGACAGCAGGATGGAGTGACCGCCGAGATTGAAGAAGCTGTCGTCGGCGGAAATTTCGTTTTGTGGGAGCTCCAGCAGCGTGCTCCACAGGCGACGCAGGTGCTCCTCGGTCGCTGTCCGTGGTTCGATGCGCTGGCTGGTTGGCAAGGCCAGTGGACGCAACGACAACGCCCGGCGATCCACCTTGCCGTTGGCGGTATAGGGCATCTGCTGCAGTACCTGATAGAACGTCGGGCGCATGTAGTCGGGCAGGTGTCGCTCGGCATGCTCGCGCAGCAAGGCTTCGGCATCGGCCCGTTGCGGGTGGGCAAGGAAGGCCAGGACCCGCCGCTGGGCGTCGATCACCACCGCCACCTGGGCGAACAGCTGGCTATCGCGCAGGCAGTGCTCGATTTCTTCGGGTTCGACCCGGAAGCCACGGATCTTCACCTGGTTGTCTCGCCGGCCGCACAGCTCTATACCTTGTTCGGTCCATTTGCCGATGTCCCCCGTACGGTAGGCGCGCAGTGTGCGGCCCGCGGGCAAGCTCAGCTCGACGAAACGTTCGGCGCTCAGTTCGGAGTTGTTCAGGTAACCCAGGCCGACACCTGGCCCGGCGATGTACAGCTCACCGGGGGTCTGCTCACAAACCGGCTGCAGGTGCTGGTCGAGTATCAGCACCTGGGTGTTGGCAATCGGCAGCCCCAGGTTGCGGTTGTCGTCGCCTGCAGCGAACACCCGGGTTGTGGCCAGCACGGTGGTTTCGGTCGGCCCGTAGATGTTGTGCATGTGGCATTGCCCGGCCAATCGAGCGATGACTTCCGGTTCGCAGACGTCGCCACCGGTCACCAGGTGACGCAGGCCCAGGTGCAGATCACGGGGAAGGATACTCAGCAGCGCCGGTGGCAGGAACGCGTGGCTCACCTCCTCTCTGTGGATAAGTTGTACCAGCCGCTGCGGATCGCGACGCTGGTCCTCACTGGGCAAGACCAGTTCCGCGCCACAGGCGAACGTCGGCAGGATATCCAGCAGCGAGGCGTCGAAGCCGATGGTGGAGAACTGCAGTACCCGGCTGTGCCGGTCCAAGCCCACATGCTCGCGATACCAGGCCATGAAGTGCGCCAGGTTGCCCTGGGTGAGCAACACGCCTTTGGGTTGGCCGGTGGTGCCGGAGGTGTAGATCGCCACGCAGGCCTGGTCGGCGGCAGCCTGGCGCAACGCCAGGCTGGGCAGCGGCAAGTCCTGCGGCAAAGGAAGGTTGCGCACATCAACATCAGGGATATCCACAGGCGTCTGGCCGTCGTGCAGCATGACGCAGGCGCCAGCGTCGTCGAGGATCAGCTGGCGGCGCTCGGCCGGTGTGGTCGGATCCAGTGGCAGGTAGATGGCGGCGCAGCCCAGCACTGCCAGCAGGCTGGCGTAGAGCTCGGGTGACTTGCCCATGCACACGGCGACCACAGGCGGCTGCTCCCCGGCGTTGGGCAACAGCGGCAACAAGGCCTTCTGGATGACGGCGGCGCGGGCGTGCAACTGCTCATAAGAGCAATGCTGGCCGTCGTGGTTCACGGCGGGAGACCCTGCGTGCACACGCAGGCTGTGTTCCAGGCCGCCGATCAGGCCTGTTTCGGCCTTCTCCAGCAAATCGGCGCGCAGCGTGCGGTTGAACGGGTGGCGGTAGGCCAAAGTGTCCAGCCAGTCCAGGCCGTGCTCACGCTCATGCTCTCCAGGGCTTACCGCAGGCGTTTCCTGCAGATGCAACGGGTTGCGGGCGAAGCGGGTGACCTGCAGCGCCAGTTGCTCGCACAGGGCTTGCAAGGTGTCCTCGCGTAGCTGTTGGCCATTGCCGGAGGGTGGCGTGTGTATCGGCACGCGATGGATCAGCCGCTGGGCGCTGGCACTGCCGCACCAGCACAGGGCCTCCAGTTGCGGCAGGGTGTCGGCGTAGCTCGCACCCAGGCGTAGCCTGAGCAGCGGCGTGCCGCCCAGGGGCTGCCAGTCACTGCTGCTCAGTGCCAGGCTGCCATCTTCCACCACCAGGTCGGGATGGGCCGACAGCTGCCGGGGCAGGGCCTGGGCGCTGTCGGCCCTGGCCGAGCCATGTCCGTGCTCGGCGAGCAGGCGGGCGAACTCCTCCAGGGGCGGGCTGGTGCCCACCAGGAGTATGTCGAGGCGTCTCATGTCTAGGTCCTCAGGGCAGATAGTCGCGCAGGGCGTCCTGTACGCAGGGCGACTCGAGCATCGAGCTGCTGCGGAAGAAACGCAGGATGTTGCCCAGCAGCGGATGCTGGCGGTTGATCGGGTAGGCCAGGCCCAGCACTTCCTCACGCAGGGCCTGGCGCACCGTGTCGCTCACCGGCAAGGCGTCGATCAGGGCACAGTCGAAAGCCTGCTGGATGTCGTTGGTCAGGTACTGGCGCAGGAACAACGGCAGTACTTTGGCGATCATCTGGCGATCCGCCTCGGGCGCGGTATGCCAGTAGATGCGCGTCAGGCGCGCCCAGAAGCTCGAGTGACGACCTTCGTCCAGCAGGTGATCGGCCATCAGGCCCTTCACCGAGGGCTTGACCGAGTCGTCGCGGGCAAAGGCCGCGACATCGTCGGTCAGGGTGTTCTCGGCGATGCCCACGCAGATCAGCTCCAAGGCGTCACGCAGGGCCTCGGGCACCTGTTCCAGCGCGGCTGGAATGGCGCGGCTGAGTTCGATTTCCTGGGGCAGGGCGATCGGCTCGATCCCGGTCAGGGCGATGGTCTGCTGCAGGAAGTCCATCGCCACCAGGGCGTGATAGTCCTCGTCCACCACCACGGTCATCGCGTCGTAGCGGCAGGCGAACGGGAAGCGCACGGCAAAGCGGTCCTTGGCGATGCGCCGGGCGGTGCGGTCGACGATCTCGGTCTCGAAGATCACCACGTCATTGATGAACTTGTAGAGGCTCTGTACCAGCACGAAGTCGCGCAGCTGCGGGCACTCGCGCTGGAACGTCGCGCCGAGCACCAGGGGCTGGCGGCTCAGGGGGTAGATCAGGCGCTGGTCATCCTCCACCAGGCGCCGGGGCCGGGTGCGAATGGTCGCCCTGGCCTCCCAGGCCTCGGCAAAGGAGCGATACTCGAGGGCATTCATGGGGTAACCTCGGCAACAGCCGCTTTCAGCGATGTACGCAGGCGGTCCCACAGGGCCATGCGGCTGTCCACCGCGGCGATGGCGGCCACGTAGACGTCTTCCTGGCGCAGCGGATCATGATCGACCAGGCGTGCCAGCAATTGCTCGGCGGCGGGGCCGTGGTCCTCGGAGTCGACTTCGATGTGACGTTGCAGGTAGTAGCGGAAGGTCGGCGCCTGCTCGGTACCGATGCCCCACTCGTCGAGAATCTGTTGGAACATCGCTGGAATGACGCTTTCCCGCCCATGCAGGAAGGCGGCGGCAACCTGGTGGGCCGGTGCCTCGATGGCCACTTTGAGGGTGTCGCGAACGAATCGCTGCGCGGCTTCACTGGCGCCGCAGCGTTGCAGCGCGTCGAATGCCGCGACGCCTTGTTGCTGCAGGCTGACGAAGCGCTCGATGGCCTGGGTGCTGGCACCGACTTCGCGCATGGCATCCAGGTACAGCTCGAAGTGGCTGTAGTGACCATGATCGAGGCGATCGTCCGATTCCTCGCCCAGGACGATCTCGTTGATCAGGCGCGCCGCAGCCGGGTCCCTTGGTGGCAGCCAGGGCAGGCTGACGCAGGTCAGCTCCTGCTGCAGGCGCTTGGTCAGCGTCATGAAGTCCCAGACGGCAAACACGTGGGTTTCCATGAACCCACGCAGCGTCTCCAGAGAATCGATTTCGGAAAATAGCGGGTGCAGGGAAAGTTCATGTTTCTTGTCGGAAAGTGTGCGCTTCAATGTGCTCATGATGAGATCCGTTTAGAGGTGATATGCAGGGACGTTATGCTCTGGAAGTTGCAAGGCAACTAAATGCCGGGCGAATGGAGGCCTCGAGTGAAAACTCGAATTCGAACAACAGGCAGAGGCCAGCAGGGCTTGTTTGGCGAGGTGTCCACGGTGACGCCTGGCCGCCCTTGGCTGGCGATATAAAAGTTAGAACAACTTCAAAGTTGGTCGCAATTGTTTTTTTGATTATTTTATGTTCGGACTTTTCTTGAAATATAAGTGCCTGAATAAAACATTGAGTAAGTTTTATTTTGGCAATACGTGCTCCTTCCGATAATTAACGATCAGAAAAATAGACACAGAGTGAATGCCTCACTCGGAGCACGAATGAACGGAGATGGAGAGAGGGACTATTGAGGGGCGGCTGATCGCTTGCGGTCCTTGCCCCGGTGCCAGGTTCCTTCTGCAGGTGAATGAAGAGGCAAACGGCCAGGTCCACGTCTGATGATCAGCGGCCGCTGCGGGGGGTAGAGTGTGCCCAAAATGCTGGCACTGCCATGGCCAGGCACTGACCAGGCAGCGGAAAAGCCTTGATCAGCGCACGGATGGCAAGAGGAGAATTAGAAGCTCAGCAACCCGAGGTGGGCGTTGAAGATGCGCACCAGGCGCTGGTTCAGCAGCGAAGTATCGACCGCTTGCACCGGTAGCTCAATCAGCTCCAGCTCCCGGCGTACCAGGCTGTGCCAGCCGAGCATCGCCGCCAGCGAGCCCGGCGGATAGAGCACGGTCATGGGGATATGCAGGGGCAGGTAAGTGGTGCTGAATTGTGGGCTGTCACAGCTTGAAACAAACAAGTGACGGGTCAGGCCCGGACAAGCACCTTGCACTTGCTGGATCAGGGCCAAGGCGATGTGCGCGCCCTGGCCTTGGGCAAACACGGCATGTGGCTGCATAAGGTAGGGCTGGAGCTGCTCTACCAGGGCCTGGGTCAGGCGCCCGGAAATGGGCAGAGATTGTTCGAAGTCGGCAATGGAGGGGACATCGACCGCGACCAGCTCGATGGGGTCGCTCAGGGTCGTTGCCCAGGTGCGGTACTGGGCAAGTTGCTGCCGTGTGTTTGCCAGGCAGATCAGGCGAATCCTGGGCGGCTGGTCGGGCATGGTGTCCTGTCGAGTCTGCACGTGCACTGCCGTTCCTTGTGGCGGATCGTGT
This sequence comes from Pseudomonas sp. FW305-96, assembly GCF_058783825.1. NCBI lineage: Bacteria > Pseudomonadati > Pseudomonadota > Gammaproteobacteria > Pseudomonadales > Pseudomonadaceae > Pseudomonas > Pseudomonas sp. FW305-96. The sequence continues at coordinate 7,262 of NZ_JBYSYW010000055.1, forward strand.
CGACGCAGCGGGTGGTCGCCAGGGGCGGCTGCGCGGTTGGGCAGGGTCAGTTGGCCGATTGCCTGTCGAGGTACTTCCTGATGGTGCGCGCGGCATGGTTGAGGTGTTCTTCCAGGAGCTTCACGGCCTCGTCCACCAGTCTGTCGTTGGCGGCATCGACAAGGGCAATGTGGTCATCCTGGGTGAGTTTGCCCAGGCCCATCGAGGACAGATGGAAACGCAGGAAGCGTTCCTCTTCGTTCAGCTCGATCTCGATCATGCGCAGCAGTTTCTGGTTCTGCGCCTTGCTGTAGAGGGCCATGTGGAACAGGCGATTGAGCCGGCCGATTTCGGCATGGCGAGTCTCGGTCTCCAGTTGACGGATGTAAGCCCTGGCCTGGGCGATGTCGCCGGCATCGAGCAAGGGGATCGACTGGCGCAACGCCTCGGTCTCGAGCAGTACACGCAGGGCGTACGTGTCGACGGCGTCCTCACCGATCAATGGCGCTACCACGGCGCCTTTGTGCATCACCACCTGCAGCAGTGACTGGGCTTCGAGTTGGCGCAGCGCCTCGCGCACAGGCATGCGACTGACACCGAACAAAGTCGCCAGCTCTTGCTGGCGCACGGCGGTGCCCGGGGGCAGGCGGCCATCAAGGATGGCACTGCGCAGGCGCTCTTCGATAACACCCCGGGCCAGGTGCGGTGGTACTTGTTCGCTACCCAGTACGGTGCTCAGGAGTTTGGGTTTCTCAGCCACGCGGGGTTCGCCTCGGCAACATGAAAATTGGATCCAATAACCCTAGTGAGGGAAGGGGGCGCTTGTCAAACGGATTGATCAAGCGATGCGCCGTGGCGCAGAGTCAAAACGTGGCTATCGTGAAGCAAGTTGCCGGCATTGGGAAGATAGCCAAGGTCGCCAGCCCTTGTACGAAGCGGGTTTGCCGACAGTTGGCCGCATGATCGCACGGTGCCATTGTCTTTTGCGTCTCCAGCCCGCACCATCGCTGCTTTCGACTGATCTGAACGGGTGTCCGCAGTGGCGATACCTTGGCCTCTCAATGCGACCGCACGCCGGCTCGGCCTTGCCGTGCTGCTCGGCTGCCTGTGGCTGGGCGTGTCCCAGGCGGATTGGGACTTCTCGCAGATCAGTCGCCGCGCTCAGGCGCTCTACGGCCCGATGGGCGCGGGCCAGGGGCGTATCGATGCCTGGCAGAACCTGATGGCGACACAGAAGCAGGGCAGCGAACTGGAGCAGCTGCAGGTGGTCAACCTGTTCTTCAACAAGCAGCTGCGCTATGTCGAAGACATCGACCTGTGGCACGAGGTCGATTACTGGGCCACGCCGGTACAATCGCTGATAAAGGGTGCGGGCGATTGCGAGGACTATGCCATCGCCAAGTACTTCAGCCTGCGGCGCATGGGCATTCCGGCGGAAAAGCTACGCATCACCTACGTAAAGGCCTTGCGCCAGAACCGTGCGCACATGGTCCTGACCTATTATTCAAGCCCACAGGCCCAGCCGCTGGTGCTGGACAGCCTGATGGACGCGATCAAGCCGGCCAGCCAGCGTACCGACCTGCTGCCGGTGTATGCCTTCAACGGTGAAGGCCTGTGGCTGACCGGCGCGGGCGGCAACAAGAAGGTCGGCGACACCAAGCGCCTGTCGCGTTGGCAGGATCTGCTGAAGAAAATGCAGGCCGAAGGGTTCCCGGCCGAACCGGTTTACTGAAGGAGCACAGATGTCACTGTTCAAACAATTGCTGCTAGCCATTTGCCTGTTCCTGGTGATCGCCTTCAGTGGCAGCTTCATGGTCAGCCTGGAGAGCTCGCGCAGCCAGTACGTCAACCAGCTGCGTTCCCATGCCCAGGACGCCGCGACCGCGCTGGCGTTGTCGCTGACGCCGAACATCGACGACCCAGCGATGGTCGAGCTGATGGTCAGCTCGATTTTCGACAGCGGCTACTACTCGAGTATCAAGGTCATCGACCTGGACTCCAACGCCGTGCTGGTCGAGCGCCACGCAGAGCCTGACGCTGGCGGCGTGCCGGGCTGGTTCATCCAGCTCATCGGCCTGGAGCCGGCCGGTGGCGATGCCCTCGTCAGCCGCGGCTGGCAGCAGGCGGCGCGGGTCGAGGTGATCAGCCACCCGATGTTTGCCTTGGGCAAACTCTGGCAGAGCGCCCTGGGCAGCCTTGGCTGGCTGCTGCTGTGCGGCGCGGTGAGCGCGGTGCTCGGGGCACTGCTGCTGCGCCGTCAGTTGCGCCCGCTCGACTACATGGTGGCGCAGTCCCACGCTATCGCCCGTCGTGAGTTCCTCAGCCTGCCCGAGCTGCCACGCACCCCCGAGCTGCGCCGAGTGGTGCAGGCGATGAACCAGATGGTCGAGAAGCTCAAGGCACTGTTCACCGAGCAGGCCGAGCGCAGCGAGAAGCTGCGGGCGGAGTCCTACCAGGACAGCCTCACCGGCCTTGCCAACCGGCGTTACTTCGAAATGCAGCTCAATGCCCGGGTCAGCAACCTGGAGGAGGCCCGTACCGGCTACCTGCTGTTACTGCGCGTCCAGGACTTGGCCGGGCTCAACGCCCGCCTGGGTGGCCAACGTACCGACCAGTTGCTGCAGGCGGTGGGTGAGCAGCTGCGCCGCACCTGTGCGAACTACCCGGAGACCAACGACCTGATCACCCGCAGCCGTGGCGGCGAGTTCGCGGTATTGGCGCCAGGCATGGTCCATGACGAGGCGATCCAGCTGGCCCAGGCCCTGGAAGCCACCTTGCAGAGCCTGCATGAAACCGGCGCCAGCGATGTCGACCCGGTGGCCTGCATCGGCCTTGCCCCCTACAGCCCAGGCGATGCCCCGCAAGCGCTGCTCAAGCTTGCCGACGAGGCCCTGGCCCGCGCCGAGAGCCAGCCCACGCCGGGCTGGGTATGCCTGGAGCAGGGCGCTGCGGGCCAGGCCGCCGACAGCCACCACGCCTGGCACACGCGCCTGGACCAGGCGCTGGGCAAGGGCCAGTTCGAACTGTTCTTCCAACCGGTCGTGGACGCCAAGGCGCCGGAGCGGGTGCTGCACTACAAGGTCATCTCGCGCCTGCACGACGAGGAGGGCGAAGCCCTGGCGGCCGGCCGCTTCCTGCCCTGGCTGGAGCGTTTCGGCTGGATGGCGCGGCTGGACCTGCTGGTGCTGGAGAAGGTGCTCAAGCATCTGCAAGGGCATGGCGAAGCGCTGGCGTTGAACCTGTCGGCCGCCACCCTGGCCGACCCCAAGGCATTGCAGCGCGTCTATGAGCTGTTGGGGCAGCACGGCGCGCTGGGGCAGCGGCTGACCTTCGAGATCGGTGAGGAGCAACTGCCCGAGCAGTCAGTACTCGAGCAACTTACCCGGCGCCTGCGCACCCTGGGCTTCAGCCTGGCACTGCAACGCTTCGGCGGGCGCTTCAGCATGATCGGCAACCTGGCCCACCTGGGGCTGGCCTACCTGAAGATCGACGGTGGCTACATCCGCAACATCGACCAGGAACGGCACAAGCGCCTGTTCATCGAGGCCATCCAGCGGGCTGCGCACAGCATCGACCTGCCGCTGATCGCCGAGCGGGTGGAGACCGAAGGGGAGTTGAAGGTGCTGCGGGAGATGGGCGTGCAGGGCATCCAGGGGCAACTGGTGGGTGGCCCGGCACCCTGGCGTTGAGAAGGCTCGGCGTTATCGCGGGGCAATTCGCACCGCGATGCGCCGCCAGCATGATCAGATCAGCCCGCCTTCCTCGTCTTCCTCGATCAGGTTGTTCAGGCTACCCAGCGCCTTGCGCGCGGTGGAGCGGTTGAGCAATTTGGCCTGGGCGCCGGGCGGCAGGTCGGTGATGCTGAACACGCCTTTGGCAGTCAGCACCTCGATCAGGTCTTCCAGCACCCGGATCATGTCCAGATCGCTCTGCTTGAGCTGCTTGAGGCTGTTCTCAACGACATCGTCGGCGAACCATTCCTGGATCTCGGCACTGTCGGCGGGGACCATGTCCGTAAATCCATCAAACCCGGCGGCTTCCACTCGCAGCAAACGGCCGTCAGCGTCGCGTTGCACGTAGAACATGGCGGCGTCCCTCGTCACGATGATTCCTTGTTGGTAGTCAGCAGCATAGGCAAAGTTCACCGGGCGTGTAGGCCCGGTGCACGAGTATGCGCGTGAAGCGTTGGCGGGGAAAGCCCGCCCCCGACGCGGCGGCCGTTGCCGGCTGCCGCGGGGGTGGGGATCAGCTGTTGGAGTTGTCGATCTTGATGGTCGGGTCGCCACCGCTGATCAACGAGTTGATCGTGGTGTTGGACCAGTTGACCCCTTCGAGCTTAATGCTCACATCGGCGTTGGCCAGGCCGCCGGCGGCGTTGAGCTTGCCTTCGGTGCTGACTTGCAGGGTCGACTCGCCATTGACCGTGGTGATCTTCAGGAAGTTGTCGATGGTGCTGGCCTTCTCGCCCTGGAGCAGGTCTCTCAGGTCGAGGCGGTCGCCTTCGCTTGCCTTGAAGTCCTTGATCACGTCATTGCCCAGGTCGCCGGCCTTCCACACGAAGGTGTCGGCACCACTGCCACCGGTCATGATGTCATCGCCCTTGCCGCCGATGAGGATGTCATTGCCGGCACCGCCAAACAGGATGTCGTTGCCTTCACCGCCGAGCAGGGTGTCGTTGCCGGTGCCGCCGAGCAGGATGTCGTTGCCCTTGCCGCCGTCGATGTAGTCGTTGCCACCCTGGCCGAAGATGATGTCGTTGCCGTTGCCGCCCAGCAGGGTGTCGGCGCCGTCGTTGCTGCGTGAGACGTCGAACTCGGTGTAGTGCTCGGTGATGTACTTGTGCATCGCCCGTGCGTCCACGCTGCCCGCGTCTACGCCCAGCTTGTCGGCGACATAGCCGCGGATCGCCTCGACACCGGTACCGGCAACACCGTCGAAGACCATCAGGTCGCCGAAGATGATGTCGTTGCCGTCGCCACCATTGACCGTGTCGTTGCCCGGTTGGGTAACTTCGGTATGGCCGAGGATGGCCTCGGCCAGCTTGCTCGGGTCGATGTTGGTCTGCGGCTTGCCGTCGGTGTCGTACGGTTTCAGGTCGTTGGTGTTGACGCCGTTGTTGAGGCCGATGGCCTCGACCTCGGACAGGCCCGAGAGCAACTTGAAGCTGTCCTGCGCATTGTTTTGAGTGGCACTGGTCGTGTCGCCCCCATTACCTGCGCGCGTCGACAATTCATAGCCACCAACGCCGTCGGCGCGAATGTCTCCCGACAGCGTGGTGCGCCAGCCTCCCCAGCTATAGGTCTGTACCGTCATCGTCCCGTTGCTGTCGATGGTGAGGTAGTTGCTGTTGTCCAGATACTTGCCGACCGTCATGCCAGCCTTGTAGTTGATGGAGTCCAGGTAGCTGTCGAAGCTGGTACCAGTAGTGCCCAGACTTGGATTGCCTTGCTCGTTGGACTGGTAATAGGTCGGCTTGCCATCGGTAATGAAGAAGGTCTGATTGCTGCCGGTGTTCCCTGCGCTCTGGAGCGACTTGAACCAGTTGGCGGTAGTCTTGAAGGCGTCCTCGTAGTTGGTACCGCCGTTGGCATTGAGCGTGTTCAGCGCATTGAGCAAGGTCTGCAGGCCGGCATCGTTCAGGGTCACCGAAACGCTGCTCTTGACCTGGGTGGCGAAGTCCACCAGGAGGATGTTCACGGTACCCGACTGGTCGCCCTTGACGCTGGCGGCCAGGGTCTTGAACACCGATTCCAGGGATTTCTTCGCCGCATCCACGCCGGACGAACCCATGCTGCCCGAGGTGTCGACGATGAAGGCGAGGTTGTAGTCCTGGCCCGGCACCACGTGCAGGCCGGTGACGTCGGCAACCACCACATCGTTGCCGTCGGTGCCGGTGATGTTGTCGCTGTCCGAGGACAGGTTGCTGGTGGTGTAGGACTGCGGGTAGACGGTGACCTTGATGGTGCCTTCGCTGGTCGCGGTGCTGCCGCCGACGCTCTCGGTGGAGGTCGAGCTGACCTTCACGTCGAACTGGCCCTGGTAGTAGGCCGGCGGCTTGATGGTCAGGCTGCCCAGGTTCCAGCCGGTGACGTCCACCGCGTCCTTGCCGACGGTGAAGGTATGGCCGGCGTTATCGGCCAGCACCGAGCCTGCCGGGATGCCGCTGAGCTTGACGCTCAGGGACTCGGAGCCGTCGGTGTCGGTGAGGTTGGTGCTGATGCCCACCAGCTTGACCGGGGCGCCGTTCTCGCTGCCTTCGTTGAGCTTGTAGCCGTCGTAGTAGCCCTGGTTGTTGCTGCCATGCAGGTCGCCGACGGTCACGCCGGCGTTGGCCAGGTCCTTGACGCTCGGGTACATCGGGATGTTCGAGCTGTTGAGGTCGGTGACCGCGCCGTTGCCCACCTTGATGTTGACGTCCAGGCTGCCGGGGCCGGCCTGGTTGGCGTTGTAGATCTCCAGGGTGTAGTAGCCGCTGGTGGTCGGGGTGAAGCTGCCGGAGATGGCGCCGCTGGCCGAGCCCCAGGTGCCGCTGGCGACGTTCTTGCCGCCCACGACGATCTGCAGGCTGTCATCGGCGGTGCCGCTGAACGCGTAGGTCTTGCCGGCTTCCAGGTAGATCAGGCCGGAAGTCTTCGAGCCGCTGCCCGCAGTCACGCTGGCAACGGTGTCGACACCGGTGACGGTCTCGCTCTTGCTGGCGTTGCCGGCATTGGCGAAGACGTTCTTCAGCGCGTCGCCGGTGATGCCGTTGCCATTGCTGCCAAGGCCGGAGAGGCTGTTCCAGGTTTCCTTGAGCAGGCCGATGGAGTTGACGTTGTTGTTGCCGATGTTCAGGTCAGGCTTATCGGCCACAGGCGCGATATCGACCTTCATGGTCACTTCGCCGCCGGCGTTGGTGCCGTCGTTGGGCTTGTACTTGATCTGCGCGTAGTCGGCCTGCTTGTTGCCCACGCCGCTGCCGCCATAGCCGTCGACGCCCGACTGGTTGGCCAGCGGCACGAACTTGAGCTTGCCGGCGGCGATGTCAGCCTGGCTGATATTCTGGTTGAGCGAGACATCGACCCACGAGGTGCCGTTGAAGAACTTCAGGCCGCCCAGGTCCGGCAGCTTGCTGATGGTCACCGAAAGACCAGTGTTGCCATCGGCGTCGCTGACGTTGAAGTCGCCCCACTTGAACACGTAGTCGGTGTCTTCGCTGCCAGTCACCGCGCCGCCGGTCGACACCGGCGCATGGTCGTTGTCGATGATGGTGGTGGTGACGCTGGACTTGCCCGAGTCGACCTGCAGGTTCTCGAAGCCGCCACCCGTGGCGCCGCTGATCTTGACCGTGAAGTTCTCCGAGCCCTCGACCAGCTTGTCGTCGATGGTCTTGATGTCGAAGGTGGTGCCGCTGCTGCCGGCCGGGATCTTCACGGTGACCACACCGGTGAAGTCCTGGCCGTCGGTGGCGGTGCCGCTGTAGGTCAGGGTGATGGTCACCTCGGACTTCGACGGGTTGCTCAGGGTCAGGTTGTAGTGGGCGGTGTCGCCTTCGGTCACCGAGGTGTCGCCGCTGATGCCGACAGTGGTCAGGTCGCCCTGGCCGCTCGGCTCGTCGGTAACGCTGGTGGTGACGGTGTTGCTGCCCAGGGTCAGTTTCTCGAAGTTGTCGCCACCAGCGACCGACTCGATCTTGTTGACGATGTTCGGCTGGCCACCGAGGTACGGATCGTCCTTGGCGGTAATGGTGAAGGTACCGCTGGCACTGCCAGCCGGGATGGTGACCTTGGTGCCATCGGAAAGGGTGAAGGTCAGGCCGTTGTGGCCGACTACCGACAAGCCTTGGGCGTTGGTCAGGGTCACGGTGTAGGTGACCTGGCCGCCCTCGGCGACGGTGGTCTTGTCAGCGGACAGTGTGGCGACCACTTCACTGATGGTGTCGTTGATCTGCACGGTGGCGTTGCCGCCCAGTTCGAGGTTCTCGAAGGTCTTGCCGGTAACTGCGGCGTCAGTGATGCCGACGGTCAGCGAGCTGCCGTCCTTGAACACATCGTCGCCCTGGGCGGCGGCTTTGTACTCGACCTGGGTCTGGCCAGCCGGGATCACCACCTTGGCGCCGTTGCTCAGGGTCACGGTCAGGTCCTGCGCCAGTTTCTGGCTGACCTTGACGGTGAACGACGGTTGCTGGTCTTCGGTGACGTTGCCATTGCCGACGATGGTGACCGAGACCTTGTCACCCTGGTTGCCGGTGCCTGGTGTGCCCGAGCCCGGCTCATCCGTGACGGAGGTCTTCACTTCGTTCTGACCCAGGGTCAGCTTCTCGAAGTTGTCCGCGCCGGTGACGCCGGTGATCTTGTTGTTGATGGTTGGCTGACCACCGACGAACACGTCGTCCGGCGCATTGATGGTGGCGGTGCCAGTGGCGCTGCCGGCCGGAACGGTGACTTTGGTGCCATCGGTGAGGGTGAAGGTCAGGCCATTGTGGCCGGTGACCGACAGGCCCTGAGCGTTGGTCAACGTTACGGTGTAGGTGACTTGGCCGCCTTCGCTGACAGTCGTCTTGTCTGCAGACAGGGTGGCGACCACTTCGCTGACGGTGTCGTTGATCTGAACGCTGGCGTTGCCGCCGAGCTCGAGGTTTTCGAAGGTCTTGCCGGTGACCGAAGCATCGGAGATGCCGACGGTGAGGGTGTCGCCGTCCTTGAACACGTCATCGCCCTGGGCGGCGGCCTTGTACTCGACCTGGGTCTGGCCAGCCGGGATCACCACCTTGGCGCCGTTGCTCAGGGTCACGGTCAGGTCCTGCGCCAGCTTCTGGCTGACTTTGACGGTGAACGACGGTTGCTGGTCTTCGGTGACGTTGCCATTGCCGACGATGGTGACCGAAACCTTGTCGCCCTGGTTGCCGGTACCCGGAGTGCCCGAGCCTGGTTCGTCGGTGACGGAGGTCTTCACTTCGTTCTGGCCCAGGGTCAGCTTCTCGAAGTTATCCGCGCCGGTGACGCCGGTGATCTTGTTGCTGATGGTCGGCTGACCACCGACGAACACGTCGTCCGGTGCATTGATGGTGGCGGTGCCAGTGGCGCTGCCGGCTGGAATGGTGACCTTGGTGCCATCGGTGAGAGTGAAGGTCAGTCCGTTGTGGCCGGTGACCGACAGACCCTGGGCGTTGGTCAGGGTCACGGTGTAGGTGACCTGGCCGCCTTCGGACACGGTGGTCTTGTCGGCGGTCAAGGTGGCCACGACTTCACTGATGGTGTCGTTGATCTGCACGGTGGCGTTGCCGCCAAGCTCGAGGTTCTCGAAGGTCTTGCCGACCACGCTGGCATCGCTGATGCCAACGGTGAGCGGGCCGCCGTCCTTGAACACGTCGTCGCCCTGGACCGGTGCCTTGTACTCGACCTGGTTCTGGCCAGCCGGGATCACCACCTTGGCGCCATTGCTCAGGGTGACGGTCAGGTCTTGGTCGAGCTTCTGGCTGACCTTGACGGTGAACGATGGCTGTTGGGCTTCGTTGACATCGCCGTTGCCGACGATGGTGACCGAGACCTTGTCGCCCTGGTTACCGGTGCCTGGAGTACCCGAGCCCGGCTCGTCGGTGACGGAGGTTTTCACTTCGTTCTGACCCAGGGTCAGTTTCTCGAAGTTGTCGGCACCGGTGACACCGGTGATCTTGTTGCTGATGGTGGCCTGGCCGCCGATGAACACGTCGTCCGGCGCGTTGATGGTGGCGGTGCCAGTGGCGCTGCCGGCCGGGATGTTGACCTTGGTGCCATCGGACAGGGTGAAGGTCAGGCCGTTGTGGCCGGTGACCGACAGGCCCTGGGCATTGGTCAGGGTGACGGTGTAGGTGACCTGGCCGCCCTCGGTGACGGTGGTCTTGTCGGCAGACAGGGTGGCGACTACTTCACTGATGGTGTCGGTGATCTGGACGGTGGCGTTGCCGCCCAGTTCGAGGTTCTCGAAGGTCTTGCCGGTGACTACGGCATCGGTGACGCCTACGGTCAGCGAGCTGCCGTCCTTGAACACGTCGTCGCCCTGCGCGGCGGCCTTGTACTCGACCTGGGTCTGGCCGGCCGGGATCACCACCTTGGCACCGTTGCTCAGGGTAACGGTCAGGTCCTGCGCCAGTTTCTGGCTGACCTTGACGGTGAACGACGGTTGCTGGTCTTCGGTGACGTTGCCGTTGCTGACGATGGTGACCGAAACCTTGTCGCCCTGATTGCCGGTACCCGGCGTGCCCGAACCTGGCTCGTCGGTAACGGAGGTCTTCACTTCGTTCTGACCCAGGGTCAGCTTCTCGAAGTTATCCGCGCCGGTGACGCCGGTGATCTTGTTGCTGATGGTCGGCTGACCGCCGACGAATACATCGTCTGGTGCGTTGATAGTGACCGTACCGGTGGCGCTGCCCGCTGGAACGGTGACCTTGGTGCCATCGGTGAGGGTGAAGGTCAGGCCGTTGTGGCCGGTGACCGACAGGCCCTGGGCGTTGGTCAGGGTCACGGTGTAGGTGACTTGGCCGCCTTCAGACACGGTGGTCTTGTCGGCGCTCAGGGTCGCAACCACTTCGCTGATGGTGTCGTTGATCTGGACAGAGGCGTTGCCGCCGAGCTCGAGGTTCTCGAAGGTCTTGCCGGTGACCGACGCATCGGAGATACCGACGGTAAGGGTGTCGCCATCCTTGAACACGTCATCGCCCTGGGCGGTGGCCTTGTACTCGACCTGAGTCTGGCCGGCCGGGATCACCACCTTGTCGCCGTTGGACAAGGTCACGGTCAGGTCCTGACCGAGCTTCTGGCTGACCTTGACGGTGAAGCTCGGTTGCTGGTCTTCGGTGACCGCTCCGTT
>NZ_JBYSYW010000056.1:0-17694 GCF_058783825.1 Pseudomonas sp. FW305-96
GGGCAGGGTGGGGGCGCCGTGGCCATTGAGCTGCTGGCGGGCGCAGTCTACCGCGGTGAACAGCGCCGACCACAGCAGGGCCAGTGCGATGATGCCGAGCAGCGGGGCGTACGGCAGAGTGTCCATGGGCGGCCGTCAGATGTGCAGGATGAATTCGCGGACCAGCTTGCTGCCGAAGTAGGCCAGCATCAGCAGGCAGAAACCGGCCAGGGTCCAGCGGATCGCCTTGTGACCGCGCCAGCCGAGGCGGGTGCGGCCCCACAGCAGCACGCTGAAGACGATCCAGGCGACGCAGGCCAGCAGCGTCTTGTGCACCAGATGCTGGGCGAACAGGTTGTCGAGGAACAGCCAGCCGGATATCAGCGACAGCGACAGCAGCCCCCAGCCGGCCCAGAGGAAGCCGAACAGCAGGCTTTCCATGGTCTGCAGCGGCGGGAAGTTGCGGATCAGTCCGGACGGGTGCTTGTGCTTGAGCTGGTGGTCCTGCAGCAACAGCAGCAGGGCCTGGAACACGGCGATGGTGAACAGGCCGTAGGCCAGGATCGACAGCAGGATATGGGCGAGGATGCCTGGCTCTTCGTTGATCAGCGGCACCGTGCCGGGGGGTGCGAACTGGGCCAGCAGCGCGGTCACCGCACCGAGCGGGAACAGCAGCACCAGCAGGTTCTCCACGGGAATGCTCAGGCAGGCGAGCAGGGTCAAGCCGATCACCGCCACGGCGATCAGGCTGGCGGCGCTGAAGAAGTCGAGGCTCAGGCCCAGGGGCGTGATCAGCTGGAAGAACAGGGCGCCGCCCTGGGCGATGACCGCCAGGGTGCCGAGCAGGCCAAGCAGCCGTTTGTCGGCACGGGCGCCACGGGCCAGGCCGGTGGCCTGGTAGACGGTCGCGGCCAGATAAAGGAAGGCGGCGAGCAGGTTGGGGATGAGGCTGGGTGAAGAGAACATAAGTCCTGGCGTGCAAGCCCTAAAGGGACGGAGTTTGGCATAGAACGCGGTAGGCAAGGAAGACTGCGTATCAATCGCGGGGCAAGCCCGATACCACGGGGCCATGGCCAGGGATAGCCAGCGCATCTGGCCGGTGGTCCCGAGCAAGGTGTGCGCGCAAGGCAGTCTCCGCTATAATCGCCGCCTTGTTGTGCCCAGCGCGAGTGCATTTCCACCTGGGCGCCTGAAAAACCTCGGCTTCACTGGGCCTGAAAGGATCACCATGTTCGAAAACCTGACCGACCGCCTGTCACAGACGCTGCGCCATGTCACCGGCAAGGCCAAGCTGACCGAAGACAACATCAAGGACACGCTGCGCGAAGTGCGCATGGCCCTGCTCGAAGCCGACGTCGCCCTGCCGGTGGTCAAGGATTTCGTCAACAGCATCAAGGAACGTGCGGTCGGCACCGAAGTGTCGCGCAGCCTGACCCCGGGCCAGGCGTTCGTGAAGATCGTCCAGGCCGAGCTGGAAAGCCTCATGGGGGCGGCCAACGAAGAGCTGACCCTCAACGCCGCCCCGCCGGCCGTGGTGCTGATGGCCGGCCTGCAGGGCGCGGGCAAGACCACCACCGCCGGCAAGCTGGCGCGCCACCTGAAAGAACGCAAGAAGAAGAGCGTGATGGTGGTGTCCGCCGACGTCTACCGTCCGGCGGCGATCAAGCAGCTCGAGACGCTGGCCAATGATATCGGCGTGACCTTCTTCCCGTCCGACATCAGTCAGAAGCCGGTGGCCATCGCCGAAGCGGCGATCCGCGAGGCCAAGCTCAAGTTCATCGACGTGGTGATCGTCGATACTGCGGGTCGCCTGCACGTCGACGCCGACATGATGGACGAGATCAAGGCCCTGCACGCCGCGGTCAAGCCGATCGAAACCCTGTTCGTGGTCGACGCCATGACCGGCCAGGATGCCGCCAATACGGCCAAGGCCTTTGGCGATGCGCTGCCGCTGACCGGCGTGGTGCTGACCAAGGTCGACGGTGACGCCCGTGGCGGTGCCGCCCTGTCGGTGCGCGCCATTACCGGCAAGCCGATCAAGTTCATCGGTATGGGCGAGAAGACCGAAGCCCTCGAGCCGTTCCACCCCGACCGGATCGCTTCGCGCATCCTTGGCATGGGTGACGTGCTTAGCCTGATCGAGCAGGCCGAGCAGAACATCGACAAGGAAAAGGCCGACAAACTGGCCAAGAAGTTGAAGAAGGGCAAGGGCTTCGACCTCGAAGACTTCCGCGATCAACTGCAACAGATGAAGAACATGGGCGGCCTTGGCGGCCTCATGGACAAACTGCCGAGCATCGGTGGCGTCAACCTGTCGCAGATGGGCAACGCCCAGGGCGCGGCCGAGAAGCAGTTTAAGCAGATGGAAGCGATCATCAATTCCATGACCCCTGCCGAACGCCGCGACCCTGACCTGATCAGCGGTTCGCGCAAGCGCCGCATCGCCCTCGGTTCCGGCACCCAGGTGCAGGACATTGGCCGGCTGATCAAGCAGCACAAGCAGATGCAGAAGATGATGAAGAAATTCTCCGCCAAGGGCGGCATGGCCAAGATGATGCGCGGCCTTGGTGGGATGCTGCCGGGTGGCGGCATGCCCAAGATGTAAGCGAATCCGGGCGGCGGTTTTTAATATGAAGACCGCCGCCCAGCCCCCGCTTCGGCGGGAACAGTGCCGCCAAATGGCGGCTTAACCGGCAGATCTGAACGGTGGGTCAAGCGCTCGCCGAAAAAGGCATTTGCAAATGTCCGTGTATTCCCCGAGAATATGCGGCCTTTTGGGCACCCGTGTGCCCATTGGGCATTCAGTTTTGCAGCACCGACTATAGGAACGATGTTCACATGGTAACCATTCGTCTGGCCCGTGGCGGCTCGAAAAAGCGCCCATTCTACCACCTGACCGTGACCAACTCGCGTAACGCCCGTGACGGCCGTTTCGTTGAGCGCGTTGGCTTCTTCAACCCGATCGCATCGGGCGCCGAAGTCAAGCTGTCGGTCAACCAAGAGCGCGTCACCTACTGGCTGAGCCAGGGCGCACAGCCGTCTGAGCGTGTTGCTCAGCTGCTGAAGGAAGCTGCCAAGGCTGCAGCCTGAGCAGTATGAACGCGACGCCAGAAAAGGCTGATGACCTCATCGTCGTTGGCAAGATTTTTTCGGTTCACGGCGTTCGCGGCGAGGTGAAGGTGTACTCCTTTACCGATCCGATTGAAAACCTGTTGGATTATCCGCGCTGGACGCTTAGGCACGAAGGCAAGGTAAAGCAGGTCGAGCTGGTCAGCGGTCGTGGCTCCCAAAAGGGCCTGGTCGTGAAATTGAAAGGCCTCGAGGATCGTGACGAAGCCCGTCTTCTGAGCGGTTACGAAATCTGCATCGCGCGGAGCCTTTTGCCCAACCTGGCAGCCGACGAGTACTACTGGTACCAGTTGGAAGGCCTGAAGGTCATCAATCAGGACGAACAGCTGTTCGGCACGATCGATCACCTGTTGGAGACCGGTGCGAACGATGTAATGGTGGTCAAGCCTTGCACAGGCAGCCTGGATGATCGCGAGCGTCTGTTGCCCTATACGGAGCAATGCGTGCTGGCAATCGACCTGCAGGCCGGTGTGATGCGAGTCGAATGGGACGCGGATTTCTAGACGATGGGCAGCCTTCGCGTAGAAGTCATCACGTTGTTCCCCGAGATGTTCTCGGCCATCACGGAGTACGGCATTACCAGCCGTGCGGTGAAACAGGGGTTGCTGCAAGTGACCTGCTGGAACCCGCGGGACTACACCACAGATCGCCACCACACCGTGGATGATCGGCCGTTTGGCGGTGGTCCGGGCATGGTGATGAAGATCAAGCCTCTGGAAGACGCCCTGGTTAGCGCCAGGCAGGCGACTGGAGCTGCGGCAAAGGTGATCTACCTTTCGCCACAAGGCCGCAAGCTGACCCAGCAGGCGGTCAAAGGCTTGGCCGAACAGGAATCGTTGATCCTGATCGCCGGCCGTTATGAAGGCATCGACGAGCGCTTTATCGAGGCTCATGTCGATGAGGAGTGGTCGATTGGCGACTATGTGCTTTCCGGTGGCGAGCTGCCGGCCATGGTGCTGATCGATGCGGTTACGCGGCTGCTGCCCGGAGCTTTAGGGCATGTGGACTCGGCGGAGGAAGACTCTTTCACCGACGGTCTGCTGGATTGCCCGCACTACACCCGACCCGAGGTGTATGCGGATCAGCGTGTACCCGACGTGTTGCTTAGTGGCAACCATGCACATATCCGGCGATGGCGGATGAAGCAGTCCCTTGGTAGGACCTTCGAACGACGCGCCGATCTTCTGGAAAGTCGCTCGCTTTCTGGAGAAGAGAAGAAGCTGCTCGAGGAATACCTCCGCGAGCGGGACGATAGTTAAACGTATCGATGGTGGATCGCGTTATCCATCTTAGGAGCACAGCATGACCAACAAGATCATCCAGCAGCTCGAAGCCGAGCAGATGAGCAAAGAGATCCCGACCTTCGCACCAGGCGACACCATCGTCGTCCAGGTCAAAGTGAAGGAAGGCGACCGCTCGCGTCTGCAGGCGTTCGAAGGCGTCGTTATCGCCAAGCGTAACCGCGGTCTGAACAGCGCCTTCACCGTGCGCAAGATCTCCAGCGGCGTTGGCGTAGAGCGTACCTTCCAGACCTACAGCCCGCAGATCGACAGCCTGGCCGTGAAACGTCGTGGTGACGTGCGTAAAGCCAAGCTGTACTACCTGCGTGACCTGTCCGGTAAAGCAGCTCGCATCAAGGAAAAACTGTCCTGAGTGCAGTTTGTCCGGTGGCCTAGGCCCCGTGCGAGAAAAAGCAGCCTTCGGGCTGCTTTTTTGCGTCTTGAATCTTGCCTTTGCGATGTGACTCCGAGATGACAACCCGAGACCAGGAAATCCAGCGCCGTACCGAACTGTCGGTGACCCGCGTGACCAAGGCGGTGTTCCCCAACACCACCAACCACCACAACACCCTGTTCGGTGGCACGGCCCTGGCGTGGATGGACGAAGTTTCGTTCATCGCCGCCACCCGTTTCTGCCGGCTGCCGCTGGTGACCGTGTCCACCGACCGCATCGACTTCAAGCACCCGATCCCGGCAGGCTCGATCGTCGAGCTGGTGGGGACGGTGATCAAGGTTGGTAACACCAGTCTGCAGGTGCAGGTGGATGTGTTCGTCGAGAACATGTACCTCGATGGACGCGAGCGGGCGATCCATGGCGTGTTCAGCTTCGTCGCCATCGACGAGGACAAGCGTCCGGTGCCGGTGCTGCCTTTGGCCTGATTGCCGATCCCGTATATTCAATGCGCCACAGGCTGTTCGGTCAGCTCCGGTTCCACCAGCGCCACCAGTGTCCAACCCGGCTGTGGCTTGAGCGGGTTGTCCGGGCTGGCCACATGTACCCAGCCTTGCCCGTCCCGGGCGAACAGCAGCGTCGCCCGTGGGCCATGCAACTGCTGGTAGTCGCCCCAGCTGAATGCCTCGGTCAACGTGGTGCTGTACAGCTCGGCACCCTGATGCAGCAGTTTGGCCAGCTGCCCATAGGTCATCGCGCTCGACCCGAGCAATTGCCCGCGATGCTCCTCGCTGGCCCGGTGTTTGTCGCTGCGCTGTTTCTCCAGGCCGCTGGCCAGCACGAAAAGCCGGGCGTGGCCGAAGTCATGACGAAAGCGCGCGCAGGCCAGGGCATTGAGTTCGCCCGCCGGTGACAGCCCCAGCAGATGGCCCAGCCCGACCAGATCGAGGTGAGCGTCGGCATGCTGCGACGCAGGGTTGCCGAAGTAGGTCGGTAGGTTGTCCATGCGAGCGGCGCGGATGTTCTCCCAGCTCGAGTCGGTCAGCAGCACCCGGCAGCCCAGTTGTTGCAGCGCCTTGGCGATGGCGCGCGCAGGTGGGTTGGCGCCGACCAGGAGAAACCCGCTCGGCGCCGGTTCCGCCACCTTCAGCAGGCGTGCCAAGGGCCTTGCGGTGGCGCTTTGCAGGACCACGGTGCCGATGATCACGGCAAAGGTCAGTGGCACCAGCAGCAGCGCGCCCTCATGCCCGGCCTGGTCCAGGCGAATGGCGAAGATGGCCGATACCGCCGCGGCGACGATGCCCCGCGGCGCGATCCAGGCCAGCAGCGCCCGTTCCCGCCAATTCAGCGGCGACCCCAGGGTCGACAGCAACACGTTCAGCGGCCTGGCCAGCAACTGGATTACCAGCAGCAGTGCCAGCACCGCAGGGCCCAAGGCGAGCAGGGCGTGCAGGTCGAGCCGCGCCGCGAGAAGGATGAACAGGCCGGAGATCAGCAGCACGCTGAGGTTCTCCTTGAAGTGCAGGATCTGCCGCACATCCACGCCGGGCATGTTGGCCAGCCACATGCCCATGACCGTGACCGCCAACAGGCCCGATTCATGGACGATCTGGTTGGCGGCGATGAAGATGCCCAGCACCGCGGCCAGCGACGCCAGGTTGTGCAGATACTCCGGCAGCCATTGCTCGCGCATGATCTGCCCGAGCAGCCAGCCTCCAGCGGCGCCGAGCGCGCTGCCGCAGAAAATCACCCCGGCGAAGGTCGCCAGGCTGTGGCTCAGGCCTTCGCCGGCGGCGCTGGCGATGATGAAGCTGTAGACCACCACCGCCAGCAGTGCGCCGATCGGGTCGATGACAATGCCTTCCCAGCGCAGGATATTGGCGATCGTCGCCTTCGGCCGCACCACCCGCAGCATGGGTACGATGACCGTGGGGCCGGTGACCAGGGTCAAGGTGCCGAACAGGATCGCCAGGGGCCAGTCGAAGCCCAGCAGCCAATGGGTGGCCAGGGCGATCACCAGCCAGGTGCTCAGCGCGCCGACGGTGACCAGGCGATGCACCACGCTGCCGATCTCGCGCCATTGCGACAAATGCAGTGTTAGGCTGCCTTCGAACAGGATCAGCGCCACCGCCAGCGATACCAGTGGCATCAGCAGCGGGCCGAACAATGCCTGCGGTTGCAGCCAGCCCAGCACCGGCCCGGCGAGGATGCCGCACAGCAGCAGGAACAGGATCGCCGGCAGTTTCAGGCGCCAGGCCAGCCATTGGCAGAGCAGGGCCGCCGCGCCGATGCCGCCGACACTCAAAAGAATCTGCTGTTCGTTCATGCGGGCTCCCTCTGCATGCCATGTTGTGAAAGACTAAGCGTCATTTCGTCGTTTGCCACCGAGTTTTCATGCCAGCACTGGACCACCCGCTGATCGACCAGTTCCTCGATGCCTTGTGGCTGGAAAAGGGGCTTTCCGACAACACCCGCGCTTCCTACCGCAGTGACCTGGCCTTGTTCAACGGCTGGCTGCAGGAAAAGCACGTGCTGTTGCCCGATGCCGGCCGCGAACTGATCCTCGATCACCTGGCCTGGCGCTTCGACCAAGGCTACAAGCCTCGCTCCACCGCGCGCTTCCTGTCCGGGGTGCGCGGCTTTTTCCGTTACTTGCTGCGCGAGCGGTTGATCGCCGTCGATCCGACCTTGCAGGTGGACATGCCGCAACTGGGCCGGCCACTGCCCAAGTCGCTGTCGGAGGCCGATGTCGAAGCATTGCTGCAGGCCCCGGATCGCGGTGAGGCGATCGGCCAGCGCGACCGCGCCATGCTCGAAGTGCTCTATGCCTGCGGTTTGCGAGTGACCGAACTGGTCAGCCTGACCTTGGACCAGGTCAACCTGCGCCAGGGCGTGCTGCGGGTCATGGGCAAGGGCAGCAAGGAGCGCCTGGTGCCGATGGGCGAGGAAGCGGTGGTGTGGATCGAGCGCTACCTGCGCGATGGCCGCGCCGAGTTGCTGGGCGGCCGCCCCAGTGACGTGCTGTTCCCCAGCCAGCGCGGCGAGCAGATGACCCGCCAGACCTTCTGGCACCGCATCAAGCACCACGCGCGGGTGGCCGGGATCGGCAAGCCGCTGTCCCCGCACACGCTGCGCCACGCCTTTGCCACGCACCTGCTCAACCATGGCGCCGACCTGCGTGTGGTGCAGATGCTGCTGGGGCACAGCGACCTGTCCACCACGCAGATCTACACCCATGTCGCCAAGGCCCGCCTGCAACAGCTGCATGCCGAACACCACCCCCGTGGATGAATGATGTTCATGTTCCGCCGACTGGTGCCTGAGTACCCCTACTGCGCCAGTCTGTTGTGGTAGGCTTGGACGGTTTGTTGCAAGGGCCGACCGTTCGCCGCCCGCCAGGGCTGGGCGACGTCCCCACGGCCCCGTCCGCCTTCAGGAGTACCCCATGCGCGTGACCCAGATTTTCGCCGCCGCCGCCTTGGCGCTGGCCAGTACCTTTGCCGTTGCCGCGGCTACCGATGGCAATGCCGGTGCCGAGCAGGCGATCCGCAAATCGTTGCAGAACCTCCAGTTGGAGGTGCCGATCGAAAGCGTTGCCAGCAGTCCGCTCAACGGCCTGTACGAGGTCAAGCTGCAAGGCGGCCGCGTGCTGTACGCCAGCGCCGACGGCCAGTTCGTCATGCAGGGCTACCTGTTCCAGATCCAGGACGGCAAGCCGGTCAACCTCACCGAGAAGACCGAGCGCCAGGGCATCGCCAAATTGATCAACGGTATTCCGGCCGGCGAGATGGTGGTCTACCCGGCCAAGGGCGAGACCAAGTCGCACATCACCGTGTTCACCGACACCACCTGCCCGTACTGCCACAAGCTGCACGCCGAGGTGCCGGAGCTCAACCGCCGCGGTATCGAAGTGCGTTACGTCGCCTTCCCGCGCCAGGGCCTGGGTTCGCCGGGCGACGAGCAGTTGCAGGCCGTCTGGTGCTCCAGCGACCGTCGCGCGGCGCTGGACAAGATGGTCGATGGCAAAGAGATCAAGGCTGCCAAGTGCGCCAACCCGGTCAGCAAGCAGTTCCAGCTGGGCCAGTCGATTGGTGTAAATGGCACGCCGGCGATCGTTCTACAGAATGGCCAGGTGATTCCGGGCTACCAGCCGGCACCGCAAGTGGCCAAGCTGGCCCTGGCCGAGAGCAAGTAATCAATTCAGTACGCCGTCGTCATGGGGTGACGGCATGTTTCACGGTCGGCGCAGATGCCGGCCGTTCTATGGGGAGTTCACAGTGAAACCGGTCAAAGTAGGCATCTGTGGGTTGGGGACCGTCGGTGGCGGAACCTTCAATGTACTTCAGCGCAACGCCGAGGAGATCGCCCGCCGTGCCGGGCGCGGTATTGAAGTGGCACAGATTGCCATGCGCTCGCAGAACCCGAACTGCCAGATTACCGGTACCCCCATTACCGCTGATGTGTTCGAAGTCGCGAGCAACCCCGAGATCGATATCGTCATCGAGCTGATCGGCGGATACACCATAGCCCGCGACCTGGTGCTCAAGGCCATTGAAAACGGCAAGCACGTGGTCACCGCCAACAAGGCGCTGATCGCCGTGCACGGCAACGAGATCTTTGCCAAGGCCCGCGAGAAGGGCGTCATCGTCGCCTTCGAAGCTGCCGTGGCCGGTGGCATCCCGGTGATCAAGGCGATCCGCGAGGGCCTGTCGGCCAACCGCATCAACTGGCTGGCCGGGATCATCAACGGTACCGGCAACTTCATCCTCACCGAAATGCGCGACAAGGGCCGTGCCTTTCCCGATGTGCTGGCCGAAGCGCAGGCGCTGGGCTACGCCGAGGCCGACCCGACCTTCGACGTCGAAGGCATCGACGCCGCGCACAAGCTGACCATCCTGGCGTCCATCGCCTTCGGTATCCCGCTGCAGTTCGACAAGGCCTACACCGAAGGCATCACCCAGCTGACCACCGCTGACGTGAACTATGCCGAGGCCCTGGGCTATCGTATCAAGCACCTGGGCGTGGCCCGTCGCACCGCCGACGGCATCGAGCTGCGTGTGCACCCGACGCTGATCCCCAACGATCGCCTGATCGCCAACGTCAATGGCGTGATGAACGCGGTGATGGTCAATGGCGACGCCGCCGGCTCCACCTTGTACTACGGCGCCGGTGCCGGCATGGAGCCGACTGCCTCGTCGGTGGTCGCCGACCTGGTCGATGTGGTTCGCGCCATGACCTCCGACCCGGAGAACCGTGTACCGCACCTGGCCTTCCAGCCAGATGCGCTGTCGGCCCATCCGATCCTGCCGATCGAAGCCTGCGAAAGCGCCTACTACCTGCGTATCCAGGCCAAGGACCACCCGGGCGTGCTGGCGCAGGTCGCCAGTATCCTCTCGGAGCGCGGTATCAACATCGAGTCGATCATGCAGAAGGAAGCCGAGGAGCAGGATGGCCTGGTACCGATGATCCTGCTGACCCACCGTGTGGTCGAGCAGCGCATCGACGACGCCATCGTCGCCCTGGAAGCGCTCCAGGACGTGGTCGGCAAGGTCGTGCGTATCCGCGTCGAACAGCTCAATTAATTCCGGTGGCGGGCCGTGACGGCGGCCCGCGCCCAGCATCGAAGGTTTGCATCCATGCGCTATATCAGTACCCGCGGCCAGGCTCCGGCCCTGAACTTCGAAGACGTCCTGCTGGCTGGCCTGGCCAGCGACGGCGGGCTGTACGTTCCCGAGAACCTGCCACGCTTCACCCAGGAAGAGATTGCCTCCTGGGCTGGCCTGCCGTATCACGAGCTGGCCTTCCGGGTGATGCGCCCGTTCGTCGAAGGCAGCATCGCCGACGCCGATTTCAAGAAGATTCTAGAAGAGACCTACGGCAACTTCGCCCATGCTGCGGTCGCCCCGCTGCGCCAGCTCAACGGCAACGAGTGGGTGATGGAGCTGTTCCACGGCCCGACCCTGGCCTTCAAGGACTTCGCCCTGCAACTGCTCGGCCGCCTGCTCGACCACGTGCTGGTCAAGCGCGGCGAGCGCGTGGTGATCGTCGGTGCCACCAGCGGTGACACCGGCTCGGCCGCCATCGAAGGCTGCCGCCGTTGCGACAACGTCGACATCTTCATCCTGCACCCGCACCAGCGCGTGTCGGAAGTGCAGCGCCGGCAGATGACCACCATCCTTGGCGACAACATCCACAACATTGCCATCGAAGGCAACTTCGACGACTGCCAGGAGATGGTCAAGGCCAGCTTCGCCGATCAGTCCTTCCTCAAGGGTACCCGCCTGGTGGCGGTCAACTCGATCAACTGGGCACGGATCATGGCCCAGATCGTCTACTATTTCCACGCCGCGCTGCAGCTCGGCGGCCCGGCGCGTTCGGTGGCGTTCTCGGTGCCGACCGGCAACTTCGGCGACATCTTCGCCGGTTACCTGGCGCGCAACATGGGCCTGCCAATCAGCCAACTGGTGGTGGCGACCAACCGCAACGACATCCTGCACCGTTTCATGAGCGGCAACCAGTACGTCAAGGACGCCCTGCACCCGACCCTGTCGCCGTCGATGGACATCATGGTCTCGTCCAACTTCGAGCGTCTGCTGTTCGACCTGCATGGGCGTAACGGCGCGGCCGTTGCCCAGCTGATGGACACCTTCAGACAGGGTGGCGGCTTCAGCGTCGAGCAGGACCGCTGGACTGAGGCGCGCAAGCTGTTCGACTCGCTGGCAGTGACCGATGAACAGACCTGCGAGACCATCGCCGAGGTCTTCCAGAGCACCGGTGAAGTCCTCGACCCGCACACCGCGATCGGCGTCAAGGCTGCCCGTGAATGCCGCCGCAGCCTGGACACCCCGATGGTGGTGCTGGGTACCGCGCATCCGGTCAAGTTCCCCGAGGCGGTGGAGAAGGCCGGTGTCGACAAGGCCCTGGAGCTGCCGGCGCACCTGAGCGACCTGTTCGGACGTGAGGAGCGTTGCACCGTGCTGGCCAACGACCTGAAGGCCGTGCAGGCCTTTGTCAGCCAGCATGGCAATCGCGGCAAGCCGCTGTAAACTGACACCGTCCACAGGAAAGCCCG
Source organism: Pseudomonas sp. FW305-96 (assembly GCF_058783825.1). Taxonomy (NCBI): domain Bacteria; kingdom Pseudomonadati; phylum Pseudomonadota; class Gammaproteobacteria; order Pseudomonadales; family Pseudomonadaceae; genus Pseudomonas; species Pseudomonas sp. FW305-96. Next base: position 11,852 of record NZ_JBYSYW010000056.1, read on the forward strand.
TCTTGCACGGGCTTTTTTGTGGGCGCAAGACGCACGGCAGCGGATTTCAGATTTTTCCCATGTAGTTCGATGGATACCCTTACTAAAGTGGCGCTCTGACCAAGCAGACACGGCTCCAGGGGGAGGCTCATGCATCAGCTCAATGTCCTTATCCACCAGGCTCGGCCCTACTATCAGATGCTCTTGCATCAGGCCTTCAATGCCCAGGGTGTGTACAACGTACGGCTCACCGATGACGTGCCGGCAGCCACGGCCAACATCACACAAGGGCAGCGGCCCGTTGATGTGCTGGTGCTCGACCAGGGGATGCCAAGCCGTCATGCCCGGCGCCTGTTCAAGTACCTGGTGCAGGCTTCCTGCGCGGGTGGGTTGCTGTTTGTCGGCTATGGCGACGCGGGGGGCATCGACCTGGCGCTCGAGGCCCGCAAACAGGGCTTGAATGTCCTGGCCGAGCTGCCCTGGCCGATGTCAATGGTGGGCCTGGAGCAGGCGCTCGGGCGCCTGTAGCCTGACCTTCGGCAAGCAAAGGGTGGGCGGAGCATCGAAACTGTCATGTTGGTCGCGGATGCTCGTGATGACGGGCCTGGCGAACTTTCCGCCGGCCCCGATGGTCAGTTTTCTTACCCTAGCCAGCGAGTGATCCGGATGGAAAGAATCTGCAGACTGCTCAACGATGCCCTGACCCCTTACCAGGCCGAGCTTGGACCGACCGATAACCGTGGCCGCCGCCACCTGAGTGTTCACGATGAGCACGGTTTGCCGATTTTGCGGCGTACCGTTTGCGAGCGAGAGCTGATAGAACAGCAATTGCTGGTCGGTCTGGTCGATGGCCTGCACCGTGACCTGCAGATTGCCGAAGGCCGTCTGCAACCCTGTGTGATCGCCGCCTTGCAGCATCAGAGGCAAATGCAGGGAACCTTTGCCTGACCGGCCCGTCAGACTCAGCAAGGGCAACCTGACGGTGCTTTGCTCCGGTGCCATCCAGGCTGTCACTGGAAGTCCCTGGGACTTTCGCTTGACCCCGGTCGTCTTCCCCAGCGGCCGGGGTTTCTTTTGCCTTGAATTCACCTGCACCCTGTCAGGTGCCACTGCTGATCTGCACGGGTCAGTTCAGCGCACCGGCGCTTCGCCCTGCTCGAAAAAATGCCGGGCCTGGCCCAGATAATCTTCCTGCAGCTCCGGATCCAGCCAGCGGGCATACAGGCCTGGCAACGTATCGCGGCGCAGCATCGGCAGCAGCTGGTCGATATTGGCGATCGCCTCGCGTCCCAAGGCTGTGTCCGAGCAGCCTACATGGAGGAACTGGTAGCGGTTGACGCCACGGATGGGGTAGAAGCGGTAATCGTCCAGCGAGCCATTCTGCTGCTGGATCAGGTAGCGAACCTCTGGCCAGTAGCCGAGCACCAGTTGCAGGCGCCCCAATTGTTGCATCTCCAGCAGGCTGGCGGTGGCATCGTTGCCGTAGTGGCGGCTGAAGGCGCTGTCAGGCAACTGCTTCAGGACATCATCGACCTGCATGCTGTAGCTGCGCTCTGCGACGATGCCGAGCTTGAGCCGGGTCTGGGTCAGCAGCCGCTGAAGATCCACCTGTTGTCCGTCCAGATAAGGCTCCAGCAGCGCCTGGTCGTGCTTGCGCACCACCAGGCCACTGCTCAGTACGCCCAGCGATGGCTGGGAGAAATGCACGTACCTGGCACGTTCGGGCGTCCAGAGCAGGGTCGGGTCGCAAGTGAAACTGTGCTCCTGGAGCATCTGGATGCCGCGGGCGCGATTGACTCGGACGATCTGGTGGTCGTACTTGGGCATCTGCGCGATCAGCTTGGGCAACAATTGGTCGATCACGCCCTGGCCTTTGGCCGGCCCTTCGAAAATGGTGAACGGCGGCAGGTCACGGACCAGCCACAGCAGGCGCTCTCTGGCCTCGGCCAATTGTGCCGCGAGCGCGCTGAATACCAGGCAGAGCAGCAGGGGCAGGTGGCGGATGCGCATGGGCCGCGGATCAGACCGTACCGGCCGCGCGCAGGCGGGCAATGGCGGCTGCGTCGTAGCCCAGGCTGGCCAGTAGCGGCGTCGTATGTTCACCCAGGGCCGGTCCGACCCATTCGGCGCTGCCGGGGGTGTCGGACAGCTTGGGCACGATACCCGGCATCTTGAACGGCTTGCCGTCCGGCAGTCGGGCCTGGAGGAACATCTCGCGGGCGAGGAATTGCGGGTCGCCCAGCATGTCCTGGGCGGAGTAGATCCGGCTGGCCGGTACCTCGGCGTCGTTGAGCACCTGCATCACTTTGTCCAGCGGCAGGCCGTTGGCCCAGCGGTCGATGACGCCGTACAGCTCGTCGCGGCGGGCATCGCGGCCATCGTTGGTGGCCAGGGCGGCATCGTTGGCCAGGTCGTCGCGGCCGATGGCTTGCATGAAGCGCTTGAAGATCGCATCGCCATTGGCGCCGATCTGTACGTGCCGGCCATCGGCGGTGGTATGGATGCAGGAAGGGGTGATACCCGGCATGATGTTGCCGGTGCGCTCGCGGATAAAGCCGAACACGTCGAACTCCGGCACCATGCTCTCCATCATGGCGAAGATGGCTTCGTACAGCGCCACATCCACGACTTGGCCGTCGCCACCGTTGACTTCGCGATGACGCAAGGCCATCAGCGCGCCGATTACGCCCCAAAGGGCGGCAATGGAGTCGCCGATGGAAATCCCCGTGCGCACCGGTGGGCGATCCTCGAAGCCGGTGATGTAGCGCAACCCGCCCATGGATTCGCCAACCGCGCCGAAGCCCGGTTGGTCCTTCATCGGGCCGGTCTGGCCAAACCCCGACAGGCGCACCATCACCAGGCGTGGGTTGAGGGCGTGCAGCACGTCCCAGCCCAGGCCGAGCTTTTCCAGCACACCGGGGCGGAAGTTCTCGATCAGGATGTCGGCCTCGGCCAGCAGGCGCTTGAGCACTTCGCGGCCTTCAGGATGCTTGAGGTTGAGGGTCAGTGATTGCTTGTTGCGCGCCTGGACGAACCACCACAGTGACGTGCCCTCGTACAGCTTGCGCCATTTGCGCAGCGGGTCGCCGCCATCGGGCGACTCGACCTTGATTACCTCTGCACCGAATTCGGCGCAGATCCGCGAGGCGAACGGGCCGGCGATCAAGGTGCCGAGCTCGATGACTTTCAGGCCGGCGAGAGGTTTGCTGGGCATTGTCATGGGGCATCCGTGGAGGCTGGGCGTGAGCGCAGGTTGTATCACAGCTCGGCGGCGGCAGGTATATCGGCGTTGTCTGATCCGGCGCTGGCGCCCGGGATCAGTTAGACTGTGCGACTTTCCCCCGCAAGAAGCCTATCGCCCATGGCCCAGCCGTCCACAACCTACAAGTTCGAACTGAATCTGACCGACCTCGACCGCGGCGTGTACGAGAATGTCCGCCAGACCATCGCCCGCCACCCTTCGGAAACCGAAGAACGCATGGCCGTGCGCCTGCTGGGCTATGCCCTCTGGTACAACGAGCAGCTGTCCTTCGGTCGCGGCCTGTCGGACGTCGATGAGGCGGCCCTGTGGGAAAAAAGCCTGGACGATCGCATCCTGCACTGGATCGAAGTTGGCCAGCCTGACGCCGACCGCCTGACCTGGTGCTCGCGGCGTACCGAGCGCACCAGCCTGCTGACCTACGGCAGCTTGCGGGTGTGGGAGACCAAGGTGCTTGGCGCGGTCAAGGGCCTGAAGAACCTGAGCATTGCCGCTGTGCCGCAGGAGGTGCTGGAAGTCCTCGCCACCGATATGCCGCGTACCATCAAGTGGGACGTGATGATCAGCGAAGGCACGGTGTTCGTCACCGACGACCGTGGCCAGCACGAAGTGCAGTTGCAATGGTTGCTTGGCGAGCGCGGCTGACCTGAACCAAAGCGGAATTGCGAAGACCCCATGCGTATCGAACCACGTCCCCTGCCGTCGCCCCTGCCTTTGCTGGGCAACCTGCCACCCTTGTTGACCCGTCTCTATGCCGCCCGTGGCGTGCAGTCCGAAGCCGAACTGGACAAGGGCCTGGCCCGCCTGTTGCCGTACCAGCAACTCAAGGGCATCGAGGCGGCGGTGGAGCTGCTGGTCGAGGCGCTCGACCAGCGCCAGCGTATTCTCATTGTCGGCGATTTCGACGCCGACGGTGCCACCGCCAGCACGGTCGGCGTGCTGGGTTTGCGCTTGCTGGGCGCGGCCCATGTCGACTACCTGGTGCCCAACCGCTTCGAATATGGCTATGGCCTGACCCCGGAGATCGTCGCGGTCGCGCTCGAGCGCCAGCCGCAATTGCTGATCACTGTGGACAACGGTATTTCCAGCATCGATGGCGTGGCCGCAGCCAAGGCCGCCGGGCTCAAGGTGCTGGTCACCGACCACCACCTGCCGGGCGAGCAGTTGCCGGCCGCCGATGCCATCGTCAATCCCAACCAGCCGGGTTGTGCGTTCCCCAGCAAGTCACTGGCCGGTGTCGGCGTGATCTTCTACGTGCTGATGGCCCTGCGTGCGCGGTTGCGCAGCCTGGGGCGCTACGAAACGCAGCCGCAGCCGAATATCGGCGAATTGCTCGACCTGGTGGCATTGGGCAGCGTCGCCGACGTGGTGCCGCTGGATGCCAATAACCGCATCCTGGTGCATCAGGGGCTGGAGCGTATTCGCGCCGGCCGCGCCCGCCCCGGGCTGAAGGCGATTCTCGAGGTGGCACGGCGCGACCACAAGCGCATCACTTCCACCGACCTTGGCTTCATCCTTGGCCCTCGGCTCAATGCTGCCGGGCGCCTGGACGACATGAGTCTGGGCATCGAATGCCTGTTGTGCGAAGACGCGACCCTGGCGCTGGACATGGCCCAACAGCTGGATGGCCTGAACCAGGACCGCAAGTCCATCGAGCAGGGCATGCAGCGCGAGGCCCTGGCCCAGCTCAAGGACCTGCCGGTCGAGTCCATGCCTTATGGCTTGTGCCTGTTCGACGCCGACTGGCACCAGGGGGTGATCGGCATCCTCGCCTCGCGCCTGAAAGAGCGTTACCACCGCCCGACCATCGCCTTTGCCGATGCGGGGGAAGGGGTGCTGAAGGGCTCGGCGCGTTCGGTGCCGGGGTTCCATATCCGTGACGCACTGGACGCCGTGGCGGCGCGGCATCCGAGCTTGATCAGCAAGTTCGGCGGGCATGCCATGGCGGCGGGGCTGTCCTTGCCGGCCGACAATTTCCCAGCGTTTGCCGAGGCGTTCGACGATGAGGTGCGGCGGCAGTTGCGTGAGGAAGACCTGACCGGGCGGTTGTTGTCGGATGGCACCCTGGCGGTGGAGGAGTTCCACCTGGATCTGGCGCGGGCATTGCGCAACGCCGGGCCCTGGGGGCAGCACTTTCCCGAGCCGCTGTTCCACGGGGTGTTCCAGCTGGTCGAGCAGCGGGTCGTCGGGGAGCGGCATCTGAAAGTGGTGCTCAAGAGCGAGTGTGGGGCGGTGCGGTTGGATGGGATTGCCTTTGGGATTGACCGGGAGGTCTGGCCGAATCCTACAGTGCGGTGGGTGGAGTTGGCTTACAAGTTGGATGTGAATGAGTTTCGGGGGAATGAGAGTGTGCAGTTGATGATTGCGCATATGGAAGCGCGGTGATCTTTTGTTGAATTGCTGGGTTTTTGGGTTTTTGGTGGTTTTGAAGTTGTATGCGCATTCATTTGCGATGGCGACGCATAGTCACCTTTCCGCCCTTACGGCGGGTCCCTTTTTGAAGGATCAAAAAGGAACCAAAAAATCCACGCTCCATTCATCCGGCCCTCCGCTTCGCTCCGGGTTCCCTCACTCCGGCCTTGCTCCCGGGAGGACCGCGCTGAAC
>NZ_JBYSYW010000057.1:0-17683 GCF_058783825.1 Pseudomonas sp. FW305-96
GCATCCATGCCCGTCACCTCCCTCCGCAAGACCTGCGTTCGGCCTCCTGAAGTCGCGAAGTTACGGGCGGCGCCTGGACTAGCGCAGCTGTCGCTAGCTGGGTAAGGCGCTAGACTCCTGATCGGCAACGGCAACAGCTCGAACGCTCACAGGACCAACTCGACCTACCGCGCAATGCCAGCGGCACCAATCGTTCAGGCCATGGCTTGCATCCGCGCGATGATGTCCCACAACTGCGGATCGGCATAGTCTTCGATCACCAACCGCGCTCCGGCTTCCAGCAGTCGTTCGGCCGGCTGGGTAGTGGCCAGGCCCACGGTAAAGATGCCTGCATCGACAGCTGCCTTGACGCCAGGCAGCGAGTCCTCGAAGGCCAGCGCCTGCCCGGCCTGGGCCTGCAGGTACTGCAGCCCGGTGAGGTAGGGCAGGGGGTCGGGCTTGGGCCGTGCCAGCTCATCGGCGACCAGGACATGAGCGAAACGCTCGCCAAGGCCCAGGGCCCCGAGCATGTGCTCGGCGTTCAGGCGCGGGGCGTTGGTCACCACGCACATGCCGATGCCGTGCCGCTCGGCATGTTCCAGCAGGCGCAGCAGGCCGGGCATCGGCGTCAAGGTTGGCGACAGTTCGCGGAACAACGCCTCCTTGCGCTCGGCCAGGGCCTGGCGGTGGGCGGCATCAGAATGGGGGAACAGCTCGGCGAACAGCAGGCCGTTGGAGCGGCCGCTGACCTGGGTGTTGAACTGCTCCTGAGTAAGCTCGCGGCCATCGTGGTCGTGCAGCAGCTTGCGGAAGGCTTGCAAGTGCAGGGTGTCGGTGTCGGTTAGGGTCCCATCGAGATCGAACAGCAGGGCGGTCAGCATCGGGCATCCTTAAAGGGGAGAAACCATTCAGCAGCATACTATGCCATCAGCATTGGAAAGTGCAGTTGGCCTGTTCCTGCGCATCTTCGGCGCAAGACTCACAGGCGTGGGGCTGCCAAGCAAACGCCTCAGCCTCAACAGACCCTGAACGGTTAATATCGGCTGCCAGGCATTACAGCACGGAGCACTCACCCCATGTCTTTTGTCACCACCCGCAGGATCCTGTTCGGCGATTGCGACCCCGCTGGGATCGTCTATACGCCGCGTATCGGTTACTTCGTCATCGAGGCGATACACGAGTTTCTCTCCCACCGGCTGGGCGGCGAAGGCCTGCGCAAGCTGTTCGCCATGGGCGTGATGCCGCCGGCGCGGGCATTGTCCATCGAGTTCCTGTCGCCGATGGCCTGGGACGACCTGATCCGCGTGCACGTCAGCAGTGGGCCGCTCGGCCGCACATCGTTCAGTTTTGCCGTAGAGGGGCTCGGGGCCGGTGGCGAAGTGTGTTTTCGGGCCAGCATGACCCAAGTGTGCGTCTGCCCCGAAAGCAAGCAAGCGGTTGAGCTGCCCGAGGCACTGCGCCAGGCACTGTGCAGCACTACAGGCTGATGCGCATCACAACGGATAGATATTTCATCAACAAACAAACGATTCAGCATCAATTGGATATAAAGTCCAAACGTGACCGGTTATTCAGTTGCGGTTTTCCGTTTAAATGAGGCTGTTGCCACTGGTTGCTCCTGCTGAAAGCTGTTAGCTTTCGCCTCGCTCCGGAATTAAACAAGCAGGCCTGCAACGCGCCGCTTGCGATCACTCGAACAAACAACGGGCGATCGAACAGGGAACGATAATAAAAATCCTAGGGAGGGATAACCGGATGAATCTCTACATCCGTCTGTTGCTGGCTGTTCTGCGCGGTTTCTTCAAGCCGCCGATGGCCCTGACCGACACGCTGCAGCGAACGCTGCGGGTCTGGCCAAACGATATAGACATCAATAAACACATGAACAATGGCCGTTACATGACGATTGCCGATCTGTTCATGCTGGAACTTTGCCTGCGCGCGAAAATCCTCATTCCTGCCTTCAAGTTGGGCTGGAAGCCCATGCTCGGCGGTAATCTGGTCGTCTATAAAAAGCAACTTTCCATGTTCGAGCAGTACACCGCCGAGTTCAGCATCTGCTGCCTCGACGAGAACTGGACCTACTTCCAGTACACCTTCTTCAACCGTGCCGGTGAAGTGGTGGTGACTGGCTATTCCAAGGGCGCCTGGGTCGGTCGCAAAGGGCTGGTCGCCAACGCGGTGATCGCCGAAAAGCTCAAGGTCGAACCCACTACCGCGCCGATGCCCGAAGCCATCAGGAAATGGCTGGAGGCTGAGGCCCACGTGCTCGGCAAGGCCTGAGCCAGGCTGCGTCGCGGCCCCCCTTGGCAAACACCTGACACTCACGTCGTCCGTCCATTGCTCCACGGCCCCAGGCCTGTGGCCTGGCGCCGCGCGCGGCAGGCTTTGCCGTGCCCGGCATTCGCGCCTGCCCCACGTCGATCCATGAATGAGTAGGGAAACACCTCATGCCGAACACCTTGTTGTTGATGCTGGTTCTTTTCGCGGTCTTTTTACTGGTCGCCGAGCTGTTCAGGCGCTACCGCCTGGTGGGCCTGACCTTCTTCGTGCTGTCGCTGCCGGCGTTGCTGGTGCCGAACGCCAACCTGTTCATGCGCATCAAGACCATCAGCGTGCTGCTGCCCATGTGCTTCCTGGCGTATGCCAGGTACAGGCCGAAAATCGAGGGTTTCATCTACAAGCTCATCTACGTGGTGATCGTGCTCAACATCATCGAAGCCTCGGTGATCGACTGGCAAACCGGCAACGTCCTCAACATCGTCGCCGCCGTGGGCCTGATCCTGTGTCTGCCGTACTCGCGCCAGCACTGGGAGATCTCTGGCCGTCATCACGATTTCGTGGTGCGCGTCCCTGCCTACTGGCCCTACCTGTACACCACCTGGAACCTGTGCTTCCTGTACTCGGCACGGATCACCACCTTCGGCTATGCACTGCCGCTGTTGCTGGCGCCAGTGGCCTACGCCTTGCTCCTGCGCCGCACCGACCTGTATTTCCAGGCCCGCGCCTACACCTTCGGATTCTACCTGTTCGTGCGCACCATCGCCGGCGACACCCCGCTGATGAACCTGCCGGCCTTCGACCTGACGACCTGGTACAGCCCCGACGCCGCGCTCACCTGGAGCGTCGTCAATGTGATTTTCACAGGCGCCTGCTTGTACAGCTACGGCGCAAGCCGCAAAAAGAACAAAGCGATCGAACAAGGAGTCTGAAGCATGTTGGAAGTTATCCTGCTGGCGTTTTTCATCACCGTCAGCCCCGTGATCCTGTTGATGAGCAAGACCCGGGCCGAGCCATTGAAGCATGTGTACATCGGCCTGTATTACGTGAAGTTCGTGCCGTTGCTGCTGTCGTTGTACGCGATTAACCTCAGCGCCAGTTTCCTGGCCTGGAAGTGGGTCCAGCTGAAGTGGCTGCTGCCTCGCTACTTTGGCTATCGCCACTACAATCGTGACTCCATCTCGATGGAGAGCACGCCGATCCCGGGCACTGACTACCACATGGGCTACATCCCCAAGAAACTGCCCGCCGAACTGGTCTATCGCTGGAGGAAAGACAAGGTCTACCACAACTATATCCAGTCGATCATCAAGGCCAACCGCGACTACTACAAAGTGCCGCTGGGCCAGTTCCCGCAACCGACGGCGATTTCCGACGAGGACCTGAAAGTCTTCCTGATGTCGTCGCAGATCACCCACTACCTGCAGACGGTCGATGGCGTATCGACCTTCGACATGCGTGATTTCACCCGCGAGATCCGCCTGTCCAGTTCGGTGTTCGACGTGGCCAGCATCTCCATCGCCCAGGACTTCGCCACCGACAGCATGCGCATCACCCTGCGCGACGGCTTCAGCGTCGGCCCGGGCGAGCCGCACTGGGACCTGGCCAAGGTGTACTTCATGTCGAACACCATGGTGTTCTTCATCCTCGGCGCGCACCTGCACCACCACCTGTTCTTCGCCGAAATGGGCGCGGCATTCCTGTTCAACCTCGTGCCCAAGGATTCCAACTTCCACAAGCTGATGGATCCGCACACCGCCTATATCCTGATGCTCAATCACCAGTTCAAGGAATCGCCGCTGTCGTTGCGCGAAACCACCGGTATCGCCGACAAGTTCCTCTACAGCTGCATCGGCTACTACTCGGCGCAGACCTTCTACAAGGTCGGTTATGAAAACGCCCTGAACATGTACAACAAGCGCGACACCGAAGACCAGGCGCTGACCCAGAAATTCGAGATCAAGTTCGCCATCCCGTTCGACCAGTACCTCAATGGCCAGCACGCGCTCAATGCCCAATACCGCGACTACTACGCGGCGGTGCTGAAGTTCGTCACGACCAGTTACGACGACCTGCTGCGCGACGGTTCCGAACCGTATATCAACAACTGGGTCGCCGAGCTGTGCCGCTATGTCAACCTGCCGTGCCCGGCCAATGACAAGGCTTTCAACATCGAAGTGATCGCCACCTACATCTGGTACGTGTCGTTCGTCCATTCCCTGGAGCACTACCAGTTCCACAAGTACAAGATGAACTACTGCCTGCTGACCCGACTGCCGTTCTCGGTCGCCAAACACCTGCCAGCGGACCAGGTGTTCAGCCAATACGACATCTGGAAGTCCAAGCACATCGTGCACACCTTCGGCAAGAATCACCTCAATGCCGGTGTGTCGGAAAGCTATGCCGACCTGGACTACAAGTTCCGCGACCTGCCGCTGATCGACAAGCAGGCGCAACTGAAGAAGGACGTGCTCGGCCTGCTGGAGAAACACCAGACGCCAAACGAGGCGATCGCCTTGTCCATTCGTTACTGAGCCTGGGCGAGGAGGGCCGGCGACGAAGGGGTCTGTTCAGTTTTCACAGAAAGGAGTACAAATGTGCTCCATGGACAATTTATCCCCCAAACGCCGCGCCATCCTCGAATTCATCCGCGAGCGCATCACCGATCAAGGCCAGCCGCCTTCGCTGGCCGACATCGCCGAGCGCTTCGGTTTCGCTTCGCGCAGCGTGGCGCGCAAGCACATCACCGCCCTGAGCCAGGGCGGCTTCATCGACGTCACGCCCAACCAGGCGCGGGGTATCCGCCTGGCCGAGCCGTTGCGTCGGCCCGAGATCCTCGAAGTGCCGGTGCTCGGCCAGGTTGCCGCCGGTGCGCCGATCGGACCCGATCTCGATATCCACGAGCAGGTGCTGCTCGACCCCAGCCTGTTCCGGCGTACTCCCGACTACCTGCTCAAGGTGCGCGGCGACTCGATGGTCGACGACGGCATCTTCGATGGCGACCTGGTCGGCATTCGCCAGCAGGGCGAGGCCCGCGACGGGCAGATCGTGGTCGCCCGGCTCGACGGCGAGGTGACCATCAAGCGCCTGCAGCGCACCCGCGACGGCTATCGGCTGCTGCCGCGCAACCCGGCCTATGCCCCCATCGACGTGAGCCCCGAGCGCGAGTTCTTCATCGAAGGCGTGTTCTGCGGCTTGCTGAGGCGTGACTGATGGGCGCGGTGGTCGAACTCGACCGGCTGCTCGATCAGCGCCAGGTATGGCGTGGGCGGCAGGCCCAGGCGCGTCCGCAGGGCCTGCAGCCCACCGGGCATGCCGCCCTCGATGGTCGGCTGCCGGAAGGCGGTTGGCCGGCGGCGTCGCTCAGCGAGCTGCTGCTGGCCAGCCCCGGCTGCGGTGAGTTGCAGTTGCTCTGGCCCACGCTCGCCCGGCTGAGCGGGGAAGGGCAGAGGGTGGTGCTGGTGGCGCCGCCGTTCATCCCTTATGCGCCGGCCTGGCAGGCCGCCGGGGTGGACCTGCGCTGGCTGGTGCAGATCGACGCCGAGGCCGGCGATGCCCTGTGGGCAGCCGAGCAGTGCCTGCGCTCGGGCAGTTGCGCGGCGGTGTTGTGCTGGCCGGAGCGTGCCGATGATCGGGCGCTGCGGCGTTTGCAAGTGGCCGCGGAAACCGGTAACGCGCTGGCATTCGCCTGTCGTCCGCGGCAGGCCGCGCTGAACCCATCGCCAGCCGCCCTGCGCATCGCCCTCGACCTGCGCCCGGCACAATGGCGCGTGCTCAAGTGCCGGGGTGGCCTGCCACCTGCCGCACCCATCGCCTGCCCTGGGCAGGGGTGATGCACCATGCTCTGGGCCTGCATCCTGTTACCCCAGCTGGCGCTGGACACTGTCCTGCGCGAACGTGACGACCCCGAGGCGCCGCTGGTGCTGCTCGGCGGGCCGCCTCAGCGCCGCGTGCTGCGGGCGGTCAACCCGGCGGCCAGTGCGCTGGGCCTGCGCGCCGGGCAGGCCCTGACCGCCGCCCGCGCCCTGGCCGACGGTTTCACCTGCGTCGAGGTCGAGCCGGCGCGTCTCGAGCAGTTGCAGCAGCTGCTCGCGGCCTGGGCCTACCGTTTCAGCGCCCAGGTCAGCCTGCACTATCCCCGTGCGCTGCTGCTGGAGGTAGGCTCGAGTCTGCAGCTGTTCGGCCCGTGGCCGTCGTTCGAGGCGCGCCTGCGCCAGGAACTGGCGGCACTCGGCTTGCGCCAGCGCATCGTCGTGGCCAGCAACCCGGTGGCGGCGAGAATGCTCGCCAACGGTCACGATGGCCTGGCACTGACTTGCCCGCAGGCGACCCGCGCTGCCTTGCTCGACATGCCCGTCGAGCGTGTCGGCCTGCCCAGTGAGGCAGCCGAAGCCTTCATCCGCATGGGCCTGCGCCGCCTCGGGCAGGTACTGGCGCTGCCCCGTGATGCCTTGGCCAGGCGCTTCAGTGCCCAGGTGCAGTTGCACCTGGACCAACTGCTTGGTTTGCGCAGCCTGGGGCTGGGTTTCTACCAGCCGCCCGACCGTTTCGAGGCGCGCCTGGAGCTGAACTTCGACGTCGAATCACACCAGGCCCTGCTTTTCCCCCTGCGTCGTCTCATTCACGACCTGGCGGCATTTCTCGCCGGGCGTGACTGTGGCGTGCAGCGTTTCGAACTGCACCTGGAGCATGCCGAAGGCGCGGACACCGTGCTCAAGGTCGGCCTGTTGGCTGCCGAGCGCGACGCCTCGCTCTTGTTCGAGCTTGCCCGTGGCCGCCTTGAGCCGCTGCGCATCCCGGCGCCGGTGCGCAACCTGCGGCTGCTGGCCGCCGACCTGCCACCGTTCGTGCCCCAGCACCAGGCGCTGTTCGACCCGCGTGCGCAACAGGCTCAGCCCTGGGACCAGCTGCGCGAGCGCCTGCGCGCGCGGCTGGGCGATGACGCGGTCAAGGGCTTGCGCGCCGAGGCCGATCATCGCCCCGAGTGCGCCTGGCAAGGGGGGGAGCAGGGTGGGCAGGGCCCTTTGGTGATGGCCCCCGGTCGGCGTCCCGGCTGGTTGCTGCCGGTGCCTCAGGCGCTGTCCGAGACCGGCCTGCAACTGCTCGGGCAGGCCGAGCGCATCGAGTCCGGCTGGTGGGACGGTGGTGATGTGCGGCGCGACTACTACCGCATCGAAACCTGTGATGGCCTGCGCGGCTGGGCCTTCCGCGACCTCGCGGCGCCGGGGCCGTTGTGGCTGCAAGGCTGGTTCGCATGAGCGCCCCCGGCTACGCCGAGCTGCACTGCCTGTCGAACTTCAGTTTCCAGCGTGGTGCCTCCAGTGCCGACGAGCTGTTCCGCCGCGCCCGCGAGCAGGGTTACCAGGCCCTGGCGATCACCGACGAATGCACCCTGGCGGGCATCGTCCGGGCCTGGCAGGCGGCAAAGCAGCATCAGGTGCGGTTGATCGTCGGCAGCGAGGTGCGGGTGCACCAGGGGCCGAAGCTGGTCCTGCTGGCACAGGACCTTGCTGGCTACCAAAACCTCTGCGCCTTGATCACCCGCGCCCGGCGGCGCTCGCAGAAGGGCAGCTACCAGTTGCTCGTCGAGGACCTCGAGACCCATCACCAGGGCTTGCTGGCGCTGTGGGTGGCCGAGCCGGACGACAGCGCCGGGGCCTGGCTGCAGCCCCTGTTCGACGGGCGCCTGTGGCTGGCGCTGCACCTGCACCGCGGGGCCGACGACGCTCAGCGCCTGGCCCACCTGCGCGCGCTGGGGGCGCGGCTCGATCTTCCGTTGGTGGCCTGCGGCGATGTGCACATGCACGTGCGAGGACGGCGGGCGCTGCAGGACTGCATGACCGCCATCCGCGAACATTGCGCGGTCGCCGAGGCGGGGCGCTTTCTGTTCGCCAATGGCGAGCGTCACCTGAGGTCGCTCGACCAGTTGCACGAGCTGTACCCCGACGATCTGCTGGCGCAGACCCTGCAGGTTGCCGAGCGCTGCACCTTTGATCTGTCCCAGCTGAACTACCAGTACCCACGGGAACTGGTGCCCGAGGGGCAGACCCCGGCCAGCTGGCTGCGCGAGCTGTGCCGGCGAGGGTTGCCCGAGCGCTGGCCCCAGGACCCGAGCGACCAGGTCCACGCGGTGCTGGAGCGGGAGCTGGCGCTGATCGAGGAACTGGGCTACGAGAGTTACTTCCTCACCGTCCACGACATCGTCGCCTTCGCCCGCCGCCAGCGCATCCTCTGCCAGGGGCGCGGCTCGGCGGCCAACTCGGTGGTGTGCTTCGTCCTCGGCATCACCGAGCTCGATCCCATGGAACACCGCCTGCTGTTCGAGCGCTTCCTTTCCCGCGAGCGCAACGAGCCGCCGGACATCGACGTGGATTTCGAGCACGAGCGCCGTGAAGAGGTGATCCAGTACGTGTTCCAGCGCTACGGCCGGCACCGTGCCGCGCTCACCGCGGTGGTCAGCAGCTACCATGCCGCCGGCGCGGTGCGCGACGTGGCGCGGGTGCTCGGCCTGCCGGCCGACCAGGTGGACGCCCTGGCCAAGTGCTGCGGGCGCTGGAGCGACCGCATCCCTGATGCCGCTCGCCTGGCCGAGGCCGGGTTCGATGCGCACAGCCCGTCGCTGCGGCGCATCCTGGTGCTGGCGGGGGATCTGATCGGCTTTCCCCGACACCTGTCGCAGCACCCCGGGGGCTTCGTCATCTCCGAGCAGCCGCTGGACCAGCTGGTGCCGGTGGAGAACGCGGCGATGGCCGAGCGCACGGTGATCCAGTGGGACAAGGACGACCTGGACATGGTCGGCCTGCTCAAGGTCGACGTGCTGGCGCTGGGCATGCTCAGCGCGCTGCGCCGTTGCTTCGACCTGATCGCCCGACACCGTGGGCAGGCGTACACCCTGGCGACGCTGCCCAAGGAAGACCCGGCCACCTACGCCATGATCGGCCGCGCCGAGACCATGGGCGTGTTCCAGATCGAGTCGCGGGCGCAGATGGCCATGCTGCCCCGGCTCAAGCCGGAGAAGTTCTACGACCTGGTGATCGAGGTGGCCATCGTGCGCCCCGGGCCGATCCAGGGCGACATGGTTCACCCGTACCTGCGCCGCCGGTTGAAGCAGGAGCCGGTCACCTATCCTTCGGCAGAGCTGCAGGCCGTCTTCGAGCGCACCTTGGGCGTGCCGCTGTTCCAGGAGCAGGTGATGGAGCTGGCCATGGTCGCCGCCGACTATAGCCCGGGCGAAGCCGACCAGTTGCGCCGCAGCATGGCCGCCTGGAAGCGCCATGGCGGCTTGGAACCGCACCGCGAGCGGCTGATCGCGGGCATGCTGCGCAATGGCTACGAGCTGGCCTTTGCCGAGCGTATCTTCGAGCAGATCAAGGGTTTTGGCAGTTACGGCTTCCCTGAATCCCACGCCGCCAGCTTTGCACTTTTGTGCTACGCCAGCAGTTGGCTCAAGTGCCATGAGCCGGCGATCTTCACCTGTGCGCTGGTCAACAGCTGGCCGATGGGCTTCTACAGCCCCGACCAGTTGCTGCAGGAGGCGCGCCGCCAGGGAATCGAAGTGCGCCCGGTGGATGTGTTCCATAGCGAGTGGGATTGCACCTTGGAGGCACTGGGCGAGAACGAACTGGCCATCCGCCTGGGCCTGCGCCAGATCCGCGGCTTCAGCGAGGACGATGCCCGGCGCCTGGAGCAGGCGAGGGCGCTACGCCCCTGGCGGGATGTCGAGGACTTGTGCCTGCGCGTCGGGCTCGATGGCCGGGCCCGGGCACGCCTGGCCGACGCCGGGGCATTGCGCGGGCTGGCTGGCGACCGCCACCAGGCGCGCTGGCAGGTGGCGGCGGTGCAGGCGCAGCTGCCGTTGTTCGCCGAAGTCGAATCGACACTTGAACAGGCGGTGGCCTTGCCTACACCAAGCATTGCCGAAGATCTGGCAGCCGACTACGGCACCCTGGGCACCACCCTCGGGCCGCATCCCCTGACCCTGCTACGGACACGCTTGCGCGCGCTGGGGTGTCGCAGTTCAAGGGAGCTGACAGGGGTCGAGCATGGCGACAGCATCGCCGTCGCCGGCATCGTGGTCGGGCGCCAGCGACCGCAGACCGCCAGTGGCGTGACCTTCGTCACCCTCGAGGACGAGCATGGCATGGTCAACGTGGTGGTCTGGCGCGACCTGGCCGAGCGCCAACGGCGCGAACTGGTAGGTTCGAAGTTGCTCAAGGTGAGCGGGCGGCTGGAGCAGGAGAGCGGGGTACGGCACCTGATCGCCCGGCGGCTGGAAGACATCAGCCCACTGTTGCAGGGGCTGGATGTGCGCAGCCGGGACTTTCACTAGAAATAGCGTTTGGCTTGAAGGCGGCGCGGTCGGTGTGGGAGCCGGCTTGCCGGCGATAGGGCCGCAGCGCGGCCCCTGGTGCAGGCAGCTCAGACCATCGCCAGTCGCTGCTTGCGTGTCGGAGCCGGGAACGCCTGCTCGATGGCTTGCAGGTCCTCTTCGGCAAGCACCAGGTCGGCCGCCGCCGCATTCAAGCGCACATGCTGCGGATCCACCGCCTTGGGGATCGCGATCACCCCATCATTGCGCGTGACCCAGGCCAGGCTCACTTGTGCCGGCGTGGCGCCATGGCGTTCGGCGATCTGCGCCATCACCGGGTGTCGCAGCAAGCGCCCGGCCTGGGCCAACGGGCAGTAGGCCATGGTCGGCAAGCCCTGCTCGCGGCTCCACGGCAGCAGGTCGAACTCGATACCACGTTCGGCCGGGTTGTACAGCACCTGGTTGGTGGCGCAGGCGCTGTTATCCAGTTCGCGCAAGTCGTCGAGGTCGAAATTGGACACGCCCCAGCGGCGAATCTTGCCCTGCTCGATCAGCCGCTCGAAGGCTTCCACCGTCTCGTCCAGCGGGTACTGACCGCGCCAGTGCAGCAGGTACAGGTCGATGCAGTCGGTGCCCAGGCGCTGGAGGCTGCGCTCGCAGGCGGCCGGTACACCGCGTCGGCTGGCATTGTGCGGATAGACCTTGCTGACCAGGAACACCTGGTCGCGGCGCCCGGCGATGGCCTGGCCGACCACCTGCTCGGCGCCGCCCTCGGCGTACATTTCCGCCGTGTCGATCAGGCTCAGGCCCAGGTCGATGCCTTGTTGCAGGGCCGCCACCTCGGCGGCCCTGCGGCCCGGGTCCTCGCCCATGTACCAGGTGCCCTGGCCGATGGCCGGAACGCGGGAGCCCGCCAGATTCACGTAACGCATGTCACCTCCTGTGGGTGGGTATGGGTCAGCAGTACATCGAGCAGCGCCTCAGCGGCCTTGGACAGCTTGTGATCGCCCAGGGCGATCACACCGATGCGCCGCTCCACGGTGGGTTCGACCAGCGGCACGCAACGGGCGCCGAGCTCCTGCATCTGCTCGATGCACAGGGCCGGCACCGCGCTGACCCCCAGGCCACTGGCGACCATGCGGCCGATGGTCGACAGCTGATGGCTCTCGAAGGCCACCGCCAGCTTGCCATGGTTGGCGGCCAGGTGCTGTTCGAGCAGCAGGCGCACCGCCGATGGCCGCTGCAGGGCGATGAAGTCCTCGGCCAGCAGCTCCTGCCAACGCACCTGGGGCTGCTGGGCAAGGGGCGAGTCGGCCGGCACCACGGCGACGAAGCGGTCCATGTACAGCGGGTGGAAGCGCAGCGCCTCGCTGCTATCAGGCTCGAAGCCGATGCCCAGTTCGACGCGGCGATGGCGCACCAGTTCCAGCACCTGCTCGTTGATCACGTCGTGCACGGTGACATTGACCTTGGGGTAGCGTTGGCGAAAGACCTTCAGCGACCGTGGCAGCAGGTTGCCGGCGAAGGCCGGCATGGCCGCCACCGACACCCGACCCAGTTGCAGGGTGAAGCGCTGGCGCAGCATCTCCTCGGTATCGTCCCAGTCGGCGAGCAGGCGCCTGGCCAGGGGCAGCAGTACCTCGCCCTCGGGGGTCAGGCTGACGCTGCGGGTGGTGCGGGTAAGCAGGGCGCCGCCGAGGTTGTCCTCCAGGGCCTTGATGGTCAGGCTCAAGGCCGGTTGCGACACGTGCAGGTGCTCGCCGGCCTGGGCGAAGCTCTGGTACTTGGCCACGGTAACGAAGGCACGCAGCTGCTTGACGTTCATGAGAGGCGGGCCCTTTGTTTTGGAAAAGTTATCAATCGATGACGAAAACAAAATTAACAAATCAGTCGACTACAGTGAAGATGACCGTACGGTTCCAACAACTACAAAAGGCGACTGAGCATGGCCGGACTGGACAAGCGTGTAGCAACTTATGAAGAGGCCCTGGCGGGCCTGACCGACGACATGACCGTGCTGGCCGGCGGCTTTGGCCTATGCGGCATCCCCGAGAACCTCATCGCCGAAATCAAGCGCCGCGGCGTCAAGGGCCTGACCGTGGTCTCCAACAACTGCGGCGTCGATGGCTTCGGCCTGGGCGTGCTGCTCGAGGACCGGCAGATCCGCAAGATGATCGCCTCCTACGTCGGCGAGAACGCCGAGTTCGAGCGCCAGCTGCTCAGCGGCGAACTGGAAGTGGAGCTCACCCCGCAAGGCACCCTGGCCGAGAAGATGCGCGCCGGTGGCGCCGGCATCCCGGCCTTCTTCACCGCCACCGGCTACGGCACCCCGGTCGCCGAAGGCAAGGAAGTACGCGAGTTCAACGGCCGCAAGTACATCCTCGAAGCGTCCATCACCGGCGACTTCGCCATTGTCAAAGGCTGGAAGGCCGACCACTACGGCAACGTGGTGTACCGCAACACCGCGCAGAACTTCAACCCGCTGGCCGCCACCGCCGGCAAGATCACCGTGGTCGAGGTCGAAGAGATCGTCGAGCCCGGCGTGCTGCTGCCCAGCGAGATTCACACCCCGGGCATCTATGTCGACCGGGTCATCGTCGGCACCTTCGAGAAGCGCATCGAAAAGCGCACCGTCAAGGCCTGAGCGCCGCCCTCAAGAACAACAAAGAGATCCTGACCATGGCATTGACCCGCGAACAAATGGCGCAACGCGTCGCCCGTGAACTCAAGGACGGCTACTACGTCAACCTCGGCATCGGCATCCCCACCCTGGTGGCCAACTATGTGCCCGACGGCATGGAAGTGATGCTGCAGTCGGAGAACGGCCTGCTGGGCATGGGCGAGTTCCCCACCGAAGCCACCATCGACGCCGACATGATCAACGCCGGCAAGCAGACCGTTACCGCCCGCCGTGGCGCGTCGATCTTCGATTCGGCGCAATCCTTCGCCATGATCCGTGGCGGGCATGTCGACCTCACCGTGCTCGGCGCCTTCGAGGTGGACGTGGAAGGCAACATCGCCTCGTGGATGATCCCCGGCAAGCTGGTCAAGGGCATGGGCGGCGCCATGGACCTGGTGGCCGGCGCCGACAACATCATCGTCACCATGACCCATGCCTCCAAGGACGGCGAGTCCAAGCTGCTGCCCAAGTGCAGCCTGCCGCTGACCGGTGCCGGCTGCATCCGCAAGGTGCTGACCGACCTGGCCTACCTGGAGATCGACAACGGCGCCTTCATCCTGCGCGAGACCGCGCCGGGCGTGAGTGTCGAGGAAATTGTCGCGAAGACTGCCGGCAAGCTGATCGTGCCGGACGACGTGCAGGAAATGACCTTCTAAGCAGCACCGTTGCAAGCGCCCCATCGCGGGGCAGGCCCGCTCCCACTAGGGTTTGTACGAAAAGTCGCCGAGCGGCGATCAGGCAAGGCGAAAACAGGCGAGGAAGCGGAGTTGACTGGTTGTCAATGAGCATTCCGAGCCTGTTTTCAACGCAGCATGATCGTCGCGCAGGCACTTTTCGTACAAAGCCTAAGGACCACGCATCCTTCGTGGGAGCGGGCTTGCCCCGCGATGGGGCGACGCCGTTTCAGTCCTATAAAAATCAGAAAAAGGAAAACATCGTGGCCGCTGATATCCAAGACAGCCGCTCCGCCCGCTTTGCCCTGCGCTGCTCCAACTGGGCCGAACGCTGGTTCCCCGATTCCTGGGTGTTCGCCGCCCTGGCCGTGATGCTGGTGGCCCTCGGCGCCCTGGCCATGGGCGGCAAGCCCACCGACACCGCCAAGGCCTTCGGTGACGGCTTCTGGAGCCTGATCCCGTTCACCATGCAGATGGCCTTCGTGGTCATCGGCGGCTATGTGGTGGCCAGCTCGCCACCCGCCGCCCGGCTGATCGACCGCCTGGCGCGGCTACCGAAAAACGGCCGCTCGGCGGTGTGCTGGGTGGCGCTGATCTCGATGCTCGCGTCCTTGCTCAACTGGGGGTTGTCGCTGGTGTTCGGCGGCCTGCTGGTGCGCGCCCTGGCGCGCCGCACCGACCTGAAGATGGACTACCGCGCCGCTGGCGCCGCCGCCTACCTGGGCCTGGGCGCGGTGTGGGCGCTGGGCCTGTCGTCGTCGGCCGCGCAGTTGCAGGCCAACCCGGCCAGCCTGCCGCCGTCGATCCTGTCGATCACCGGGGTGATCCCGTTCACCGAGACCATCTTCCTCTGGCAGTCCGGGGTGATGCTCGCCGCGCTGGTGATCGTCTCGCTGATCGTCGCCTATGCCACCGCGC
Organism: Pseudomonas sp. FW305-96; assembly: GCF_058783825.1. Taxonomy (NCBI): domain Bacteria; kingdom Pseudomonadati; phylum Pseudomonadota; class Gammaproteobacteria; order Pseudomonadales; family Pseudomonadaceae; genus Pseudomonas; species Pseudomonas sp. FW305-96. The sequence continues at coordinate 14,840 of NZ_JBYSYW010000057.1, forward strand.
CTGGCCCGAACAGCGCCCGCAGCGCGCAGGACTGTGGAGTGGACCCGAGCTTCAGCGCACCGCCTTCGCCCCAGCGCACGCGCCCGGGTGAATGGCTGGAATACAGCCCGATCCTGATCCTGCTGCTGGTGGCCCTGGCCGCCGGCTGGCTGTACCAGGAGTTCGCCACCAAGCCGGCGATCACCGCGATTTCCGGGCTGAACACCTACAACCTGCTGTTCATCATGCTCGGTGCCTTGCTGCACTGGCGCCCGCGCAGCTTCCTCGATGCCGTGGCCCGCGCAGTGCCGACCACCACCGGGGTGCTGATCCAGTTCCCGCTGTACGGCTCGATCGCCGCCATTCTCACCCAGGTCAAGGGCGCGGACGCCCAGACCCTGGCCCACCATATCTCGCTGTTCTTTACCCAGATCGCCACCCATGACACCTACGCCTTGCTGATGGGTGTGTACTCGGCGGTGCTCGGCTTCTTCATTCCGTCCGGCGGTGGCAAGTGGATCATCGAGGCGCCGTACGTGATGCTGGTGGCCAACGACCTGCAATACCACCTGGGCTGGGCGGTGCAGATCTACAACGCCGCCGAGGCGCTGCCGAACCTGATCAACCCGTTCTACATGCTGCCGCTGCTGGGGGTGCTGGGGCTCAAGGCGCGTGACCTGATCGGCTTCTCGTTTGTGCAGTTGCTGGTGCATGTGCCGCTGGTGTTGGTGTTGCTGTGGGCGCTGGGCACCACGTTGCAATATGTCCCGCCTGTAATGCCCTGATCAGGCAGATCCATCAGACGCCTGCCTGGAAGGGAGTCTGATGAGCCCACAAGCGCCATGGATCGGCGCTTGTGCAGCCTCCTGCCGGGATATCCGAAAAAGCTGACTGATGGCAAATTGACGTCAATATGCTGGCCACTTACTATGCGCGCCACTTTGCGTTGATCACCAGGGACAGGTATGCCGGTACGTCTTCACTCAGCGCGCAATTATGCGCGCTTCGCATTTGTTGCAACGTTGTGCAGCCCGTTGGCCTGGGCCGTTTCACCGGGTGACCAGGACCTGATCCGCGAGCGCCAGAACCGCCTGCTCGAAGAGCAGCAACGGCGCCTCGAGGACCTGCGCAACCTGCCCGGCGAAAGCGCGCAACCTACCCAGCAGCAACGGCCCGAAGATACCCGCTGCTTCGATATCCACACCATCGAGCTCAAGGGCGCCGACAGCCTGTCCGCCGCCGATCGCGACAGCCTGCTCAAGCCTTTCATCGACCAGTGCCTGGGCGTCACCCAGCTCAATGCCTTGCTCAAGGCGATCACCGACCATTACCTGGGCCGTGGCCTGGTCACCAGCCGCGCCTACCTCCCGCAACAGGACCTGTCCTCGGGCCACCTGCAGGTGCTGGTGGTGGAGGGGCGCCTGGAAGGGCTGCGCCCGGACCCGGCCAGCGGCCTGAGCGAGCGCGAACTGGCCATGGTGTTCCCCGGCGAAGTCGAACAGCGCCTGAACCTACGCGAAGTCGAGCAGATGGTCGATCAGCTCAACCGCCTGCCGTCGAACAAGGCACAGATGGAGCTGACCCCCGGCAAGGCCGTCGGCGGTAGCGAAGTACTGGTGCGCAACACCCAGCAGAAACCCTGGCGCGCCTCACTGTCGCGCAACAATGAAGGCCAGCGCAGCACCGGCGAACAGATGCTCAACCTCGGCCTGGAATGGGACAGCCCGCTGGGCCTGGCTGACCAGCTGATGCTGCGCGGTGGCCACGACGTGGTCAGCGACCACACCCAGGGTTCGAAGAACGGCGTGCTGTATTACAACCTGCCGTGGGGCTGGTGGAACTTCACCTACAGCTACAGCGAGAGCGAGTACCGCTCCCTGGCGCAGGCCAACGGCTTTGCCTTCAAGCAGACCGGTGACAGCCAGAACCACCAGCTGCGCGCCGAGCGCGTGGTGCACCGTGATGCCACCAGCAAGACCTCGCTGAATGCCGGCATGGCCCACCTGCGCACCAACAACTACATCGAGGACAGCCGCCTGGAGGGCAGCAGCAACCGCCTGAGCGAGGCGCAGTTCGGCATCAACCACGGCCGCCGCCTGGGCAATGCCTTCGTCAACATCGACCTGGGCACTCAGGAAGGCATCGGCGCCTTCGATGCCCAGGACAACGCCCACCCGCGCCCCGGCCAACCAGTGGCGCGCTACCGCAAGTACAGCGCCACGGTCAGCTATGTGCAGGGCTTCGAACTGTTCGGCGAGCGCCTGAGCTTCACCAGCCTGGCCACCGGCCAGCGCAGCGAAGACGTGCTCTTCAGCCCTCAGCGCATCAGCCTTGGCGGGCTGTCGTCGGTACGCGGCCTGAAGGACCAGTCGCTGTCCGGCGACAGCGGTGGCTACTGGCGCAACGACCTGCGCTGGACCCGCCCGGTGAGTTGGCCGCTGCTGCAGCCGCTGGTGGCCGAGTACGGCCTGGGCCTGGGCTACGACCTGGGCGTGATCCGCAACGACCGCTACAACGGCCAGTACCACGGCCGTGCCAGCAGCCACTCGCTGGAGCTGTTCGCCCGCGGCCAGCATATGGCTGCCAGCGTGACCTTCGCCCACAGCCTGGAACGCCCCGACGTGCTGACCGAAAAGGAACGCCCGGTTTACTTCCGCCTCGACTTCTTCATCTGATCACCTGATTCACGAGATTTGACATGGACGTCCGCCTGTTTGCCTTCCTGGCCCGCCAACGCTCGGCCAAAATTCAGCCGCGCGAGCAGTTCTGCGGGTTGCCCAAGCGCGGTCTGGCGCTGCTGCTGGCCAACGCCATGTTCTGGCAACCGCTGTGGGCACAGGCCGCCGAAGGCGTGGTGGTCAGCGG
>NZ_JBYSYW010000058.1:0-15663 GCF_058783825.1 Pseudomonas sp. FW305-96
CACCCGCCCCGCCCCCGCCGCAGAACCTGCCACCGGCCGTCTGGCAGCGCATCGACCAGGACATCATCGAGGCCTCGGTCGCCGCCGCGGGCTCGGCCAACGACTACGCCCGGCGTTCCATGCGCGTGTGGAAAGAGCAAGTGCAGCAACGCACCGAGAACGACTTCATCCCCTGGTTCACCGGTTACTGGACCCAGCAGTGGCTCACGCTCAAGGTCGCCTGGTACAAGATGAACAGTGGCAATGGCCAGGAGCCAGCTGAAAAGCGCCTGGGCCTTTATCTGCAGGAACAGTACCGCGAACGGGTCATCGACCCGGTGGCCGAACAGATCAACCCCGAGGGCATTCGCGACCGCGCCAGCGAACTGTACCTGCAACTGCTCGGCCAGCAACTGCCGACCATCATCCAGCGCTACAACGCCCCGCCCGAGCAGTTCAGCCAGCGCCTCAACCGCATCCCGATCATCGCCCTGGGCCCGCCGGATGCACGCAATGCCTCGCTTTACCAACTGCTGCGGGCCAAGTCGCTGGACCAACAGCTGGCCTGGCAGTCCCTGCGCCAGCACCTGCACCAACAGGCCGCCAAGGCCCCCGGGCAGACCGAGGCAGGATTGTCGTCGGTGGCCACCCAGGCCAGCGAGAAACTTGGCGCCACACTGGCGCCACGCGGTGCCGCCAGTGCCATCGCGGCGGCCGTGGGCAAGGCGGCAGGGGCGTTGATCTCGGTGGCAGCAACCGGCTACGGCATCATCACCCACGACCGTGAACAGCCGCAGATGGTCGAGCAACTGCGGGTGATCCTCAATGTGGCGCTGAACCAGGAATGGCAGGAGCTGATGGAGAATCGCCAGAGCGGCGCCATGGCCGGGGTGTATTACCTGTCGGGGCAGGTGGAGGACAGCTTGCTCGGGAGCCGGTCACAGGAACCGTTGCTGATTCGCCTGCCGCCATGACCCCGCGCAGGTGGCACGTTCAGGCAGTCGCCAGCGCCGAAGTCGGCAGCCCGAAGATGCGGTCGAACGCCCAGTTGTAGACGAAGGTGTAGCACGGCACCAGGATGATGAATGCCAGATCCACCATCAACGCCTCCAGAAGGGTCATGTTAAGCCACCAGGCGATCAGCGGGATCAGGTACACCACCAGGGTCAGCTGGAAGCCGATGGCATGCGCCACCCGCCGCCCGAGGCTGCGCCCGCGGGTGGCCTGGTGGCTCTCCCACCACTCGAACAGGCTGTTGTAGATGAGGTTCCAGGCCATGGCGATGGTGGTGATCATCACTGCCAGGGGGCCGGTGTGCGAAGCCTGGGTGTCGGATAGGTAGGCCAGGCCCAGGGTCGACATGCACAGGCCAATCAGTTCATAGAAGGTCACGTAGACCAGTTTGCGTTTGAGTCCTTGCACGGGATTACCTTGTTGCGGATATGACGAAGGCGCGCAGAATGCATCAACAGGCTTGACAGAAAAAGTCGGCAGCTTTCAGATTTACTGAAAGGAGACTGCCATGAACTTTTCCAGCGATAACATCCTGCTGTTCCTCGCCGTACTCGACCGCGGCTCGTTCTCGGCTGCCGCGCGAGCGCTAGGGCGCGTACCCTCGGCGGTGAGCATGGCCATCGGCAACCTCGAGGCCGAGCTTGGCTACCCGCTGTTCGAGCGTGGGTCGCGGGAGGCACGCCCGACCGCCCAGGCCCAGGCCCTGGAGCCCCATGCCCGGCTGATCGCCGAACAACTGGGGCTGTTGGAAGTGCATGCGCTGGAGCTGTCGCGTGGGCTGGAAAGCAGCCTGGCCATCGCCGTGGTGCCGGATATCGACCAGCGCCCGTTGCTCGGGGCCATCACCCGCCTGGGCGAGCGCTACCCGCTGCTGGACATCGAACTGCTCGCCGCCCCGCAGGAAGAGGCCCTGCAACTGCTCGACAGTGGCCGGGTGTGCCTGTGCCTGGCCTTCGCCGGGCTGCAGGTGGACCCGCGACGCAGCTTCCAGCACATCGCCCTGGAATCGCTGGTGGCCACCCTGTCGCCACGCCACCCCGCACTGTGCGAAGGACGCATCCGCAACCTTGAAGACCTGGTCAACCTGCGCCAGATCCTGGTGTGCAGCCGCGACCTGCCATTGAGCGATCCCCGCTCGCTGATCGGCACCTCGCACTGGCGCACCGACAGCCTGGACCTGGCCCTGCAGATGGTCGAGGCCGGCCTGGGCTGGGGCGACCTGCCGCTGGCGCGGGTAGCGCCGCTGCTTGCGGACGGACGCCTGGTCCGCCTGCAGTTTCAGAATACCCGCAACGAATTGCAACTGCCGGTGAACGCCTTCTGGCTCAAACAGCAACCCCTCGGCCAGGCGGCCAGGACGTTGGTGAGCCTGTTGGCTTCGAAATGATTTGTCACCTTGGCAGGTCGATTCGGCCAACTACTGCGTCATTTAGTCTTTCAACATTTTTCAGATTCGGCCGATAGCGTTGCAACAGGCTCCGCCACTCGTGCCACAAGCACGCGGCGCCCTCCTTTCACTGGCTCAAGGTCTCGAAACATGAACCTGAAATTCCGCCACAAGATCCTGCTCAGTGCCTGCGCCGTCGTGGTACTGGCCTTCGCCCTGTTTACCCTCTACAACGACTACCTGCAACGCAACACCATTCGCCAGAACATCGAGTCGTCGGTGCGCCAAGCCGGCGCGCAGACCGCCAGCAGCGTGCAGAACTGGATGAGCGGACGCATCCTGGTCCTGGAAAACCTGGCCCAGGACATCGCCCAGCAAGGCGCCGGCAGCAACGTGCCGGGCCTGGTCGACCAGCCGTCGTACACCAGCAACTTCCAGTTCACCTATTTTGGCCAGAACACCGGCCTGTTCACCCAGCGCCCCGACGCCAGGATGCCTGACGGCTACGACCCGCGCCAGCGCCCCTGGTACACCCAGGCCGTGGCCGCCAACCAGACCATGCTGACCCCGCCCTACATGGCCGCAGTGGGTGGCCTGGTGGTGACCATCGCCATGCCGGTCAAGGCCAAGTCCAGCGGCGAGCTGATCGGCGTGGTCGGCGGCGACCTGAGCCTGAACACCCTGGTCGACATCATCAACGCCGTGGACTTCGGCGGCCTTGGCCACGCCTTCCTGGTCGACCGCAATGGCCAGGTGATCGTCAGCCCGGACAAGGACCGGGTGATGAAGAACCTCAAGGACATCTACCCAGGCTCGCCGCTGCGTGTCGAATCCGGCATCCAGGAAGTCAGCCTCGATGGCAAGGACCGCATCATCTCCTTCGCTCCGGTGGACGGTCTGCCATCGGCGCAGTGGTACATCGGCCTGTCGATCGATAAAGAAAAAGCCTACGCCCCGCTGAGCCAGTTCCGTACCTCGGCCATCATCGCCATGCTCATCGCCGTGGCCGTCATCGCCGGCCTGCTCGGCCTGCTGATCCCGGTGCTGATGCGCCCGCTGACCACCATGGGCCGCGCCATGCAGGACATCGCCGAAGGCGAAGGCGACCTGACCCGCCGCCTGACCGTCGAGCAGAAGGACGAGTTCGGCGAGCTGGCCACCTCGTTCAACCGTTTCGTCGAGCGTATCCACGCCTCGATCAGCGAAGTGTCCTCGGCCACCCGCCTGGTGCATGACCTGTCGGAAAAGGTCGTGGTCGCCTCCAATGCCTCGCTCACCGGCTCCGAAGAGCAGAGCATGCGCACCAACAGTGTCGCCGCGGCGATCAACGAACTGGGCGCCGCTACCCAGGAAATCGCCCGGAACGCCGCCGACGCCTCGCAGCACGCCAGCGGCGCCAGCGAACAGGCCAACGGTGGCCGCCAGGTGGTCGAAGAGGCGATCAGCGCCATGACCGCCCTGTCCGAGCGCATCAGCGAGTCCTGCGAGCAGATTGAGACCCTCAACGCCAGCACCGACGAAATCGGCAAGATCCTCGACGTGATCAAGGGCATCTCCCAGCAGACCAACCTGCTGGCGCTCAACGCCGCCATCGAGGCCGCCCGTGCCGGTGAAGCCGGGCGTGGTTTCGCCGTGGTTGCCGACGAAGTGCGCAACCTGGCCCACCGCACCCAGGAATCGGCCGAAGAGATCCACCGCATGATCACCAGCCTGCAGGTCGGCTCGCGTGAGGCGGTGCACACCATGAACACCAGCCAGGTCTCCAGCGAAGAGACCGTTCAGGTGGCCAACGAGGCCGGTGAGCGCCTGGCCAGTGTCACCCAGCGTATCGGCGAGATCGACGGCATGAACCAATCGGTGGCCACCGCCACCGAAGAGCAGACTGCCGTGGTCGAGAGCCTGAACCTGGACATCACCCAGATCAACGCGCTGAACCAGCAAGGGGTGGAGAACCTCAACGACACCCTGCGCCACTGCGACGCCCTGAGCCAGCAGGCCGGGCGCCTGAAGCAACTGGTGGGCAGCTTCCGCATCTGACCTGCCGCCCGCTCCTGTGCGTGTGCAGGAGCGGGCTCACCCCACGATCACGGTCTTCTATCGCATCGGCGAATGCGCAGGCGCGCTTCAGCTACTCGCCAAAGCCCCTCACTCGCCAACGAACGCCTGCACCTCGATCTCCACATCGACCCCCAATGCCAGCGCCGATGCCACCGTCGAACGCACCGGTAGCGCTGCGCCAAAGAACTCTTTGTAGACCTCGTTGAAGCCGGCGAAATGGCTCATGTCCGACAGCCAGACCGTGCATTTCACTACCTGGTCGAAACGCGCGCCAGTCACTGCCAGGCTCTCGGCGATACGCTCGCAGGCCGCTCGGGTCTGTGTCTGGATATCACCGCGTATCACTTCGCCACTGACGCTCATCGGCACCTGGCCGGACAGGAACAGGAAGCCCCCGGCCTTCACTGCACGGGAAAAAGGAAACGGCAGGCTGCTGGGAAAACGCTGGATGTCATTGCTCATGGAACGCTCCTTTCATGGTTGGCTGAATCGTGCCTGGAACAGCCGAGCAGGCTAGCACCCGACATACCCACTTTCATTGACCGTGGATTTTCAGGAGCGTACCGCCACAGCGTGGTTATAACCTAATAACGAACAAGTCTATTTGGCTATAAAAAAATCTATATGCTGGCACTCATCCGATCACGGGCAAGCTGGGCGTCGAGTAGCGTATGGATGTAGGTTCTTTCGGTTTCACCCTTGCGGGCCTGATCGTAGGCTTCATCGTCGGCATGACCGGCGTCGGCGGCGGTTCGCTGATGACCCCGATCCTGCTGTGGTTCGGCATCAACCCGGCCACCGCCGTGGGCACCGACCTGCTCTATGCCGCCATCACCAAAGCCAGCGGCGTCTGGGTGCATGGCCGCAACAAGAACATCGACTGGAAGATCACCGGCTGGTTGAGCCTGGGCAGCGTCCCGGCCGCCGCGCTGACCCTGTGGTTCCTCAGCACCCTGCACGCCGACACCTCGGCGCTCAACGCCATCATCAAGCAGGGCCTGGCGGTGGTGCTGATCCTCACCGCCCTGGCGATCCTGTTCAAATCACGCCTGCAGGCCTTCGCCAGCAAGCATGCCGGCGACCACTACCACCTCAGCGACCGTACCCTGAACATCCTCACCGTGATCACCGGCGTGGTACTGGGCGTGATGGTCACCCTCACCTCCATCGGCGCCGGCGCGCTGGGCACCGTGGCGCTGTTCCTGCTCTACCCGTTCCTGGTCACCCGCCGCCTGGTCGGCACCGAGATCGCCCACGCCGTGCCGCTGACCCTGGTGGCTGGCCTGGGTCATGCCGGCATGGGCAACATGGACTGGTCGCTGCTGGGCTACCTGCTGCTGGGCTCGCTGCCGGGGATCTACCTGGGCAGCCACCTGACCGGGCGCATCTCCGACCGCGTGCTGCGACCTTGCCTGGCGACCATGCTGCTATTGATCGGCTACAAGCTGGCGTTCTGAGCCACACCTCACTGATAGAGGGCGCTACGCGCCCATCGCCGGCAAGCCGGCTCCCACAGGTACTGCGCATGATTTGCAGCCAACGCTGAACTGTGGGAGCCGGCTTGCCGGCGATGCGGCGCGTCAGCGGCGCCTATGGGCACTCGGCTCGCCTCGACCTACTCCTGCGCACGCCATAGCACCGGCCAGAACTGCGGTTTCACATACCCGCAGCGATCGAGCCGGGCCACGCGCTCGGGGCGCATGCGCTCACCGTCGTAACGCCACTGCTGGATCAGCCCGCAACCACGTTCTACCTGGCTTTTGTCAGCGGCAAACAATTGGCCGCTCTGCGCATCGAACGCTACATGGCCACTCAGACGCGGCGCCAGCAACGGCGTCGGCACCTCGAAGGCCATTTCGCTGATCTGGTAGGGCGCGGCGCGGGACACTCGATACAGGTAATTGGCGCAGAACTCGCCACTGCACCCCACGTTGAGAATGACCAGGACATTGGCTGCGTCCAGCGGGTGCACCTCGTAATGGCTGTTGCTCATGCCTGGCACATCGCCTTCGACATTCGCCTGGCCTTTTACCACCCTGCCGATTTCATGGGCCTGCTCGTCGCTCATGCGCGGCGCGGCAACGAACTGTGGCAGCACCACGGTATCGGGAGCGCCAGGCACATCGGCAGCGGGCGCATCTCCCACTTTCACCAGGGCATCGGCATGCCCGACCCGGCCCTGCACGGCATCAATGGCCAACAGCGCGCCATTGAGCCCCTGCAAGGACGCAACCAGCTCGCCATCCTCGGTCAACGAACTCAGGCGTGTACCGTTGCGCAACCGGCGTATGAGCGCCAGCGCCCCATCGTCCTTCAGCAGCAGGTCGAAGTCATATTCAAGCTGGATGCGCTGCCAGTTGGCCGACAGTGCCTGCCCATCGAGCAGCACCTGTTCCGCAAACGCCGGGCCCACGCGCAGGGTCAGTTCGAGCGCACCCTGTGGCCCCGCCTCGCGCCTTATGATGGTCTGCAGCCCGGCCATCAGGTCGTCGTCGATGGCCATTACCGCCGTGCAGGCACGGGTGTTGTCGCAGCCAACCGCCCAGTCCTTGATCTGCCGGTACATCGGCACCGCTTCGAGCGGTGCCTGGGCGCTCTCGGCCTGCACGACCGATGGCGTCATGAGCGTCAGCAGCAATGCCGCACGCGGGTGTTTCATCCATTGCCATGGCGTTATCCCTGAAGTGCGCTTCACGCGTTCAACCTTCACTGCGCCAGAGTACCGGCCAACTGTCGGTGCCCACTTCCGCACAGCGGTCCATCCGTGACAGCCTGAGCAAGCGCATGCGCATGCGCATGCCATCGTAGCGCCAGCTTTCCTCCACCCCGCAACTGCCGGGGTAGTCGTCCTTGGCATAGCTGTGAAGCTCGCCTTTGCCAGGGTAGAACTCGATGGCGTCGCGCATCCGGCTGATCACCACCGGGCTCGATGGCGCCTCGAACTCCAGCGGCCCAAGGGTGTAAGGCGCTTCACGCGACACCTTGTACAGCGCGTAGAGGCAATGGAAGTCGTTGCAGTTGTAGCTGAGCAATGCCAGCGCATGCTGGTCGTCCAGGGCATGCAGCTCAAGCTTGGGAGCGACATCGTATTCGTTCTTCAACTGGTCCTCGGCGGCCGCCTTGGCCATCACCACTTGGGTGATGCCCGCTTGCTCCTGCGCGCCAAGGGCCGTAGCTGCCACAAAGGCCGGCACCTGGGGTTTGGCCGGAGTTGGCAACTGCACATCGGCAACGCTGTCGCCGGGGCGTATCAGCGCACTGTAGTGGCCGATTCGGCCCTGCACCGCATCCATCAGCAGCAAGGCGGCGCTCAGCCCCTGCAGCGAACTCACCCGCTCCCCTGGCCGGGTGTCGTCCACCAGGCGCTGGCCATTGCGCAATTGCCGCAACACGGCATAGGCATCGGCGCCCTCCAGTTCCAGGGTGGTCTCGACACCGCGGGTCATGCGCCAGGGGGCGACCAGCAGCTGGCCGTCGAGCATGGGCTCGCCCGACCAGTCGGTGCTCCCCACCAGGGTAAGGTGCAGGTTGCCCCAGGCGCCCGCCTCACGCTGCACCAGCATGCCCACTCGCATCCGCTCCGGATGATCGGCCAGGACCGCGGTGCAGAAGCGCGTGTTGTCGCAGCCAACAATCCAGTCCTTGATCTCCCGGTATACCGGCACCGGCTCTGGTTCCGCCGCGACGGCCAGGCCCGGCAGCAACGCCAGCCCCAGGGCCAGCCAGTTCCATGTTGTTGCGCGCATCGTGCTGCATTCCTTTCTTGGCGGTGAAAGCCTCGTTCCAGAGGCGGCGCAATGATTCCACAGTTCAAGGGCCAGGTGCGTAAAATCGGCACTGGTGATTGCGTCGCCTGATCTGGCAGTATCGAATGCCATAACGCCAGAGCCGCCGTCATGTCCGCTACCGTCAGCCCGTTGCTGCTTGCCCTGCGCGAAGGTACCCGCGCCTGCCACCAGAGGCTGGAAGCCCGGCTGCCTTTCTTCAGCGAGGGCTTCGACCGCGCGGCCTACGCCGACCTGCTCGGGGCCTACCATGGCTTTCATGCGCCGCTGGATTTACTGCTGGGCGCCTACCAGAGCGCCGAACGCCACAAGACGCCCACCCTGTCACGCGACCTGGGCGCCCTGGCCATCGATATCGAAGCGCTGCCCTGGTGCCACGCCCTGCCTCGCATCGATGACGAAGCCAGCGCGCTTGGGGTGATGTATGTACTTGAAGGCTCCACGCTCGGTGGCCAAGTGCTCAAGCGGGCCATGGCCGAACGCCTGGGTATCGACGCCGACAACGGCGGCGCGTTCCTCGACGTCTACGGCCCGCTGACCGGCGCACGCTGGCGCAGCTTCCTCGAGCGACTGGCTGCCGCGACCCCGGAGCCGACCGCCCAGGCCCGGACGGTAGAAGCCGCTGTAGACACCTTCATCTGCTTCGAACAGTGGCTCGAAGAACGACAGGTGCTGGCCTGCTGAACTCCCTCACCGACGGCACTGGTGCAACAGCGACGTTACCAGTGGCGTCATCCCGATGGCCACCACGCACAAGCCACCGCACAACAACGCAAATCCCAGTGCCCGCAACGGGTGCAAGGTATTGAAGAACGCCAGCACCAGCAGCACCAGCAACAGCGCCAGCCAGTAGCGAACTGCCGCCCTTGGAATGGCCACCATCAACAGGTTGAAGAGCACGAAGGCGTAGAACACCAGCATCGTCGCCAAGCCGACGCTGACACCTCGCGCCATCGGCGGGCCGACATGCTGCCGGTAGAGATCGAAGCCAAGGCTCAAGATAAAGGGAAAAGCCACACACCCCAGTGCGTGCAGCAGGAAGCGGGAAAGCAGCGGCAACATTCGTCCTTGATCCTGGAGTCGGCCAAAGGTTGCGCATGGCCGTGAGTGAGGAAAGCGGATGCTAATGCCCTGAATAGACGCCAGCAAGCCGCAGCCCCATTGGTCGGCAAACACTCGTGACAAAGACCTGCTTTTCCGGCTTTGCGGCACGCAGCAGAATCCCTACGTCTGTGTTTCATGAAATCCTGCAGGATCGCCCCCACAGCAAAGGCGCTGGACAACCTGATAGCGAGCCCCGACATGAACGTCATTGCCTGTGACCTGCACCACCTGGACGCCACCGCGGACCCAAGCCGAGGGCGCGCAGCGGTTGAGCCTGGACACCGCCAGGAGCAACCTTGCCGCCCAGGCGCTGTATGAATCGCTGGGGTATGAGGCCGAGCAGGAATTCGTGACCTATCACAAGGTGCTCGATCACTGAAGGTAGCCATGGGAGCTTTCGATATCCGCTTTCGCTCAGCGCGAGGGAGGCAGCTATACGCGGGTGTGCAAGACCGTGGAGTAGGAACCCGGCTGGCCCGAAGGCCTCCCACGTATAGCCGCCATTGAGCGACTTGGACCACATCCTCGGGCTTGCACACCCGGTCGTTGAATTGGCAACGACAGGGCGAGATTAGGGAATGCGGCTGGCCAGAACAACAGCTGAAAGGCCGTGAAAGCATGGTTGGGAAACGTCCTACATGAAATAGGGAAAGTCTTAGTAATCGTCCTTAATCAACAGCTCAGAGCTCTTTGTGGGGCAAACCCGCTCCTACGCATCTTTGCTACTTTCCCGCCAAGTCAGGACAATTTCTGAATTTCCTGTACACGAAATATCTACTAAAGGTTTATATTCCGCCCGCCGAAACAGAAAAGGTAGCAAGTGGCCACCACCCTAGCGAAGCGGCCATGTACACCCTTCACACTCACGGATGGGCGTCACGATGAAAATAAAAAACAAACTGATCCTGGCCTTCGTACTGGTGGCCTTTATCCCGGTCGCCCTGGTTGGCGGGATTTCGGTGCTGAACATCCGCAGCGAGGCGGTCGATCAGTTCCTCGACGGTAGTACCCGGGAAATTCGCCAGATCGACGGCAACATGCGCCAGTTCTTTGATGGCACGTTGCAGAACGTCGATCAGATGGCCAAGGATCCTGTATACACCTCGGTCACCTCGCTCAAGGACTACACCGGGGCCGATGCCGCCAGCCAGCCGATGCCCGAGGCTGCGCAACGGGTCATCGACGCCTTCGCCCGCTACGGCACCACTCACCCGGCAGCGGCGATCCTTTCAATCGGCCTGGAAGACGGCAGCTACGCCAAATGGCCGGATGATCCACAACTGGCCAAGTACGACCCGCGCACCCGCCCCTGGTACAAGGCCGCCATGGCCAGCCCGGACAAGACGGTGCGCACCGCCGCGTACTACTACGACAAGGACGACGTGGCCCTGGTCGGCACCGCCCGCGCGCTGCTCGACGCGGCCGGCAAGGCCAAGGGCGTGTTCGTGGTCAGCGTGTCGCTGAAGAACCTCACCGAGCTGGTCAAGAGCATCAAGCTGGGCGACAGCGGCTACGTGATGCTGATCGAGGACGGCACCGTGCTGGTCGACCCGCGCAACGCCGGGCACAGCTTCAAGCAGCTCAAGGATCTCGGCGCACCGTACGCGGCGTTGGCCGCCACCGAGCAAGGCGCCACCGAGGTGGTGATCGATGGCGTGCGCTACATGGCCAATGTGTGGACCTCCCCAGGCCTGGGCTGGCGCTTCGTCGGGCTGATCGAGTACGACGAGGTCATGGCCGCGGCCACACGCATGACCTATGTCACGGCGGTGATCGTGGTGCTGCTGGCGCTGATCTTCGCCGGGGTGGCGGCAGCGTTCTCGCGGGTGATCGTCAAGCCCATCGGCCAGGTGAGCACCGGCCTGCAGTCGATCGCCGAGGGTGAAGGCGACCTGCGCCGCGACCTGCAGGTCCAGGGCAAAGATGAAACCGCCGAGCTGGCCGGCTGGTTCAACAAGTTCCTCGCCGCCATCCGCCAGCTGATCCAGCGCATCGGCGCGGCCTCGACCAACCTGCACGAAGCCTCGCGCAGCAACAGCGAGATGGCCGGTAACATGAACGAGGCCGCCGGGCGTCAGCGCGAGGCGGTGGAGCTGGTGTCCACTGCGTTCAACGAAATGGTCGCCACCGCCAACGAAGTGGCGCGCTCATGCAGCAGCGCCGCAGATGCCGCCGAACATGGGCACCGGCGGGTGGCCGAGGGCAAGCAGCAGATCGAGGCGACCACCGACAACGTCAATCGTCTGGGTCGGCGCCTGAGCGAGTCGTCTCAGGCCATGGTCGAGTTGGAAGAAGGCAGCCGCAGCATCAACCAGATCCTCGGCACCATCCGCGCCATCGCCGAGCAGACCAACCTGCTGGCGCTCAACGCCGCGATCGAGGCCGCCCGGGCCGGCGACCAGGGGCGTGGTTTCGCGGTGGTGGCCGACGAGGTACGGGCACTGGCCAAGCGCACCGCCGATTCCACCGGCGAGATCGACCAGTTGCTCAATACCCTCGGCGGCAAGACCCATGAGGTCTCGCAAAAGATGGAAAGCTGCCTGGACCTGTCGCGGGCCAGCGTGACGTCAATCGAAAGCGCGCGTGACAGTTTCGAGGGTATCCAGCTGTCGGTGAACGAGATCCGCGACCAGAACCTGCAGATCTCGGCGGCCGCCGAGGAGCAGCACAGCGTCGCCGAGGAGATCAACCGGCACATCCAGCAGATCTACGACGAGGCACGACTGGTAGAGGGGCTGGCCAGCTCTGCACAGGCCGACTCTGGCAGGCTGGCACAGTTGTCGGATGAGCTGAACGGGTTGGTGGGGCGCTTCAAGTCGTAAGGCCTCCAGCAGCTGGGGCCGCCAGGCGGCCCTTTTGCCACGGTTCGTCGCCACGACAAGCCGACTCTCCACAGGCGATGCTGCACCGCGATGGCATCACCCCGCCCTGGGCAAGTCGGCCAACACCCCTTCAATCTCCCCTAGCACCGCCGGATCATCCAGCGTCGATGGCGCCGTGTAGGCCTGGCCATCGGCGATCTTGCGCAGCACCGCCCGCAGGATCTTGCCAGAGCGGGTCTTGGGCAGGCGCTTGACCAGGCGCACGCGGTTGAAGCAGGCCAGTGCGCCGATCTGTTCGCGCACATCCGCCACCAACTCGCCCTGCAGTTGCGCCTCGCCAATGCCCTGCCCGTCCTTGAGCACCACCAGCGCCAATGGCACCTGGCCTTTGATCTCGTCGTGCACACCAATCACCGCGCACTCGGCCACCGCCGGATGACGCGCCACCAGGTCCTCCATTTCCCCGGTCGACAAGCGATGCCCCGAGACATTGATCACGTCATCGGTGCGCCCCATGATGTAGACGAAGCCGTCTTCATCCAGGTAGCCGCCGTCGCCGGTGTGGTAGTAACCGGGGTAGCTCTGCAGGTAGGCCTGCAGGTAGCGTTGGTGATCGCCCCAGAGCGTCTGGCTGCAACCCGGTGGCAATGGCAGGGCGATCACGATAGCGCCCTGTTGATTGGGCCCCAACGGCTTGCCTTCGTCATCCAGCACCTGCACGTGGTACCCCGGCACCGCCCGGTTGCTCGAGCCCGGCCGCGCCGCGCTGCCTTCGAGCCCGACACAGGGCGCAGTCACCGGCCAACCGGTTTCGGTCTGCCACCAATGGTCGTGCACCGGCTTGCTGCTGACCCGCTCGAGCCATTCATGGGTACTGGAGTCGAGTTTCTCCCCGGCCAGGAACAGCTGGCGCAAGGAATCGAGATTGTGACGGCGGATCAGCGCGCCTTCCGGATCTTCCTTGCGGATGGCGCGCATGGCGGTGGGCGCGCAGAACAAGCCATTGACCTGATATTGTTCCACCACCCGCCAGTAGGCCGAGGCGTCCGGCGTGCGGATCGGCTTGCCCTCGTAGAACACCGTGGTGCACCCGCTCATCAGTGGCCCGTACACGATCAGCGAATGGCCCACCACCCAGCCGACGTCCGAGATCCCCCACCATACGTCTCCAGCCCGCATGCCGTAGACATGACGCATGGCATAACACAACGCCACTGCGTTGCCGCCATTTTCGCGGACGATACCCTTGGGTTTGCCGGTGGTGCCGGAGGTGTACATGATGTACAGCGGATCGCCGGCGTCCAGCTCAACGGGGGCGACCGGCGCGGCCCCGAGCAAGGCCTGCTGCCAGTCCAGGTCACGCCCGGGCTGCAGTTCGGCGCTCGCCTGCGGGCGCTGCAACACCAGCACATGCCGCGGTTGATGGCGAGCCAGCTGCAGGGCGCGATCGACCAGCGGCTTGTACTCGATCACGCGGTCGAACTCCAGGCCGCAGGAAGCCGTCAGCAGCAGGGCCGGCCGGGCATCGTCGATGCGCAGGGCCAGCTCGTTCGCGGCGAAGCCGCCGAATACTACGGAATGCACCGCACCAATACGGGCGCAGGCAAGCATGGCC
Source organism: Pseudomonas sp. FW305-96 (assembly GCF_058783825.1). NCBI lineage: Bacteria > Pseudomonadati > Pseudomonadota > Gammaproteobacteria > Pseudomonadales > Pseudomonadaceae > Pseudomonas > Pseudomonas sp. FW305-96. Next base: position 13,765 of record NZ_JBYSYW010000058.1, read on the forward strand.
ATGGCGGCCTGGGGCACCATCGGCATGTAGATGATCACGCCATCGCCCTTGCGCACACCCAACGAACGCAACAGACCCGCCAAGCAAGCCACTTCATCACGCAGCTGGTGATAGGTGAACGTCTGTTGCACGCCAGTCACTGGCGAGTCGTAGATCAGCGCCAGTTGTTCACCGCGCCCCTGCTCGATCTGATGGTCAAGGGCCAGGTAGCAACTGTTGAGGCGGCCATCGGCGAACCAACGGTGGGTACCATCGGCGTTCTGCTGCAAGGTTACGGTCGGCTTGCGCTGCCAGGCGAGCTGCTCGGCCTGGGCCTGCCAGAAGCTGGCGGGGTCGGAGATGGAATGGGCGTAACTGTGCTGATAGGTCATTGGTTCGCAACCCGGTACTTGTTGTTATTGAAGGGCGAACCCTGAGTATGGACCGAGGCCGGCGGCCCGCCATCGGACTTAAGTCGTAACCCATATGCAGATTTGCCGCACCCGAGCGCCTACAATGGCCAGCCACGTCTAGCGAACAGTCCCATGCATACCCTCGAAGACCTGCGCGCCGGTCGCCTGCACGGCATCACGCGACTTAATCTCTGCCAGAACCTCACCCATTTTCCCCAGGAGATCTTCGCACTTGGCGACAGCCTCGAAGTGCTCGACCTGAGCGGCAACAGGCTGAGCGAACTGCCCGAGGACCTGCACCGCCTCAACCGGCTCAAGGTGCTGTTCTGCTCCAACAATCAGTTCACCCACCTGCCCCACGCCATTGGCAGCTGCCAGGCCCTGGAAACCGTAGGCTTCAGAAGCAACCGCATCAGCCGGGTCGATGCCCAGGCCCTGCCACCTTCGCTACGCTCACTGGTGCTCACCGACAACGTATTGGAGCAGCTGCCCGAGGCACTGGGGGACTGCGCACACCTGCAAAAGCTCATGCTTGCCGGCAATCGCCTCACCGATCTGCCGGCAAGCCTGGCGCGCTGCCACCGCCTGGAACTGCTGCGCATCGCCAGCAACCGCCTGGGCGCCCTACCCGACTGGTTGCTGCTCATGCCACGCCTGGCCTGGCTGGCCTATGCGGACAATCCATTGCCCTATGGCTTTGTTGCACCTGCCACCGATGGCCATTGCCCCGCCCTGCACTGGCACGACATCCAACTGGAAGAAGAGCTCGGCCGTGGTGCCTCAGGGGTGATTCACCGCGCCCACTGGCGCGGCCAGGAAGCACCGGTTGCGGTCAAGCTGTACAAGGGCGCGATCACCAGCGACGGTTCGCCACTGGCGGAGATGAGCGCCTGTATCGCCGCCGGCCACCATCCACAGCTGGTGCGCCTGGCTGGGCGCATTGACGATCACCCAGATCAACTGCCCGCCCTGGTGATGCAACTGATCGACGCGCACTGGTCGAACCTGGGCGGCCCGCCTAGCCTCGACAGCTGCACCCGCGACCGCTATCCAGCCGACCGCCAGCTGACTATGTCGGCCCTGCGTCGCCTCATCAAAGGTATTGCCTCGGTCTGTGCCCACCTGCATGGGCGTGGCTTGAGCCATGGTGATCTGTATGCCCACAACATCCTGTTCGACGATAATGGCCAGTGCCTGCTGGGCGACTTCGGTGCCGCCTCGTTCCACCCTCAGGGGCAAAGTCTTGCGGCATCGGCACTCGAACGACTGGAAGCGAGGGCATTTGGCATTCTTGTCGAGGAATTGCTGGCGTGTTGCGACGAGCAGGATACAACACTGAAGCAACTTGCTGAGCGCTGCCAGCAGGCCGACGTATTGGCCCGTCCTGCCTTCAATGAGTTGGTGGCGCTGCTTGGCGAACGCCACTGACGCGGTGATGAAGCCTGGCCTGAACATTCGTGGGAGCGGCGTTCCGATACGCCCGCGCCCACCCCAGATTTATTTAACA
>NZ_JBYSYW010000059.1:0-13120 GCF_058783825.1 Pseudomonas sp. FW305-96
AGGATTTTTTGGTCCCTTTTTGATCCTTCAAAAAGGGACCCGCCGTAAGGGCGGAAAGGTGAATAAGCGTCGACATCGCAAATGAATGCGCACACAACTTTCAACACCAACTAACCAAACAACCAACAACCAACAACCAACAACCAACAACCAACAACCAACAACCAACAACCAATCTAGCACCAATAAAAAAACCCGCATCACTCTCGCAACACGGGTCCTTCAAAATCCAAACTCAAACCACCCGGATCACCGCTCCAGCAGAATCCGCAACATCCGCCGCAGCGGCTCCGCAGCCCCCCACAGCAACTGGTCACCAACGGTAAAGGCCCCGAGGTACTGCGACCCCATGTTCAGCTTGCGCAAACGCCCGACAGGCACGTTCAGGGTCCCGGTCACCTGGGTAGGGCTCAGCTCCTGCATGCTGATCTCACGCTGGTTAGGCACCAGCTTCACCCAAGGGTTGTGCTGGCTGATCATGCCTTCGATATCCGCCAGCGGCACGTCCTTGTTCAGCTTGATGGTCAGCGCCTGGCTGTGGCAACGCATGGCGCCAATCCGCACGCAGATACCGTCGACCGGAATCGGGCTCTTGAAGCGCCCGAGGATCTTGTTGGTTTCGGCCTGGGCCTTCCACTCTTCGCGGCTCTGGCCGTTCGGCAGCTCCTTGTCGATCCACGGGATCAGGCTGCCGGCCAGCGGCACGCCGAAGTTATCGGTCGGGAAGCCCTCGCCGCGCATGGCCTCGGCCACCTTGCGGTCGATGTCGAGGATGGCGCTGGCCGGGTTGGCCAGGTCATCGGCGACCGCCGCGTGAATACCGCCCATCTGCTTGATCAACTCACGCATGTTCTGCGCGCCGGCACCGGAAGCCGCCTGATAGGTCATGGCACTCATCCACTCGACCAGGCCGGCTTCGAACAGGCCGCCCAGGCCCATCAGCATCAGGCTGACGGTGCAGTTGCCGCCGATGTAGTTCTTGGTGCCCGCATCCAGCTGCTGGTCGATGACCTTGCGGTTGACCGGGTCGAGGATGATCACCGCGTCATCCTGCATGCGCAGGGACGAGGCCGCGTCGATCCAGTAGCCCTGCCAGCCAGCTTCACGCAGCTTGGGGAACACTTCGTTGGTGTAGTCGCCGCCCTGGCAGGTCAGGATGACGTCGAGGGTCTTGAGCTCTTCGATGTTGTAGGCATCCTTGAGCGGCGCAATGTCCTTGCCCACCGCCGGGCCCTGGCCACCCACATTGGAGGTGGTGAAGAACACCGGCTCGATCAGGTCGAAGTCCTGCTCTTCGAGCATCCGCTGCATGAGCACGGAACCGACCATTCCACGCCAACCGATCAGACCTACACGTTTCATCGCAACTACACCTTTGCTAAAAGTGGGCCGCCACCGGGAGTTTTGGGTGGCGGGCCAGAGAGATTACAGATTCCGCAGCGCTGCGACTACTGCGTCGCCCATTTCCTGCGTACCGACCTTGCGGCAACCTTCGGAGAAGATGTCACCGGTGCGCAGGCCCTGGTCCAGCACCAGGCTCACCGCCTGCTCGATCGCCTCGGCGGCGGCCGTCTGGTTGAAGCTGTAGCGCAGCATCATCGACACCGAGAGAATGGTCGCCAGCGGGTTGGCGATGCCCTGCCCGGCGATGTCCGGCGCCGAACCGTGGCACGGCTCGTACATGCCCTTGTTGTCGGCATCCAGCGACGCCGACGGCAGCATGCCGATGGAACCGGTGAGCATGGAAGCCTCATCCGACAGGATGTCGCCGAACATGTTGTCGGTCACCACCACATCGAACTGCTTGGGCGCGCGCACCAGCTGCATGGCGGCGTTGTCGACGTACATGTGGCTCAGCTCGACGTCCGGGTAGTCCTTGGCCACATCCTCGACCACTTCACGCCACAGCTGGCTGGAAGCCAGGACGTTGGCCTTGTCCACCGAGCACAGCTTCTTGCCGCGCACGCGGGCCATGTCGAAGCCGACGCGGGCAATACGGCGTACTTCGCTTTCGCTGTACGGCAGGGTGTCATACGCCTGGCGCTCGCCGCCTTCCAGCTCGCGCTGGCCGCGTGGCGCGCCGAAGTAGATGCCGCCGGTCAGCTCGCGGACGATGAGGATGTCCAGGCCGGCGACGATCTCTGGCTTGAGCGACGAGGCGTCGGCCAGTTGCGGATAGAGGATGGCCGGACGCAGGTTGGCGAACAGGCCCAGTTGCGAGCGAATCTTCAGCAAGCCGCGCTCCGGGCGGATGTCACGCTCGATCTTGTCCCACTTCGGGCCACCCACGGCGCCCAGCAGCACGGCGTCAGCCTGGCGCGCACGCTCCAGGGTCTCGTCGGCCAGCGGCACGCCGTGCTTGTCGATGGCCGCGCCACCGATCACGTCGTGGGTGAGGCTGAAGCCGAGCTGGAACTTGTCGTTGGCCAGCTCCAGCACCTTGACCGCCTCGGCCATGATTTCCGGACCGATGCCATCACCTGGGAGAATCAGAATCTGCTTGCTCATGCTTTCCTCTATCCAATCAAGCGGCGCGCCCTGTCGGCGCGCCGATAAACTCAGTGTCCAACGGGCCTCATCGCGGGGCAAGCCCGCTTCCACGCGTGGTGATGAGGCCTTCGATCAATCGCGGAACAACCACGGCTGGCTGGCGCGGTGCTTGCCCTCGAACACCTTGATCGCGTCACTGTCCTGCAGGGTCAGGCCGATATCGTCCAGGCCGTTGAGTAGGCAGTGCTTGCGGAACGCGTCGATCTCGAACTTCAGCACTTTGCCGTCCGGGCGGGTCACGGCCTGGGCGTCGAGGTCGATGGTCAACTGGTAGCCCGGGTTGGCCTCGACCTGCTTGAACAGCTCGTCGACCTCGGCGGCGTCGAGAATGATCGGCAACAGGCCATTCTTGAAGCTGTTGTTGAAGAAGATGTCGGCGAAGCTCGGCGCGATCACGCTGCGGAAGCCGTACTCGTCGAGCGCCCACGGGGCATGCTCGCGGCTCGAGCCGCAACCGAAGTTCTCCCGCGCCAGCAACACGCTGGCCCCCTGGTAGCGCGCGTGGTTGAGCACGAATTCCTGGTTCAGCGGGCGCTTGCTGTTGTCTTGGTAAGGCTGGCCGACGTCCAGGTAGCGCCACTCGTCGAACAGGTTGGGGCCAAAGCCGGTGCGCTTGATCGACTTGAGGAACTGCTTGGGGATGATCTGGTCGGTGTCGACGTTGGCACGGTCCAAAGGCGCGACGAGGCCAGTGTGCTGGGTAAAGGCTTTCATGCTGCGCTCCCTTGGATCAACTCGCGGACATCGATGAAGTGGCCGGTCACCGCGGCGGCGGCGGCCATGGCCGGGCTGACCAGGTGGGTACGGCCACCGGCGCCCTGGCGGCCTTCGAAGTTGCGGTTGGAGGTGGACGCGCAGTGCTCGCCGCTTTCCAGGCGGTCCGGGTTCATCGCCAGGCACATCGAGCAGCCCGGTTCACGCCACTCGAAGCCGGCCTCGAGGAAAATCTTGTCCAGCCCTTCGCGCTCGGCCTGGGCCTTGACCAGACCCGAACCCGGCACCACCAGCGCCTGCTTGACGTTGGCGGCGACCTTGCGGCCCTTGGCGATCTCAGCGGCGGCCCGCAGGTCTTCGATGCGCGAGTTGGTGCACGAGCCGATGAACACGCGGTCGAGCTGGATGTCGGTGATCGCCTGGTTGGCTGCCAGGCCCATGTACTTGAGGGCGCGCTCGATCGAGCCGCGCTTGATCAGGTCGGGCTCGGCGGCCGGGTCCGGCACGCGCTGGTCGACGGCCAGGACCATCTCCGGCGAAGTGCCCCAGCTGACTTGTGGCTTGATCTGTGCGGCGTCGAGCTCGACCACGGTGTCGAACACGGCGTCGCCATCGGAGACCAATCCTTTCCAGGCCTCGATGGCCTGCGTCCACTGCTCGCCCTTCGGCGCATAGGGACGACCCTCGACGTAGTTGACGGTCGTCTCGTCGACCGCGACCAATCCCACACGAGCACCGGCCTCGATGGACATGTTGCAGATGGTCATGCGGCCTTCCATCGACAAATCGCGGATCGCGCTGCCGGCGAACTCCATGGCATGGCCATTACCGCCGGCGGTGCCGATCTTGCCGATCACGGCCAGGACGATGTCCTTGGCGGTGACGCCAGCGGGCAATTGACCCTCGACGCGCACCAGCATGTTTTTCATTTTCTTGGCCACCAGGCACTGGGTGGCGAGCACATGCTCGACCTCGGAAGTGCCGATGCCATGGGCCAGGGCGCCAAACGCGCCATGGGTGGAAGTGTGCGAGTCGCCGCAGACCACGGTCATGCCGGGCAAGGTCGCGCCCTGCTCCGGGCTGATGACGTGCACGATACCCTGACGCTCGTCATTCATCTTGAATTCGACGATGCCATATTCGTCACAGTTCTCATCGAGGGTCTGCACCTGCAGGCGCGACACCTGGTCGGCGATGGCCTCGATACCGCCCTTGCGCTCCGGCGTGGTCGGTACGTTGTGGTCAGGAGTGGCGATGTTGGCATCGATACGCCAGGGCTTGCGGCTGGCCAGGCGCAGGCCTTCGAAAGCCTGGGGCGAAGTCACTTCGTGAATGATGTGGCGATCGATGTAGATCAAGGACGAGCCGTCATCGCGGCGCTTGACCTCATGAGCTTCCCAGAGTTTGTCGTAGAGCGTTTTGCCAGCCATCAGACTGTTCCTCATCAGCGTCTTTCTATGCCAAAGACCCCTTGGCTTGTACGGACGATGCTATGGCGATAGATTGAATAACTCAAATTCATAATTTTTATGCTTTGGATAACCAGCAGGAATTCTAACCGTGGACCTGGCCAACCTCAGCGCCTTTATCGCCATCGCCGAAACCGGGAGCTTTTCCGGAGCCGGCGAACGCCTGTTCCTGACCCAGCCCGCCATCAGCAAACGCATCGCCGGGCTGGAGCAGCAACTGGATGTACGCCTGTTCGATCGCCTGGGCCGTGAAGTGACCCTGACCGAAGCTGGCCGGGCCCTGTTGCCGCGCGCCTATCAGATCCTCAACGTCCTCGATGATACACGTCGCGCATTGACCAATTTGACCGGAGAGGTGGCGGGGCGCCTGACGCTGGCCACCAGCCATCACATCGGTTTGCACCGTTTGCCCCCACTATTACGGGCTTTTACTCGACAGTACCCCTTGGTGGCGTTGGATATTCAGTTCCTCGATTCGGAAGCGGCCTACGATGAAATCCTCCATGGCCGCGCCGAAATTGCCGTCATCACCCTCGCGCCCGAGCCCCATCACCTGGTCAAGGCCGTGGCGGTGTGGGACGACGCCCTGGATTTCGTCGCCGCCCCCGAACACCCGCTGGCCAGCAACCAGCGGGTCAGCCTGGCCGACGTTGCGCGCCACCCAGCGGTGTTTCCCGGCGGCAATACCTTCACCCACCACATCGTCCAGCGCCTGTTCGAAAGCCAGGGCCTGGTGCCGAACATCGCCATGAGCACCAACTACCTGGAAACCATCAAGATGATGGTGTCGATCGGCCTGGCCTGGAGTGTGCTGCCACGTACTATGCTCGATGAGCAGGTTGCGCCCATCGCCCTGCCCGGCATACAGCTGTCACGCCAGCTAGGCTACATATTGCACACGGAGCGCACGCTATCGAATGCGGCCAGGGCCTTCATGGCGCTGCTCGACAGCCACGCCGGGGCTGCCTGACCGGTCGCAGGCACGGCATTTCTCTCCACAAGGACGCGTTTTCCGCCAAAGGTCTGGTATCGATGCCCAAATCAGCAAACCGCTTTCCGCGCCTGCCCCGTATTCCCGCGGCCGACCCCCAGGAGTCGGAACAGGCCTGGCAGAACGCTCCCCAGTTGCTGGCCGCGCTCAACGCCGCACGCCTGGGCGCCTGGCTGTGGGACATCGAGAGTGGCCGGGTGAGCTGGTCGCGGGGTACCCAGGCGCTGTTCGGCTTCGACCCGCAACGCCCGCTGCCCAACGACGTCGACTATCTCGACCTGCTGCCCGAGGAGGACCGCGCGCGCACACGCCAGGCGTTCCAGGCCGTGGTCAACGGCGAACCGGTCGAGCAGGCCATGCGCCATCGCATCCGCTGGCCCGATGGCAGCGTGCACTGGCTGGAGATCAACGGCAGCCTGACCCACGACCCCCATGGCCGCCCGCAGATGATCGGGGTGATCCGCGAGATCACCCGCCAGCGCGAGCGGGAAACCGCACTGATCAATTCGGAGAAGCGCTTCGCCACCCTGTTCCATCTCAGCCCCAATGCCATTCTCCTGACCCGCCGCCACGACGGCCTGATCATCGAGGTCAACCAGCACTTCGAGCACATGTTTGGCTGGCCAGGCGCTCAAGTGGTTGGCAAGACCAGCGTGGAACTGGGCCTGTGGGTCAACCCCGAGCAACGTCACCAGGTACTGGACGCCACCCGCGCAGGTAGCGGCCCGTTGACCCTCGAGGTGCAGTTCCGCGCCACCAACGGCAAGATCCACGATGGCATTCTCTGCACCCAGGGCATCGAGCTCGAAGGCGTCACCTACCTGATCAGCACCTTCGTCGACACCACCGAGCGCAAACGCGCCGAACAGGCGCTCAAGGACAGTCAGGAGCGCCTCGACCTGGCCCTGGACTCGGCCCAGCTGGGCACTTGGGACTGGCACATCCCCAGCGGCATGCTCTACGGCTCGGCCCGCGCCGCGCAACTGCACGGGCTGGACCCGGTGCCCTTCCACGAATCGTTCGAGGCCTTTTTCGAAGGTGTGCCCGAGCATGAGCGCAGCGTCATGCGCCAGGCCTACCGCAGCCTGCGCGAAGGGCCGGCCGGCAACTACCAGATCACCTACCGGGTGCAACTCGACAACGGCGCCTCGCGCTACATCGAAAGCCGTGCCCGCCTGTACCGCGACGACCAGGGCAACCCGCTGCGTATGGCCGGCACCCTGCTCGACATCACCGACCAGGTGGAGCGCGAGCAGCGCCTGACGGCCTCGGAGGAAAAGTTCGCCAGCCTGTTCCAGGTCAGCCCCGACCCGATCTGCGTGACCCGGCAGGACAGTGGCCAGTTCATCGAGATCAACCCGGCGTTCAGCCAGACCTTCGGCTGGGCCCCGGAGCAGATCCTCGGCCACACCGCCGAGGAAATCGGCCTGTGGGCCGAGTCGGCCGAACGCGCCCAACGCATCGAACGGGTGATCCGCGACCAGGCCTTGAGCAATGTGGCGGTGGTGGTCAACCACCGCAACGGCACGCCGCTGACCTGCGTGATCTCCAGCCGCCTGATCAGCGTCGACAGCCAGCCATGCAGCGTCACCACCCTGCGCGACATCACCCAGCAGCAGCGCGCCGAGGCGGCGCTCAAGGCCAGCGAGGAGAAATTCGCCAAGGCGTTCCATTCCAGCCCCGACGCCATCACCATCACCGAGCGCCACAGCGGGCGCTATGTGGAGGTCAACGACGGTTTCAGCCGGTTGACCGGCTACAGCCCCGAAGAGGTGGTGGGCCGCACGGTCTACGAAATCGGCATCTGGGCCGACGAGAAGCAGCGCGCCGCCCTGCTCAACGAGCTGCGCGAGCGCGGCCGGGTGCATCACCGGGAGATGCTGGGCCGCAACAAGCGCGGTGACATCCTTACCGTGGAAGTGTCGGTGGAGCCGATCAGCCTCAACGAAACCGACTGCCTGCTGCTTACCGCTCGCGATGTCAGCCTGCTGAAGAACGCCCAGGCGCAGATCCGCCACCTGGCGTACCACGACCCGCTGACCAACCTGCCCAACCGCGCCCTGCTGATGGACCGCCTGAGCCAGCAGATCGCCCTGCTCAAGCGCCACAACCTGCGTGGCGCCCTGCTGTTCCTCGACCTGGACCACTTCAAGCACATCAACGACTCGCTCGGCCACCCGGTGGGCGACACGGTACTGAAGATCATTACTGCCCGTCTCGAGGCCAGCGTGCGGCTGGAGGACACTGTGGCGCGCTTGGGCGGCGACGAGTTCGTGGTGCTGCTCAGCGGCCTGGAAGGCAGCCGCGAGCAGGTGGAAAACAAGGTTCGCGAACTGGCCGACACCCTGCGCGAGCTGCTGGCCGAACCGATGTCGCTGGACGGCCAGCGCCTGCAGGTCACGCCGAGCATCGGCGTGGCGTTGATACCCGACCATGGCGCCACCCCCGCCGACCTGCTCAAGCGCGCCGACATCGCCCTGTACCGCGCCAAGGACTCCGGGCGCAACACTACGCAGTTGTTCCACACCACCATGCAGAAGGCCGCCAGCGAGCGCCTGCGCATGGAGAGCGACCTGCGCCTGGCCCTGGCCCGCGGTGAACTGGCCCTGCACTTCCAACCCCAGGTCGACGCCCGCGACAACCGTATCGTCGGCGCCGAAGTCCTGCTGCGCTGGCACCACCCGCAACTGGGCCAGCAGCCTCCGGCGCAGTTCATCCAGGTTCTGGAAGAAAGTGGCCTGATCCTCGAGGTCGGCAGCTGGATCCTCGACGAAGCCTGCGACGCCTGCGCGCGCATGCTCGCAGACGGGCTGATCGACGCCGACGACTTCAGCCTGTGCGTCAACATCAGCCCACGGCAGTTCCGCCAGAACGACTTCGTCGAGCGGGTGCTGCGCAGCCTCGACGACTACCGCCTGCCCCGGCGCATGCTCACACTGGAGATCACCGAAGGCATCGTCATCCAGAACCTCGAGGACACCATCAGCAAGATGCGCGAACTCAAGCACCACGGCGTCAGCTTCGCCATGGACGACTTCGGCACGGGCTATTCGTCGCTCACGTACCTAAAGCGTCTGCCGGTGGATGCGTTGAAGATCGACCAGACCTTCGTCCGCGACGCACCGGTCGACCCCAACGACGCCGAGATCGTCCGCGCCATTGTCGCCATGGCCCGCAGCCTGGAGCTGGCGGTGATTGCCGAGGGCGTGGAACTGACCGAGCAACTGGAGTTCCTCGAGCGGCTGGGTTGCCATCTGTACCAGGGCTATCTGCACAGCCGACCACTGCCGTTACCGGAGTTTCGCCAGATACTGCTGGAGGCACCGGCGGATTACTGAGGCGTAAACCCGGCTGGAGGCGCCGCAGAATGCAAAAAGGGCACCCGAAGGTGCCCTTTCTTCACTGCGCTGAAATCAGTTCAACGCCGGTTTGTCGCCGTTGATCGGGATACGCTTGGCCTTGGCTTCTTCCGGCACGATGCGCAGCAGTTCGATGCTGAGCAGGCCATTGGCCAGGCCCGCGCCCTTGACCTCGATGTGGTCGGCCAGGCGGAACGACAGCTTGAAGGCGCGCTGGGCGATGCCCTGGTGCAGGAAGGTGACGCCTTCGCTGCTGCCGTCGCGCTTGCCGCCGGTCACGGTGAGAACGCCTTTTTCGACCTGCAGGTCAAGGTCCTGCTCTTGGAAGCCGGCGGCGGCGACCACGATGCGGTAGTGGTCATCGCCATGCTTTTCCACGTTGTAGGGTGGGTAGCTGCTACCCGCCTCGTTACGGGCGGCGGCTTCGAACAGGTCGTTGAAGCGGTCGAAACCGACGGAGTTGCGGAAAAGTGGTGCGAGAGAGAAAGCGGTAGTCATGGTCATGAACTCCTGAGATTCAGCAAGTTAAGTCACTACGCGACCCGACTTCGGCATCGCGTATTCAAGAGATATGTCCTGGCGAAGAGCTTTCAAGGGCTGGCATGAAAAAATTTGCGATCAAGCCGGCTCAGGCAACACAAGCCTCGACAGCGTGGATTTCCATCCCCAGCAACCCGCTGATCCGCTGACAGTCATCCTCACGACGCAGCTCGGCAAACAGCGCCACCGCTTCGGGGTAGCCGCGGGTCAGCATCGCCAGCCACTGTTTCATCCGCCCCGGGGCGTAGCGTGGCGACAGCTTGTCCTGGGCCTGGCGCCAGAACTCGCGCAGCAGCGGCAGCAGTTCTTCCCAGCTCATCGGCTGGTACTCGACGCCATCGCGGGCCGCAGCGATCTGCAGGGCCAGGTCCGGGCGCGACACCAGCCCACGCCCCAGCATGATGTCTTGCGCACCGCTGACCTCGCGACAACGCCGCCAGTCATCGACGGTCCAGATCTCACCATTGGCGAACACTGGCACCTTGACCACATCCTGCACCCGCGCCACCCATTCCCAGTGGGCCGGCGGCTTGTAGCCCTCTACCTTGGTCCGCGCATGCACCACCAGGTGTGCCGAGCCGCCCTCGGCCAGTGCCGTGGCGCAGTCCAGCGCGCCGTCGGGGCTGTCGTAGCCCAGGCGCATCTTCGAGGTCACCGGGATATGCGCCGGCACCGCTCGGCGTACTTCGCGGACGATGGCATGCAACAGCTCCGGCTCCTTGAGCAGCACCGCCCCGCCCCGCGACTTGTTGACGGTCTTGGCCGGGCAGCCGAAGTTCAGGTCGATCACCGGCGCGCCAAGCTCGCAGGCCAGCGCCGCGTTCTCGGCCAGGCATACCGGGTCGGAGCCGAGCAATTGCACACGCATCGGCACCCCGGCGGCGGTGCGGGCGCCCTGGCGCAGCTCCGGCGCCAGCTTTTCGAACGAAGAGGCCGGCAGCAGGCGGTCGCAGACACGAATGAACTCGGTGACGCACCAATCGATACCACCCACACGGGTCAGGACGTCGCGCAGGATGTTGTCGACCAGCCCCTCCATGGGGGCCAGGGCAATTTGCATTTCAGGGTCTCGCCATGAAAAAGGCGGCAGTCTAGCAAACTTCCGCCAGCCGTCAGCTGCCGGTCAGCGCCGGGCCGTAGCCGTCGATGAATTCCGCCGGCATGCGCCTGGGCTTGCCGCTGGACAGCTCGATGCAGGCAAAGGTGGTCTGCGCCCGCAGCAAGGTCACGCCGTCGCTCGGGCGCTTGAGCTGGAAGCGCCGGGTCATGCGCAGGCGCTGGTCCCAGTCGATGATCCAGGTGGCCAGTTGCAGCTCGTCGTCCTCATAGGCGGCGGCGAGGTAGTCGATCTCATGGCGGACCACCGCCATCGCCCGGTCCAGCCGGCGATACTCGGCCAGGTCCAGCCCCAGGCGCTGGGAGTGGCGCCAGGCGCAGCGCTCCAGCCAGGTGACGTAGACGGCGTTGTTGGCGTGGCCGAGGCCGTCGATATCCTCGTTGCCAACGCGAAGGTCGATGATGAATGGTGCCGCCAGATCCCAGCTCATGCCTGCTCCTGGTTTTCAGTGAACGGGCAGAGTGTACCGGATGCTCAGGCGCTTTGCCGCGCCCGCTCGGTGGAGCGTGCGAGCAGCTCGATCACCGCCTGGCCCAGGCGCGGATCGGCTAGCACCCGCTGATGGCCGCCCTCCTCGAGCAGCAGCAGGCGGCTGTCGAACCAAGCCTGGTGAATCAGCGGTGCCTCGCTGGCGAGCACTACGGGATCGTCCTCGGCATGCACCACCAAGCCCGGCACATCCAGTTGATAGGCACTGACATCCAGGCGCGCCACCTGGACGCCGACATCGCGCTCCACCTGGCGGATAAACGCCGCTCGGGCACGGGCCGGCAACCCAAGCCGCCGGGCAAAGCCCCGCAGCACGCCGAGCAAGCGGGCCGGGGCGGCAATACTCACCGCCGCATCGGTGCGCAGCCCCCACTGCAGCGCCAGCAACAGGCTTGCGCCCCCCATCGAGTGTCCGATCACCGCGCGCAGTGGCGGCAGTTCGGCGGCGGCCTCGAGCAACGCGCGGGCAAACGCCACCACATGCGCTTGCTCGCCCGGCGAGCGCCCGTGTGCCGGCCCTTCCAGCGACACCACGGTATGGCCGCTGTCCACCAGCCGCTCGATCAGTGCCGCGAACTGGGTGGGGCGACCTTCCCAGCCATGCATCAGCAATACCGTCGGCCCCTGCCCCCAGCGCAATGCCGACAACCCGAAGCGCAAGGTGATGCGCTCGGCCCTGGCCAGCAGCGGCAGTTCCCATGGCTTGGGCGGCAGGTTGCGCGGGGTCATGAAGGCGCGGCGCATCTTGCCGGCAACATGTTCAGGGGCCAGGTGGCCGAGGGTGCCATTGACGCCACGAATCCAGCTCAGGGTAGTCATCGCCTTGCTCCAGGGTCAGGTTGCTCAGATCACCGCCGACTTGGCGGCACGCAGTATCCGGTCGGACAGCTCGCCATCGCCCAGGGCGCGGGCCACGGCGAGGCCGCCAACCATCAGGGCGAAATCGGCGAGCGCCTTGTCGATGTCCTCGGGGCGATCGACCATTTGCGCGGTCATCAGCTCGATGTGTTCGGCCAGCACGTCACGGAAGGCGTCCGGCAGGCGCTGCATTTCGCTCAGCGCATTGGGAATCGGGCAGGCCTGCACCTCGGCATCGCGGTGCTTGCGCGACAGGTAGAAGGCCGCGACCAAGGCACGCCGCTCAGTACCGTCAAGGGCTGGATCGAGCTGGGCGAGCAAGGCACGGCGTTCGGCTAGCAGCTGGCTGAAGGCTTCGAGCATGAGTTCGTCCTTGCTGTCGAAGTGGGCATAGAAGCCGCCGACCGTCAGCCCCGCGGCGCCCATGACCTGGCTGACGCTCGGATCGGCCGGTCCCTGCTGGACCAGTGCGCTGCGCGCCGCATCGAGGATGCGTTGGCGGGTCTTGCTCTTCTTGTCGCTCATGGCTCACCTCTAAATATTATGATCGACATATTATGCTAATAATATTTTCTGGCAAGCGGAATCTGCGGCCATTGATCGGCACAGCTGGATTTTTTGGAAGGCAGAAAAAACAAAAGGCCCATTCAATAAGCGAATGAGCCTTATAAGTCCTGCAAAACGCAGGTAAAAAATTGGCGTCCCCTAGGGGACTCGAACCCCTGTTACCGCCGTGAAAGGGCGGTGTCCTAGGCCACTAGACGAAGGGGACTTTAACCTTCGTGCCGACCCGCTGTTGCGAATCGTGGCGAATTGGTGGAGCTAAGCGGGATCGAACCGCTGACCTCCTGCATGCCATGCAGGCGCTCTCCCAGCTGAGCTATAGCCCCGAGTAAACAAAAGACTCACCGATCTGGATGATGAGCCTTTCAACTCCCGCAAAACGCGGGTAAAAGTGGCGTCCCCTAGGGGACTCGAACCCCTGTTACCGCCGTGAAAGGGCGGTGTCCTAGGCCACTAGACGAAGGGGACG
>NZ_JBYSYW010000060.1:0-13053 GCF_058783825.1 Pseudomonas sp. FW305-96
GGATACTCCGGGTCCAGCGGCACATAGGCGCCACCGGCCTTGAGGATCGCCAGCAGGCCGACGATCATCTCGAAACCGCGCTCCACCGCGATGCCCACCAGCACATCCGGCCCTACGCCCTGTGCGCGCAGCTTGTGTGCCAGGCGGTTGGCGCGGCGGTTGAGCTGGCCATAGCTCAACGCTTGCCCAGCGAAGGTCACGGCGATCGCTTCAGGCGTGCGCGCCGCCTGCTGCTCGATCAGCGCGTGGGTGCAGGCCGAGCTCGGATAGCTGTCAATGACCTGTAGCGGCGCTGTGCTCAGCACCAGCTCACCCAAAGCCCGCTGCGACGAGTCCGCCAACCCTTCCAGCAGTTCGACGAAATGTGCCGCCATCTGTCCGACAGCCGATTCGGCATAGCTGGCGCGGTCGAACTTGAAGCTGGCCGACAGTTTTTCGCCCACCTGGGCCACCAGCGTCAGCGGATAGTTGGTCTGCTCCTGGCTGGCCACCTCGCCGAACACCAGCCCCTGGGGAGCGCCTTGCTGCAGCGCCTCCGACACCGGGTAGTTCTCGAACACCAGGATATTGTCGAACAGCGCCTCGCCGCTCCAGCCGGCCCAGCGCTGGATCTCGTACAGCGGCATGTGCTCGTGCTCGCGCAGGGCCAGGTTCAACCCTTGCACGTGCTGTACCCAGTCGCCCACGGTCTGCTCCGGGCGTGGGCTGGCGACCACCGGCAAGGTGTTGATGAACAGCCCCAGCTGCTCCTCGACGCCCGGCAGTTCGGCCGGGCGGCCGGCCACGGTGGCGCCGAAGGTCACGCAGGCCTGCCCGGTGTAGCGCTGCAACAGCAACAGCCACGCGGCCTGGACCAGGGTGTTGAGGGTGATCCGCTGGTCCCGGGCAAACTCGCCCAGGCGCTGGGTACGCTGTGCATCCAGGCTGATCTGATGCTCGGCCTGCCCGTGGCCCTGGGCTTCGGACCTGAAGGCCTGGGCCAGCCGCGTGGGCTCGTCCAGTTCCGCCGTGCGCTCGCGCCAGAAGCGCTCGCTGGCGGCCTGGTCCTGGCGTTGCAGCCACTGGATATAGTCGCGGTAACGGCTGTTCTTGCCTGCCGGGGTGAAACCGGCGTAACGCTGCAGCACCTCACCGAACAGGCGCGAGCTGCTCCAGCCATCGAGCAGGATATGGTGGTTGGTCAGCACCAGCTGGTACTGCTGTTCGGCGCTGCGGATCACCGCCAGGCGCAGCAGCGGACCGCTGGCCAGGTCGAAACCGGCACGCAGGTCGGCCTCGGCCCATTCCTGCAACGCCCTCGGCAGATCGGCCTGGTCACGCCAGTCGAGCTCGACCAGCGGCAGCCGCACCTGGCGCTGCACCACTTGCAGGGACTGGTCGTAGCCACTGAAGAAACTGCTGCGCAGCACTTCGTGGTTGTCCACGGTAGCCTGCAAGGCCGCGATGAAGCGCGGTACGTCCAGACCTTGCACTTCGACGCGAGTCTGGTTGATGTAGTTGCCCGTCTCCTGCTGGTACAGGCTGTGGAACAACATGCCCTGCTGCATCGGCGACAGCGGGTAAATGTCTTCGATGTTGCCCGCCGCCACCGGCAGCGCCGCCAGCTGGCGCTGGTCGAGGCTGGCCAGCGGGAAGTCCGAAGGCGTCACCCCCGCCACGCCCGGGCTGGTGCAGTGGCCGATCAGCAGGCGCAGTTCCTCGGCGTACTCGTCGGCCAGGCGCTGGATCTGCCCACGCTCGAACACGGCGCTGCTGAAGCTCCAGTCCAGCGCCAGTTCACCGGCGTAGACCTGGCCATCGATGCTGAGCAGGCTGCCCAGCGGCGCCTCAGGGCTTTGCCCCTGCCCCGCACCTTCCGGCGCCGGGGTGAACAACCCTTGCTCGCTGTCGAAGCTGCCGTCGAACTGCCCCAGGTAGTTGAACACGATGCTGCCCTGGGCCAGGGCGCCGAGGGTTTCGCGGGCCTGCGCGTCACCCAGGTAACGCAGTACACCGTAGCCGATGCCCTTGGCCGGCACGGCGCGCAGTTGTTCCTTGACCGCCATGAGCGACGCGCCCAGGTCATCGGCGGGGGTCAGCTTCACCGGGTACAGGCTGCTGAACCAGCCGACCGTGCGGGTGATGTCGAGGTCATCGAACAGGTCTTCGCGGCCATGGCCTTCCAGGCGGATCAGCGCGTGCGCCTCGCCGGTCCAGCGGCGGATGACCCGCGCCAGCGCCGTCAGCAGCAAATCATTGACCTGGGTGCGGTAGGCAGCCGGCGCCTCCTGCAACAGTTGCCGGGTCAGTTCGGCGTTCAAGTGGGTGCGCACCGATATTTCATGCTTGCGCTGCTGGCCACCCTGCAGGTTCGCCCCAGGCAGGACGTCGCTGACACCCTGCAACTGCGCCTGCCAGTAGGCCAGCTCGGCCACCAGCGCGGGGCTGCGGGCATGCTCGCGCAGGTGCTCGGCCCAGGCCTTGAGCGAACTGCTCTTGGCCGGCAGCACCGGCGCCTTGCCGGCCAGCAGTGCCTGGCAGGCCAGTTGCAGGTCTTCGAGCAGGACACGCCAGGACACGCCATCGACCACCAGATGGTGGATCACCAGCAGCAGGCGCTGTTGCCCCTCGGGCAGGTCAATCAGTACCACGCGCAGCAGCGGGCCATTCTTCAGGTCCAGGCTGCGCTGGGCCTCATCGGCCAGCTCCGGCAGGCGTGCGGCATCGTCCAGCTGATGTACCCACAGCAACTGCTGCGCGTCGACCGGCGAGAACTGGCCTTGCCACTGCCCCTGATCCTCGCTGAAACGCAGGCGCAGGGCGTCGTGCTGTTCCAGCAGCAGCTTGAGCGCAGGTTGCAGCAAGGCTGCCGTCAACGGCTGGCGCGGGGTCAGCAGCACCGCCTGGTTCCAGTGGTGGCGCTGGGGAATCACGGTGTCGAAGAAACGCGCCTGGATCGGCGACAGCAGCAGGCTGCCGCTGACCTGCTCGACCACCTCGGCCGCCGCTTTCTTCTCGATCAGCTTGGCCACCGCCGCCAACTGGCCGATGGTCTGCTTCTCGAACAGCTGCTTGGGGCTGAGCTTGATGCCCTGGCGCTTGGCGCGGGCAATGATCTGCAGGCTGAGGATCGAGTCGCCACCCAGTTCGAAGAAGTTGTCGGTGCTGCCCACTTGCTCACGCTTGAGCACCTCGCACCAGATCGCCGCGAGTTTCTCTTCGATTTCCCCCACCGGCGCGACAAAGCGCTGCTTGGCCACCACCCCGGGTCTGGGCAGGGCACGCTTGTCCAGCTTGCCGTTGGCGGTCAGCGGCAGGCGCTCGAGCAGCAGCACCTGCGCCGGCACCAGGTACTCCGGCAGGCGCGCCAGCAGGGCCTGGCGCAGGGCCTCGGCCTGCAGCTCGACACCCGCCGACGGCACGGCCCAGGCCACCAGTTGCAGGCGCGTGGGGTCGCTGTCCAGCGGCAACGCCAGCACCACGGCCTCGGCCACGCCGGGCAGGCCTTGCAGCACCTGGCCGACCTCGCCCGGCTCGACCCGGTAACCGCGGATCTTCACCTGGTCGTCACCACGGCCCAGGTATTCCAGCACCCCCTGGTCCAGGCGTGCGCGGTCACCGGCACGGTACAGCCGCTCGCCGTTGTCACCGAACGGATCGGGGACAAAGCGCTCAGCGGTCAGGCCCGGCTGGCCGACATAACCCTGGGCCAGGCCCTGGCCGCCCAGGTACAGCTCGCCGGCCACGCGCTCGGGCAGCGGATTGAGGTAGGCGTCCAGCACCCGCGCCTGGCCGTTGTCCAGCGGCCGGCCCACCGGCACGCTGCGCCAGCCAGGCAGGCGCGCGCCGACTTCGTGGGTAAGGATGCCCACGGTGGTCTCGGTCGGGCCGTAGTGGTTGATGATCCGGCAGCCGGGCTTCAGGCGGCGGATCTGCTCGATCAAGGCCCAGGAACTGGCCTCGCCACCGAGGATCAGCAATTGCTCGGGCAACACCCGCTCCGGCTGCGCGGCCTGCAACAGGCCTTGCAGGTGGCTGGGCACGATCTTCAGCACATCGACGCGGTGCTCGGCCATGTAGCTGGCGAAGGCATCGGGGTCGAAGCCCTGGTCGTGACCCAGCAGGTGCAGCAGCCGGCCCGAGGCCAGCGCGCCGAACAGCACGGTGTGGCCAAGGTCGGCGGCCACGGTGGAGACCATCGCCAGGCTTGCACCAGGCTGCAGGTCGAGGCGTTGCAGCACGCCCTGCAGGTAGTTGGCCAGCGCCCCGTGGCTGACCACCACGCCCTTGGGTTGCCCGGTGGAACCCGAGGTGTAGATGATGTAGGCCGCCTGCTGCGGCAAGACATGCACTGCCGGTGGCTGGTCGTCGTAGTCGCCATACAGTGAAGTGTCATGGGCCACGGCGCGGCATACGCCCAGCCCCGCCGCCTGGTCGTCGCCCTGGGCATGCACCAGAAGCTGCGCGGCGCTGGCCTGCAGCAACTGCCGCAGGCGCTCGGCCGGCTGGCGGCTGTCCAGCGGCAGGTACACCGCGCCCAGCTTGAGCACCGCCAGCAGGCTGGTCACCCACTCGATGGAGCGCTCCTGGCACAGCGCCACGGTCATGCCCGGGGCGATACCCTGTGCCTTGAGGTAATGGGCGAAACGGTTGGCCTGCTGCTCCAGCTCGGCATAGGTGACCGTACGATCCCCCGCGCGCAATGCCGGCTGCCCGGCCCCGGCTTGCAGGCCCTGACGCCACAGGGCGAGAAAATCCTGCTGCGGCCAGCCTTGGGCAGCGGTTTCAACCTGCGCGGCCTGGGCATCCGGGTGGTCGAGCAACGCCGCGTCGGGGTGCTCGACAAGCGTACGCACCACGGCCTGGAACGAAGCGGCCATGCGCTCGATGGTCGCGGCTTCGAACAGGTCGGTGCTGTAGGTGAAGTAGCCTTGCAGGCCGTCGGGGGTCTCGGTGAAGTCATAGGCCAGGTCGAAGCGTGCATCGCTGCCCTCGACCGAATAACCGCTGACACTCAGCTCACCCAGCGTCTGCCGGGCCTGGGCGCCGGCCTCGGTATCGGCCATGTTCTGGTTGATCTTCACCTGGAACAACGGGTTGTGGCCCAGGTTGCGCTCCGGCGCCAGGGCATCGACCAGGTGCTCGAACGGCAGTTCCTGGTGCGACTGCGCGCCACTGACCACCTGCTTCACCTGTTCCAGCAGCGCCGCGCCGCTCTGGCGCTCGTCCACCTGCACCCGCAGCACCTGAGTGTTGATGAAGAAGCCGATCAGGCCTTCGACTTCCTTGCGGTTGCGCCCGGCGTTGGGCGCGCCGATGCGGATGTCGGCCTGGCCGCTGTAGCGCGACAGGGTCACGGCCAAGGCCGCGAGGGTCAGCATGAACACGGTATGGCCCTGGCTGCGCGCCTGGGCTTTGAGCTTGGCCGACAACGCCGCCGGCACATCGCTGCGCAGGGTCCCGCCACGGTAGCTGGGGTGCGCCGGGCGCTCGTGGTCCAGCGGCAGGTCCAGCACCGGGTGCTCATCGCCCAACTGCTGCTTCCAGTACTGCAACTGGCGCTCGCCCTCGCCGGCCTCAAGCCAGGCGCGTTGCCAGATCGCGTAGTCGGCGTATTGCACCTCCAGCGGCGGCAGGTTGGCGTCACGGCCCTGCGACAGCGCTTCGTACAGGTGCACGAACTCCTGCACCATCAGCTCGCCCGACCAGCCGTCGGAGACGATATGGTGCATGCACACTGTCAGCACGTGCTCGGTCGGTGCCAGGCGCAACAGCCGGACCCGCAGCAGCGGGCCTTCGAGCAGGTCGAACGGCGCATCCAGCGCCTCGCGCACCGCAGTACGCAGGCACTGCTCGATATCCTCGCCCGGCCCGGCCTGCACCTCGCGCACCTCCAGGCCAACGCCCGGTTGTTCGAGGACCTGCTGGTGGAACTCGCCCTGCTCGGAGACGAACCGCGTGCGCAGGCTCTCATGGCGCCGCACCAGCGCCTCCAGGGCCTGGGCCAAGGCCTGCTGGTTCAGCGAACCGCTCAGGCGCACCGCCATCGGCACATTATAGAAGCTGCTGCGCGGCTCCAGCTGCCAGAGGAACAGCATGCGCTGCTGGGCATAGGACAGCGGGATGCGCGGGCTGTCGTGACGGGTCACGGCGATGGGCAGCAAGCGGAAGCTCTGCCCGGTCTCGCGCATCTTGTCGAGAATCTGCCGACGCTGCTCCAGGGCCAGGCCGACAAAGCGCTTGGCGATACGTTCTGCTGTGCTCTTGTCCATCTCAGACGCCCGCCATTTCATTCATCATTCTTTCGATATCGGACAAGCCGTCCTCGCTCAACGACAAGCCGGTGCTGGCACAGGCCTGGGCAAAATCATTCAATTGCGGTTTCTCGAATAGCAGGCGCAGGGGGATGTCGATGCCCAGGCCCGAGTTGATCTTGGAAATCAGCTGGGCCGCCAGCAGCGAGTGCCCGCCCAGCTCGAAGAAGTCATCGCCCAGGCCCACCCGCTCGACCTGCAGCACTTCGGCCCACAGCGCCGCCAACTGCTGCTCCAGTTCACTGACCGGGGCCAAATAGGCCGGCTGCGACTGGCGGGTATCGGGGGCCGGCAGTGCCTTGCGGTCGAGCTTGCCGTTGGGCAGCAGCGGCATGCGCTCGAGCAACACCAGGTACATCGGCACCATGTAGTCCGGCAGGCTGGCGCCCAGGTGCGCCTTCAGCTCGGCGCGCAGGCCGTCCTCGGCCTCGGGCAGGGCGTTGGGCACCAGGTAGGCGGCCAGTTGCTTGCCGCCCGGGCCATCGATATCGACCACCAGCACTTCGCGCACCGCAGGGTGCTCGCGCAGGCGCGCCTCGATCTCGCCCAGCTCGATACGGAAGCCGCGGATCTTCACCTGGTGGTCGATGCGCCCGGCGTACTCCACCACGCCGTGCTCGCGATAGCGTGCCAGGTCGCCGGTGCGGTACAGGCGCCCACCCGGCGTCGTCGCGAACGGGTCGGGGATGAAGCGTTCGGCGGTCAGCCCCGGACGATTGTGATAGCCGCGGGCGAGCAGCTCGCCACCGACCAGCAGTTCACCGATGGCGCCCGGCAGGGCCAGGTCGGCATCGGCGTCCACCAGGTGGATCGAGCGCCCGCCCAGGGCCTTGCCGATCGGGATCTGCACCGGCAGGGGTTGCGCGCCGGTGACATAGGCGCTGCAGTCGTGGCTCATGACGCTGACGGTGGCCTCGGTCGGCCCGTAGGTGTTGAGCAGGCGCACATGGCCGAGCCCGGCCTGTTGCCAGGCCAGCACGCCATCGGCGGCCATGGCCTCGCCTCCCATGTGGATGCGCCGCAGCGAACCATAGTCGCGCGGGCCCTTGGCCGCGAAGTCCTTGGCCAGCAGGTACCAGTAGGCGGTCGGCAGGTCGGCGAAGGTGATGCCCTGGGTCACCACTTCACGGTAGAAGGTCTCGCTGTCCCACAGCGTCGGGCCGCGCAGCACCACGCTGGCGCCGCAGATCAGCGCCGGGTACAGCTGCTCGACGAAGGCGTCGAAGTTGAAGGTGGAGAACTGCAGCACCCGGTCGGCCGCCGACAGGCCGCAGAAACCCTGGGCGACATGGGCATGTCGGCTCAGCGCCGCGGCGCTGATGCCAACGCCCTTGGGACGCCCGGTGGAACCGGAGGTGTACATGATGTACGCCAGGTTGTCGGGGTCGCCCAGCGCCGGCAGCGCATGGCTCGGCCAGGCATCGAGCGGCTCGCTGTCCAGGCACAGGCTGCGTACCTGCGGTGCCACGGCCAGGTCTTGCAGCTGGGCGCTGTGGCAGAGCAACAGGGCGATGCCGCTGTCCTCCATCATGTAGGCCAGGCGCTCGTGCGGGTAGTCGGGGTCCAGCGGCACGTAGGCGCCGCCGGCCTTGAGCACGCCCAGCAGGCCGACCACCATGTCCAGGCTGCGCGGCAGGGCGATGCCCACGCGCACGTCCGGGCCGATGCCCGCCTCGCGCAGGCGATGGGCCAGCTGGTTGGCGCGCAGGTCCAGGGCCTGGTAGGTGAGCTGCTGCCCTTCGCAGATCAGCGCCGTGGCGTGCGGGGTACGCGCGGCCTGGTCGGCGAACAGTTGCTGCACCGTGCGCGAGTCGGGGTAGACCACCTCGTGTCGGCTCCACTGCCCGAGGATGACCTGGCGCTGTGCCTGATCGAGCAGCGGCAACTCGACGATCCGCTGGGCAGGCTGGGTGCTGACTGCCTGCAACAGGTTGAGCCAGTGCGCGGCCATGCGCTCGATGGTGGCGTGCTCGAACAGGTCGCTGACGTAGGTCAGGGTCGCGCCGAGGCCGTCCTCGCTTTCGAAAGTATCCAGGGCAAGGTCGAGGTGCGCCGTGGGGTTGCCCCAGCTCAGGCCTTCGATGCTCAGCCCAGGCAGTTCGCGCCCCTGGTCCGGGCGTTGGGCCTGGTGGTTGAACATCACCTGGAACAGCGGGTTGTGGCTCAGGCTGCGCTCCGGCTGCAGCGCTTCGACCAGTTGCTCGAACGGCAGATCCTGGTGCGCCTGGGCCTGCAAGGCGGCGTGCTTGACCTGTTGCAGCAACGCGCTGAAGGTCGTGTGCAGCTCGAACTGCGCCTTGAGCACCTGGGTGTTGACGAAGAAGCCGATCAAGCCCTCGGTCTCGGTCCGGGTGCGGTTGGCGATCGGCACGCCGACACGGATGTCGGCCTGCCCGGTCTGGCGGTGCAGCAAGCTCTGGAACGAAGCCAGCAGCAGCATGAACAGCGTCACCCCTTGCTGGCGCGCCTGCGCCTTCAAAGCCTGAACCAGCGGCGCCGGCACCTCGATGGCGAGGCTGCGACCGGCGTGGCTTTGCACAGTGGGCCGTGGATGATCGGTGGGCAGTTGCAGCACATAGTGCTCGGCGCCCAGCTGCGCCAGCCAGTAGTCCAGCTGACGGGCCTGCTCGCCGGCCTCCATCCACTGGCGCTGCCAGACGGCATAGTCGGCGTACTGCACCGGCAAGGCCGGCTGTTCGGGTTGCCGGCCCTGGCTCAAGGCCAGGTAGGCGTCGACCACTTCATCGACCATGATCGGCATCGACCAGCCATCGGCGACGATGTGATGCAGGGTCAGCACCAGCACGTGATCGTCCTCGGCCAGGCGCAGCAGGCGCACCCGCAGCAGCGGCCCCTGGGTCAGGTCGAACGGGCGCTGGATCTCACGAGCCACGCGCTCGCGGACCGCCTCGGTGGAGGTATCCTGCAGCGATTCCATGACCAGGGTGAACGTCGCGGGCGCATGGATACGCTGCTGTGCCTCGCCACCTTGCTGATCGAAGGTGGTGCGCAGGCTCTCATGGCGAGCGATCAGGCTCTCGAAGGCCTGACGCAACGCCTCGGGGTTCAGTCGCCCCTTCAGTTGCAAGGCTGCAGGGATGTGGTAGGCGGCGCTATCTGGCTCCAGTTGCCAGAGGAACCACTGGCGCTGCTGGGCGTACGACAGCACCAGCGGCTGGTTGCGGTCCGCCACGCTAATGGCAGGCGCCTGGCTGGCCGCGCCTTCGCCAGCGGCCTGGGCGAAGGCTTGCAGGTCGGCGGATTCGAACAGGCTGCGCAGCGACACTTCCACATTCAGGCGCTGGCGGATCCGCGAGGTGACCTGGGTGGCCAGCAACGAGTGGCCGCCGAGCTCGAAGAAGTTGTCGTGCAAGCCGACCTGCTCGACTTTCAGCACCTCGGCCCAGATCGCCGCCAGTTGCTGTTCCAGCGCCGTGCGTGGGGCCACGTAGCCCTGTTGCAGTTGGCTGGCGTCCGGTTTGGGCAGGGCCTTGCGGTCCAGCTTGCCGTTGGCGGTCAGTGGCCACTGGTCCAAGACCAGGAAGTGCGTCGGCACCATGTAGTCCGGCAGGTTGGCTTTCAGGTGCTGTTTCAGCGTGTCGCGCATCACTTGCGGGTCAGCGGATGGATCATTCGCAATCAGGTAGGCCGCCAGTTGCTTGCCCCCTGCCCCGTCGATATCCAGCACCAGCACTTCGCGCACCGCCGCATGTTCTTGCAGGCGTGCTTCGATCTCGCCCAGTTCGATACGGAAGCCACGAATCTTCACCTGATGGTCGATCCGGCCCACGTACTCGATCACGCCCTGTTCGCGGTAACGCGCCAGGTCACCGGTGCGGTACAGGCGCCCGCCTTCACTGGAGAACGGGTCCGGCACGAAGCGCTCGGCGGTCAGCGAGGCGCGGTTGTGGTAACCCCGCGCCAGGCCGGCGTGGCCGACATGCAGCTCGCCGGTGCAGCCCTTGGCCACCGGGTTGAAATCGGCGTCCAGCACGTACATCGACAGGTCCGGAATCGCTGTACCGATCGGGCTGCTCGACTGCTGCGTGTCGGCGAAGCGGATCGGCCGGTACGTCACGTGCACCGTGGTCTCGGTGATGCCGTACATGTTGATCAGGTTGTCGCAATCCTCGCCGAAGCGCTCGAACCATGGCTGCAGTGCAGCCACATCCAGGGCTTCGCCGCCGAAGATCACGTAGCGCAGCGCCAGATCGGCAGTGCTGTCACAGGCCACACGCATCAGCGGTTTGAATGCCGATGGGGTCTGGTTGAGCACGGTCACGCCCTGCTCCACCAGCAACTGGTGGAAGTCTTCCGGGGAACGGGTGGTTTCACGCGGGACGATCACCAAACGACCGCCGTGCAGCAGCGCACCGAAGATCTCCCACACCGAGAAATCGAAGGCGTACGAGTGGAACAGCGTCCACACATCCTGCGGGCCGAAGCCGAACCAGGCATCGGTGGCTTTGAACAGGCGCAGCAGGTTGTGGTGCGGCAGCAGCGTGCCTTTCGGCTTGCCGGTCGAGCCCGAGGTGTAGATCACATAGGCCAGGTTGTCTGGCCGGGTCAGGTGCTCCGGATTCTCGTCACTGTAGCCAGTCAGATCATCTTCGAGAGACAGACTGCGCACCTGCGCCGGTACCGGCAGGCCGGCCAGCAAATGGCCTTGAGTCAGCAGCAACTGAATGCCGCTGTCTTCCATCATGTAGCTCAGGCGGTCCTGCGGGTATTCCGGGTCCAGCGGCACATAGGCGCCACCGGCCTTGAGGATCGCCAGCAGGCCGACGATCATCTCGAAACCACGCTCCACCGCGATGCCCACCAGCACATCCGGCCCCACGCCCTGCTCGCGCAGCTTGTGCGCCAGGCGGTTGGCGCGGCGGTTGAGCTGGTCATAGCTCAGCGCCTGCCCGGCAAAGGTCACGGCGATCGCTTCAGGCGTATGCGCCGCCTGCTGCTCGATCAGCGCGTGAGCGCACTCGGTGCTTGGGTAACGCTGTACATTCGCTTGCCACTCCTCCAACTCGAGCGCATCGAGCAATGGCAACTGCGCCACGCGTTGGGCGCTGTCCTGGCAGATGCCCTGCAACAGATTGCGCCAGTACCTACCCAGACGCTCGGCAGTGGCCGGATCGAACAATGCAGTGGCGTAGGTCAGGATGGCGCTCAACCCCGCGTCGTGCTCGACCGTGTTCAGGACCAGGTCGAACTGGGTGCTGCGATCTTCCCAACCCAGCCCCTCGATCCGCAGCCCGGCCAGTTCCTGGGCCATGCCGGGGTTTTCCGCCTTGTGGTTGAACAGCACCTGGAACAGTGGGCTGTGGCTCAGGCTGCGTTCGGGCTGCAGCGCCTCGACCAGTTGCTCGAACGGCAGATCCTGGTGCGCCTGGGCCTGCACGGCGGTGTGCCGGACCTGTTGCAGCAACCCGGCGAATGTGGTCTGCGGCGCGAACTCAGCCTTGAGCACCTGGGTGTTGACGAAGAAGCCGATCAGGCCCTCGGTCTCGGCCCGGTTGCGGTTGGCGACCGGGACGCCGACGCGCACCTGCGATTGACCACTGAGGCGGTGCAGCAACACCTGGAACGAGGCCAGCAACAGCATGAACAGGGTTACGCCCTGTTGCCGTGCGGTGGCTTTCAGCGCCTCGGCGAGTTCCGGCTCCAGGTGGATATCCAGGCGTGCCCCGGCATGACTCAACTGCAACGGGCGTGGGCGGTCGGCAGGCAACTCCAGCACCGGTTGCTCGTCGCCCAGTTGCTGGCGCCAGTAGTCGAGCTGGCGTGCCTGCTCGCCCGCCGCCATCCACTGGCGCTGCCAGGCGGCATAATCCGCGTACTGGAACACCAGGGCCGGCAGTTGCGCCTCGGCGCCCTGACGGTACCCGGCATACAGGCGCACCACTTCATCGACCATGATCGGCATCGACCAACCATCGGCAACGATATGGTGCAGGGTCAGTACCAGCACATGCTCGTCGGCGGCCAGGCGCAGCAGGCGGGCACGCAGCAACGGGCCGTGCTCCAGGTCGAACGGCTGCGCGGTCTCCTGCGCAACTCGCGCCTGAAGCGTCTCGCTCGCCACCGTCTCGACCGGCAGGTCGAAATCACCTGCGACATGGATCCGTTGCCAAGCCTGCTCGCCTTCCTGGTGGAAGGTCGTGCGCAGGGTTTCGTGGCGGGCGACCAGTGCGGCGAAGCTAATGCGCAGTGCCTCGATATCCAGTTCGCCCTTCAAGCGCAGGGCCGACGGGATGTTGTACGCGGCACTGGCCGGCTCCAGTTGCCAGAGGAACCACTGGCGCTGCTGGGCGTAGGACAAGGCCAGCGGCTGGTTGCGGTCCACGACGCTGAACGCCGGCGCCAGGCTGGCCGCGCCTTCGCCGGCGGCCTGGGCGAAGGCTTGCAGGTCGGCGGATTCGAACAGGCTGCGCAGCGACACTTCCACATTCAGGCGCTGGCGGATCCGCGAGGTGACCTGGGTGGCCAGCAACGAGTGGCCGCCGAGCTCGAAGAAGTTGTCGTGCAAGCCCACCTGCTCGACTTTCAGCACCTCGGCCCAGATCGCCGCCAGTTGCTGCTCCAGCGCCGTGCGTGGGGCCACGTAGCCTTGTTGCAGCTGGCTGGCATCCGGTTTGGGCAGGGCCTTGCGGTCCAGCTTGCCGTTGGCGGTCAGTGGCCACTGGTCCAGCACCAGGAAATGCGTCGGCACCATGTAGTCCGGCAGGTTGGCTTTGAGGTGCTGTTTCAACGTGTCGCGCAG
>NZ_JBYSYW010000061.1:0-12245 GCF_058783825.1 Pseudomonas sp. FW305-96
TGATCGGCGCTTGACGGGCATCCATGCCCGTCACCTCCCTGCGCAAGCCCTCCGTTCGGCCTCCTGAAGTCGCAATTGGTGTCGCCTGAACTATCGCGCACTTAGAAGCAAAAGCAGAGCAAGAACCGATCAAGATCAAGATCAAATCTTTATATATTGCAACGCTGTTTTGCCGGAGGCTGACTGGGTTGCGTATATCTGCGCAGGACCACGAACCACTAATGCAGGATCTGCTTCAAAAACGCCTGTGCCCGCGCCGTCCTGGGCTGCCCGAAGAACACTTCCGGTGAAGAGTCCTCAATGATCTGCCCACCTTCGAGAAACAACACCCGCTCTGCCACCTGTCGGGCAAAGCCCATCTCGTGGGTCACGCAGAGCATGGTCATGCCGGTGCCGGCCAGTTGCACCAGCACGTCCAGTACCTCGGCCACCATCTCCGGGTCGAGTGCCGAGGTCGGCTCGTCGAACAGCATGATCCTCGGCTTCATGCACAACGCCCGGGCGATCGCCACCCGCTGCTGCTGGCCGCCGGAGAGCTGGCTGGGGTACTTGTGCGCCTGGCTTTCGATACCGACCTTGCTCAGGTACGAGCGCGCCCGTTCCTCGGCGTCCCGCCGCGACAGGCCGCGCACGCTCATCGGTGCCAGCAGGCAATTGTCGAGCACGCTCATGTGCGGGAACAGGTTGAAGTGCTGGAACACCATGCCGATCTCGCTGCGCACCTTGGCGGCCTCTCGGCCAGTGCTCGCAAGGTCGGTGCCAGCCACGCGGATGCTGCCCTGCTGGGCGATCTCCAGGCGGTTGATGCAGCGGATCAGCGTCGACTTGCCCGAGCCCGACGGGCCACAGAGCACGATTCGTTCGCCCTCGCGCACCGACAGGTCGATATCGTGCAGCACATGGAACGCGCCGTAATGCTTGTTCAGGCCCTCGATACGGATCAGCTCCGGGCGCGGGTCGGGGGCAGGGTGCAGGCTGGCAAGGCTCAAGGGTGCGGTCATCTTGTTGTTCTCCCGCTCAAGGTTCAGGCGAAGCGTGCGGCGCTGTAGGGCGCAGGGTCGGTGAAGGGGCGCTCGCCGGTCATCAGCTCCGCCAGCAGGCGGCCACTGACCGGGCCCAGCGTCAGACCATGATGGGCATGGCCGAAGTTGAACCACAGGTGCTTGTGCAGCGGCGCCGGGCCGATCACCGGGCGCATGTCTGGCAGGCAGGGGCGACGGCCCAGCCAGGGCTTGTCGTCCAGGCGCTCGCCCAGGGCCGGGAACAGCTTGCGCGCCAGGGCCTCGCAGCGGCGCAGCTGGATCTCGTTGGCCGGGGCATCGCTGGCGGCGAACTCGATGCCGGTGGTCAGGCGCACCCCCCGGGCCATCGGCGCCAGGACATAGCCGCCCTGGGTGTCGCAGATCGAGTGACCCAGTTCGGTGCCGTCGCGGGTCGCGTAGTGCATGTGATAGCCGCGCTTGATCCCCAGCGGAAAGTGGTAGCCCAGCCGTTCATAGAGGTCGGCCGACTGCGGGCCGAGGCAGGCCACCACCTCGTCGGCCATCACCGTGCCCCGGCGGCTGTCCACCTGCCAGCCGCCCTCGACCTGGCGCAGGCTGCGCGCATCGCCGTAGAGGAACTGCCCGCCACGCTGGACGAACAGCGCGGCGTAACCACGGGTCAAGCCGCCGGGGTTGCTCACGGTCTTCGGGTCGAGCCAGTGGATGCCACCGATCACCCCACCGTCCAGTTGCTGCTCGCGGACCTGCAGTTGCTCGCGTTCGAGGATCTCGTAGCGCAGGCCGTAGCGGGCCAGGCCTTGAAGGTCGTGCTTGGCCTGCGCGAACAGCGCGGCGTCGCGGTACACCTCGATCCAACCCTTGGCTTGCACCAGCCCTTGCAGGCCGGCGGCTTCGATCAGCACATCGTGTTCCTCGACGCTGCGCTGCACCAGCGGCAGCATGTCGGCGGCGGCCTTGGCCAGGCGCCCGGGAGCGGACTGGCGCCAGTAGCTGAGCAGCCAGGGTGCGGCCTTGGGCAGGTGGGCAAGGCTGTAGCGCACGTCGGGCTGGCGGTTCAGGCCATAGCGCAGCAGGGCGCTGTACTGGCGCGGGAAGGCATAGGGGATCACGCTGGAACGCTCGATCAGCCCGGCGTTGCCATGGCTGGTGCCGCTGCCTGGCTCGTCGCGGTCGATGAGGATCACCTGGCGTCCGCGGGCCTGCAGATGCAGGGCGGTGCTGACGCCGACGATGCCGGCGCCCAGGACGATGGTCTGGCAATGCATGGAAGATTTCCTTCAGTCAGTTCAGGTGGCGGCCCAGGCGGGCTTCCAGGTGTTTCAAGGTGCGCCGGACCACCTCGACGATCAGCAGGTAGAGCACTGCCGCCCACAGGTAGATCTGGAAGTCGAAGCTGCGCGAGAAGGCCAGCTTGGTCACCCCCATCAAGTCGTAGATCGTCACCAGCGAGGCAATCGCGCTGGCCTTGATCATCATGATCAACTCGTTGCCCAGCGGGCCGATGGCCACCAGCAGCGACTGTGGCAGGACCACCTTGAAGAAGGTGGTCGAGCGCTTGAGGTTGAGTGCCTTGGCCGCTTCGTACTGGCCCGGCGCGACCGCCATCAGGCTGGCGCGGAAGATCTCGGCCTGGTAGGCCGCCGTGTTGAGGGTGAAGGCGAGCAGGGCGCAGTACCAGGCCTCGCGGAAGAACCACCAGAGGCCCAGCTCCTGCCAGAAACCCTTGAGCGAACCCAGCCCGTAGTACAGCAGGAACAGCTGGGCCAGCAGCGGTGAACCGCGGAAGAAATACACGTAGCCAGCCGCCAGGCGTCGCAGCACGCGGCTGGGTGACATGCGCGCCAGCGCCAGGAGCATGCCCAGCAGCGCGCCGAGAGTGAAGGAGATCGCCACCAGCTTGGCGGTGACCAGCAGGCCATCGACGAAACGCGCGCCGTAGCGGTCCAGCAAGTCCGGGTCGAGCACGTAGGCCAGCAGTTGCTCAAGGCTCATGGGCGGGCTCCTTGCAGGTGGCGATTGCTGCGCCGCTCGAGCAGGGCGAAGACCCTGCCCGATAGCGCCGAGAACAGCAGGTAGACCAGGCAGGCGACGCCGTAGAACAGCATCGGCTCCTTGGTCACGCTGACCGCGAGATTGGTCTGGCGCATCAGGTCGATCAGCGAGATGGTCGAGACCAGCGAGGTGTCCTTGAGCAGGCTCAGCCAGTTGTTCGACAGGCCCGGCAGGGCGATGCGCGTCAGTTGCGGCAGCACCACCTTGAAAAAGCCGGTGCGCTTGCCCAGGCCCAGGGCCGCGCAAGCCTCCAGCTGGCCCTTGGGCAGGGTCTTGAAGGCCATCAGCCAGATCTCGCTGGAGAACGCGGCGAACACCAGGCTGAAGGCAGCCATGGCGGCGAGGAAGGTGTTGATCAGCACCTCGCCTTCATAGCCCAGCGCGGCGAGGAGCTTCTGCGCGGCGATCTGGCAGCCGTAGTAGATGATCAGCAGGGTGAGCAGTTCGGGCAGGCCGCGAAACACCGTGGAGAAGGTGGTGGCCCAGGCCCGCGGCAGGCGTTTGCGCGAGCGCGCGGCGAGCGCCACCAGCAGGCCCAGTGGCAGGCCGATGGGCAGGCAGGCCAGGGCCAGCGACACGGTCACCAGCGCGCCGGCCAGCAACGCCTGGCCCCAACCGCCGCTGGCAAAGGAAAGCAGGGAGAGTTGATCGAGCATGGCTAACCCCCAGGAAACAGGTGCCCTGGTGGGAGCGGGCTTGCCCCGCGATGGCGTGGTTCACTGATCAGGCGCCATCGCGCGGCAGGCCGGCCTCCACGAGATTACTGGTAGATGTCGAAGGCGAAGTACTTGCTCGCGATCTTCTGGTAGGTGCCATTGGCCACGATCGCCGCCAGCGCCTCGTTCAGCCGCGTGCGCAGGGCCTGGTCGTCCTTGCGCACGGCAATTGCCGCGTCGGCCTTGGTGCCGTCGACATCACCGAGGATCTTGCAGCAGTCCTTGCCATTCTTGTTCAGCCATTCGTGCAGCGGGAACTTGTCGGCGATCACCCCGTCCAGGCGCCCTGCGGCGAGGTCGGCGTTGGCTTCGTCAAGGGTCGGGTACAGCTTCACGTCCGCGCCGGCCTTGCCGTATACGTCCTCGGCGTAGATCGCCTGGGTCGAGGCGGATTGCGCGCCGACCGTGTAGCCCTTGAAGTCGGTCTGCGCGTCGCTGATCGGGCTGTCCTTGGCGACGGCCACGGTCAGTGGGGTGCGGTAGTAGTGGTCGGTGAAGGCGATTTTCCGGCGCCGTTCCTCGGTGTCGATCATCGAGGCCACCACCGCGTCGTACTTGCGCGCCATCAACGCCGGAATGATGCCTTCCCAGTCCTGGGCCACCAGGGTGCACTCGACCTTCATCTGTTCGCACAGGGCATGGGTGATGTCGATGTCGAAGCCGTGCAGCTTGTTGTCGGCATCGACGTAATTGAAGGGGGGATATGCCCCTTCAGTGGCAAAGCGCAGGGTCTCGGCACTGGCGTGGCCCGCCAGCAGCAGGGCGCACGCACCCACCACAGCCATGGTTCCTTTCATCTCGCACCTCGGTCATCGCACTCTTGCTATTGTTGTTTGCCCGCCGGCCACGAGGTGTAGCCGACGAACTCGTTATGTAGAGCGGCAGTTGCTTCCAAGCGTTTTTCAACATCCGGTCCGAGCTGCTTGCAGACCTCGTTGACCATCAGGTGCACCCACGACAGCATGGTCGCGGTGGATTCCCAGAACAGGTTGAATTCGGTGGGGATGCGGAACACCTCGTCGGCTTCGGCATCGGCCCAGTCACAGAAGGTGTCGGTGACCAGGGTCACCGGAATGCCCAGCGCACGCGCCTTGTGGCACAGCTGCTGGGCGTGGCGCGAATAGCGGCGCGCCTCGAACACCACCAGCGCGCAGTCCTGCGGGCGCCCCAGCAGTACCTCGCCGAAATGCCCGGCGCTGCCATCGACCAGTTGCACGCCGTCGCGCAGGTACTGCAGCAGGTGGCTCATGCACATGGCCACGCCACGCTCGGTCTGAAAGCCGGCGACGAATACCCGGGGTTTGTCGGCCAGGCGCCGAGCGACCTGTTGCCAGGTTTCGCCGCGGCTGTACTCGTGCACGCGCACCAGCGCGGCCATCTCCAGCTCCAGGCTGCCTGAGCGCTGGTCGTCCTCGGGTTGCTGGCGAAACGCCTGCAGGCGGTCGCCGGCCAGCCACGGGCCGTCGCCCAGGTCGTTCTGCAGGTCGTGCTTGAGGGCCTTGAGGTGGGCATAGCCCAGGGCGCGGCAGAAGCGGCCGACGCTCGATTCGCTCACGCCCAGCTTGGCGGCGATGCTGGCCGAGGTCTGGAACGGCAGCTCATGGAGGTTGGCGAGCATGTAGCTGGCGATCTGGCGGCCCGAGGCGGCAGCGGTGTGCAAGCTGCTTTCCAGGCGTTGCTTGATCGATTGGCTCATGGTCGGTTCCGGCTGATTTCTGGCGTGGAAGCCAAAATGGCTGTTTTCTGTCATCAAGTCAATATTTGACAGATAGCTGTCATTGGCGGGAAAGTCTGTGCAGTTGCGCTGTAGCGATTCCAATTCCAAGAAAGGAGCTCCAGATGTCTTCACCTTCCACCGGCCCTGTCGTGCGCGTGCCTTTTACCGAACTGCGGGCGTTATTGCAGTCGATCTTCGCGCGGCATGGCTGCAGCGCGGCGGTGGCCGCCGCGCTCGCCCACAACTGCGCCAGCGCCCAGCGTGACGGTGCCCACAGCCACGGGGTGTTCCGTATTCCCGGTTATGTCTCGACCCTCGCCAGCGGTTGGGTCGATGGCCGCGCCGAGCCGCAGGTAACCGACCTGGCGCCGGCTTATGTGCAGGTCGATGCCAAGGGTGGGTTTGCCCAGCCGGCCCTGGCCGCCGCCCGCGCGCTGTTGGTGGAGAAGGCGCGCACGGCCGGCATCGCGGTGCTGGCGATCCATAATTCGCACCATTTCGCCGCGCTGTGGCCGGATGTCGAGCCATTCGCCGATGAAGGCCTGGTGGCCCTGAGCGTGGTCAACAGCATGACCTGCGTGGTGCCCCATGGCGCGCGCAAGCCGTTGTTCGGCACTAACCCCATCGCCTTCGCCGCGCCTTGCGCGGGGCACGACCCGATCGTCTTCGACATGGCCACCAGTGCCATGGCCCATGGCGACGTGCAGATTGCCGCCCGGGCCGCCGAACAGCTGCCGCCGGGCATGGGCGTGGATGCCGCCGGCCAGCCGACCAACGACCCCAGGGCGATTCTCGAAGGGGGGGCCTTGCTGCCGTTCGGCGGCCACAAAGGCTCGGCGCTGTCGATGATGGTCGAACTGCTGGCGGCAGCGCTGACGGGGGGCCATTTTTCCTGGGAGTTCGACTGGTCCGGGCATCCGGGGGCAAAGACCCCATGGACCGGGCAGTTGCTGATCGTGATCGATCCGGCCAAGGCGCAAGGCGAGCGTTTTGCCCAGCGCAGCCGTGAACTGGTGGAGCAGATGCAGGAAGCGGGGCTGACGCGCATGCCGGGGGAACGGCGCTACCGTGAGCGTGAAGTGGCACTGCGCGAAGGCGTGGGATTGTCCGAACGGGAGCTGGCCGAGTTGCAAACACTCGCTGGCTGAACCCAAGTTCCATTGTTCAGGGTACCGGTGCGGACCTGCTTCGCACCGGTGTCCGGCCTTCCACCGCACTCTGCTCACACCGTGAGCGCTGCGCCTCCCTGGTGTTGAACCCCGCTGCTCCTGCCGTTGTCCCCCCTTCCCATGTCAGCCCGCCCCCCCGCGATCCATTAGCGTTCCGAGCATTTCCGACTGGCAAAAGCAGGATGCTTACCAATGCTCTTCAGCGAACTCATGGCAGCGCTTTCCACCCGTGCGATCCGACTCCAGCGCGAGGAGGCCGACCTGATCGTCGAGGGCGATGACGACACCCTCGATGACGCGCTGTGGGACGCATTGGCGGCGCACAAGCCAGCGCTGCTGGAGATGCTTGCGGGCCTGGAGGATGGCTGGCTGAGCCCGGCGCTGCGCATCACCCCCGACATGCTGCCCCTGGCCGGGCTCGACCAGGCCGCCATCGACCGCATCGTCGCCACGCTGCCCGGGGGCGCGGCGAATCTGCAGGACATCTACCCGTTGGCGCCGCTGCAGGAAGGCATGCTCTACCACCACCTCACGGCCGCCGAGGGTGACCCCTATGTGCTGCAGGCCCAGCTGCGTTTTGCCAGCCCGGCGCACCTGCAGGCGTTCGCCGAGGCGCTCGACTGGGTGATCCAGCGCCATGACATCCTGCGCACGGCACTGGCCTGGGGATACCTCGACCAGCCGCTGCAGGTGGTGTGGCGCAAGGCGCCCCTGGCTTGCGAGGCAGTCGGGAGCCTGGACGGTGACGAGCCGCTGGAGCAACTGCGCGCCCGTTTCGACTCGCGTCATTACCGCATGGACCTGGCCCAGGCCCCCTTGCTGCGGCTGGTGCATGGCCAGGATCGCGACGGCCGGGTGCTGGGCTTGCTG
This sequence comes from Pseudomonas sp. FW305-96, assembly GCF_058783825.1. Classification (NCBI taxonomy): domain Bacteria; kingdom Pseudomonadati; phylum Pseudomonadota; class Gammaproteobacteria; order Pseudomonadales; family Pseudomonadaceae; genus Pseudomonas; species Pseudomonas sp. FW305-96. The sequence goes on from NZ_JBYSYW010000061.1 coordinate 7,529, forward strand.
CTGTTCCACCACACGGTCATGGACCACACCGGCCTGGACATCGTCCGCCGCGAGATCCAAGCCTATCTCGCAGGTGATGGCGAGCGGCTGCCAGCGCCAGTGCCGTTCCGTGACCTGTTGGCCAGAAGCCGCCAGGCCCAGGACGAACAGGCCCATGAAGCATTCTTTGGCGCCATGCTGGCCGATATCGATGCGCCGACCCTGGCCTTCGGCGTCCAGGAGGTGGCCGGCCAGCCCATGGAGGAAGCACGGATCACCCTGGCGCCCGGCCTCAGCCAACGTCTGCGTGCCCAGGCCCGGTTGCTCGGGGTCAGCCCGGCCAGCATCATGCACCTGGGGCTGGCGCGCCTGTTGGGGGCGTGGTCCGGGCGCGAGTCGGTGGTGTTCGGCAGCGTGCTGCTGGGGCGCATGGCGGCGGGCGAGGGCGGCGAACACGCCCTCGGGATGTTCATCAATACCTTGCCGCTGCGGGTCGACCTGCAGGGGCAGGGTGTGCGGGATGCACTGTTGCTGACTCACCGCCAGTTGACCGCGCTGCTCGGCCACGAACAGGCGCCGCTGGCCCTGGCCCAGCGTTGCAGCGGTGTGGTGGCGCCGATGCCGTTGTTCAACAGCATGCTCAACTATCGCCATAGCGCGGCGGGCGACGCCGCCGCGGTGATCGCAGTGGCGCCGGGCATCGATGTGGTTGGCACCGAGGAGCGTACCAACTACCCCCTGAACCTGGCGGTCGACGATCTGGGTGACGATCTGCGCCTGACGGTCCAGGCCCTCGCTGAATGGGGCGCCGAGCGACTGTGCGGACAACTGCGACAGGTGTTCGAGGGGCTGGTGGAGGCGCTCGAGCGCACCCCCGACCTGCCCGTGCTGGCGCTGCCGGTGCTGACGCCCGAGGAGCGCCATCAACTGCTGACCGGCTGCAACACCACGGCCGCCGAACACGACCTCGACCAGCCGCTGCACGCGTTGTTCGAGCGCCAGGCGCTGCTGCATCCACAGGCGGTGGCCATCGAGGCGGAAGGTGAACAGCTGACCTATCGGCAGCTCAACGAACAGGCCAACCGCCTGGCCCACCACCTGATCGCCCTGGGCGTGCGCCCGGACGACCGGGTGGCGATCTGCGTCGAGCGTGGCCCGTCGATGGTGGTTGGCCTGCTGGCCATCCTCAAGGCCGGTGGCGCCTATGTGCCAGTGGACCCGAGCTACCCGGCCGAGCGCATCCGCCACATGCTCGTCGACAGCGCGCCGCTGGCCGTGCTGGTGCACGCGGCCACCCGCGAGGTACCGGGCGCGCTGGCCGTGCCGCAGATAGACCTCGACCAGGCGGACTGGGAAAGCCTGCCGGCGACCGACCCACGGGTGGCCGGGCTGACTTCGCGCCACCTTGCCTATGTGATCTACACCTCCGGCTCCACCGGCCTGCCCAAGGGTGTGATGGTCGAGCACCGCAGCGTGGTCAACCTGGTGCACTGGAGCGCCGGGCTGTGCCCCGCGAGGGCGGACGGCGCGGTGCTGCACAAGACTCCGATCAGTTTCGACGCCTCGGTGTGGGAGCTGTTCTGGCCGCTGGGCAGCGGCCTGCGCCTGGTGCTGGCGCGGCCGGACGGCCAGCGTGACGCGGACTATGTGGCGCGGCGAATCATCGAGTCCAGGGTCAGCGTGGTGCAGTTCGTGCCGGCGCTGTTGCAGCAGTTCCTCGAACAGGCGCGCAGCGCGCAGTGCAGCAGCCTAACCGACATCGTCTGCGGCGGGGGCGAGCTGACCGAAGCCCTGGTGCGCCAGGTGCGCGAGCGCCTGCCGCAAGTGCGCCTGCACAACGTCTACGGCCCCACCGAAACCACGGTCGATTGCAGCGTCTGCACCCTGGAGCCTGATCAGCCCGTGCCGGAAGGCGCGCTGCCGATCGGCCGGCCGATCGACAACACCCGCCTGTACGTACTGGACGGCACGGACCAGCCGCTGCCCTGGGGCGTGGCCGGGCACCTGCACATCGGTGGCGTGGGCGTGGCGCGTGGCTACCTGGGCTTGGCCGGGCAACAGGCCGAACGCTTCATCGACAGCCCGTTCGTGCGCGGCGAGCGCCTGTACCGCAGCGGTGACCTGGTGCGCCAGCGCGCCGACGGTTCGTTGCAGTTCCTCGGCCGCAATGATCACCAGGTCAAGCTGCGCGGCCTGCGTATCGAACCGGGCGAGATCGAAGCCTGCCTGAACCGCGTGGACGGCGTGCGCGAGGCGCTGGTGCTGGTTCATGAACACCCGCACAGCGGCCAGCGCCTGGTGGCTTACCACACCGGCCTGGATCACGCCGCGCAGTACCTGCGCGAGCGCTTGCTGGAGCAGTTGCCCGAATACATGGTGCCAGCCTTGTTCATCCACTTGGATGACATGCCGCTGACGCCCAACGGCAAGGTCGACCGCAAGGCCCTGCCGACCCCCGAAGCGCCAGTGCGCCAGTACCAGGCGCCCCAGGGCCCGATCGAGACCGCCCTGGCTGCGATCTGGGTGGACCTGCTGGGTGTGGGGCCCGTGGGGCGTGACGACAACTTCTTCGAACTGGGCGGCCATTCGCTGCTGGCGGTCCGCCTGGTGGAGCGCATGCGCCAGCAGGCGCTGGAGGCCGATGTGCGGGTACTGTTCAGCCAGCCCACGCTGGCCGCGCTGGCGGCCTCGGTGGGGGGGCGGGCCGCTGTCGACGTGCCGGCCAACCGTATCCCGGCAGGCTGCACAAGGATCACCCCGGACCTGCTGCCCCTGGCCGACCTCGGCCAGGACGCCATCGACACGCTGGTGCGGCAGATCCCCGGTGGCGTGGCCAACGTCCAGGACATCTACGGCCTGGCCCCGCTGCAGCAGGGCATTCTTTACCATCATCTGGCCAGCGAAGGCGCCGACCCCTATGTGGTGCAGGCGCGTTTCGCCTTTGCCGGGCAGGCCGAACTGGACGCCTTCGTCGCCGCGCTGAACCAGGTCATCGCCCGTCACGACATCCTGCGCACCAGCCTGCATTGGCAGGGCCTGGACGCGGCGGTGCAGGTGGTCTGGCGCGAGGCGCCGCTGCTGCTGAGCCCGGCGCTCGAAACACCGCGCCTCGACCTGGGCCAGGCGCCGTTGCTGCGCCTGAGCAGCCAGCGCCAGGCAGGGCGGCTGGAGGCGACCCTGCTGCTGCATCATATTCTTGTCGACCACACCGCCGTGGAGCAACTGATGCTCGAGGTGGGGGCGTTGCTGCAAGGCTCCGCAGAGCTGCCTGCCAGCATCCCGTATCGCAACTACGTGGCCCAGGCACGTCTTGGCGCGGACCCGCAGGCCGACGAGGCCCTGTTCCGCGAGCTGCTGGGCGATATCGACGAACCGACCGAGGCGTTCGGCCTGCGCGAGGCCATGGCCGACACCCATTCGGTGGGTGAAAGCCGTTGGCCCTTGGAGCCGGCGCTGGTCGCACGTCTGCGCGGGCAGGCCAGGGCGCTGGGGGTCAGTGTCGCCAGCATGGTGCATCAGGCCTGGGGCCAGGTGCTGGCGCAGATGTCCGGGCGCGAAGAGGTGGTGTTCGGCACCGTGCTGCTCGGTCGCCTGCTGGGCGGCGAGGGTGCCGATCGGGCGTTGGGCATGTTCATCAACACCCTGCCGTTGCGGGTCAGCGTGGGCAGCGGCGGTGTGGCCGAAGGCGTGCGCCTGACCCATCAGCGCCTGGCGCGCCTGCTGGCCCATGAACAGGCCTCCCTGGCCCTGGCCCAGCGCTGCAGCGGCGTGCCGGCCTCGCAGGCGCTGTTCAGCAGCCTGCTGAACTACCGCCACAGTGCCGGCCAGCCCGCGCAGGGGGCCGTCTGGCCGGGGATCGAACTGTTGGCCGCGCAGGAGCGCAGCAATTACCCGCTGGTGGTCAGCGTCGATGACTATGGGGATGATTTCCGGTTGACGGTGCAGGCCGTGGCGTCGGTTGATGGCGAGCGCGTCTGCCGCTTGCTGCAGTGGGCCTTGACCCAGTTGGTCACGGCGCTGGAGCAGGCGCCGCAGGTCGCGCTGCACAGCCTGCATGGGTTGCCCATGGTCGAGCGCGACTGCGTGCTGGGTCGCTTCAATGCCACGGCACGCGACTACCCGCGCGAGCTGGCCGCCCACCGCCTGTTCGAAGCCCACGCCGCGAGCACGCCAGAGGCGCTGGCGGTGATTCACGGTGAACGCCAGTGGAGCTATGCCCAGCTCGATGACCAGGCCAATCGCCTGGCGGTCTACCTGCTCGAGCAGGGCCTACGTGCCGGTGATCGCGTGGCCTTGTTGCTGCCACGCTCCTTCGACCTGTTGGCGGCCCAACTGGCGGTGAGCAAGTGCGCGGCGGTGTTCGTACCGCTGGACGGCAATGCCCCGGCTGAGCGCCAGGCGTTCATGGTCGGCGACAGCGGGGCGGCGCTGCTGCTGACCCACAGCGACCAGCCCGAAGTGGTGGGGGCGCGCCGGGTCGAAGTCGACCGGCTCGACCTGAACACCTATGCGGCTGCGCCGCTGGGCCTGGCGGTGGACGCCGGCAGCGCGGCGTACATCATGTACACCTCCGGCTCCACCGGCACGCCGAAGGGCGTACAGGTGCCGCACCGGGCCATCGTGCGCCTGGTGATCAACAACGGTTTTGCCGACTTCAATAGCCAGGACCGCGTGGCCTTTGCCTCCAACCCGGCGTTCGACGCCAGCACGCTGGAAGTCTGGGCGCCGCTGCTCAACG
>NZ_JBYSYW010000062.1:0-11337 GCF_058783825.1 Pseudomonas sp. FW305-96
TGGAGCCGGAGGTGTACATGATGTACGCCGCGCTGCCGGCGTCCACCGCCAGGCCCAGCGGCGCAGCCGCATAGGTGCTCAGGTCGAGCCGGTCGAGTTCGACCCGGCGCACCGCCGCCACTTCGGGCTGATCGCTGTGGGTCAGCAGCAGCGCCGCCCCGCTGTCGCCGACCATGAACGCCTGGCGTTCGACCGGGGCATTGCCGTCCAGCGGCACGAACACCGCCGCGCACTTGCTCACCGCCAGCTGGGCCGCCAGCAGGTCGAAGGAGCGTGGCAGCAACAAGGCCACGCGATCACCGGCACGCACGCCCAGTTCCAGCAGATACCCGGCCAGCCGATTGGCCTGCCGGTCGATGGCCTGGTAACTCCAGCGCCTTGTGCCATGGGCCACCGCCAGCGCATCCGGGTTGGCCTTGGCCTGCGCCTCGAACAACACATGCACGGGCAGATCACGTGGGTAGTCGCGCCCGATGGCGTTGAATTGGCGCAGCACCCGCTCGCGCTCGGCTGCCGGCAAGCCATGCAGCCGGCTCAGTGGCGTTGCCGGGGTATCCGTCAATGCCTCGACCAAGCGAGCCAGGGCCTCCTGCAACAGCTGGCAGACCAAGCCGCCGTCCACGGCCGACACCGCTTGCACTGTCAGGGCGAACCCATCCCCCAGGTCGTCGACGCTGACCACCAGCGGGTAGTTGCTGCGCTCATGGGCGGCCAGCAGTTCGATCCCCTGCCAGGCCTGGGCCTGCTCCGTGCCGCCAGCCGCGCTGTGGCGGTAGTTCAGCAGGCTGGTGAACAGTGCCTGCGAGGCCGGTACGCCGCTGCAGCGCTGGGCCAGTGCCAGGGAGGCCTGTTCATGGGCCAGCAGGCGCGCCAGGCGCTGGTGGGTCAGGCGCACGCCTGCGACCACGTCCATGTCGCCCACGCTGACCCGCAACGGCAGGGTGTTGATGAACATGCCCAGCGCCCGTTCGGCACCCTCGCCACCTTGCAGGCGGCCGAGCAGCACGGTGCCGAACACCACCTCCTCACGGCCGGACAGCTGCGCCAGCACCTGGCCCCAGGCCTGGTGCACCAGGCTGGCGACACTGATCCCCAGCGCCCGCGCCTGACCGCGCAAGCGTTGCGCCAGGCTGTCGTCCAGGTACTGGCGATGGTCGAGCACATGGCTGCCATCGCCCAGCGCGTCACGCAGGCCGAACACCTCGGTCGGTTCGTCGATATCGCCCAGCAGCTCGCGGAACATTGCCTCCTGCGCCTGATTGTCATCGCGCAGTCGCGCATGGGCCACATAGTTGCGGTACGGCACGCTGTCGCCCTGAGGCTCGCGGCCCAGCAGCACATCGCCGACCTCCGCCACCAGCAGCTCCATGGCGGCATGGTCGAGGAGGATATGGTGCAGCAGCAGGGTTGCCTGCAATCGACCATGCTCCACACTGCTGCTCAGGTGCATCAAGGGTGCGCGCCCCAGGTCCAGGCGCACGCTGTCCAGTGCTGGCTGGATGTCCAGGCGCGCTTGGCGCCAGACCACCTGCACGGCCTCATCGAGCCCCTGCCAGTGCACGCTGGTGCGCAGGATGTCGTGACGGGCGATGACCTGGTTCAGCGCGGAAACGAAGGCGTCCAGCTCGGCCTGGCCGGCGAAGACGAAGCCCAGTTGCAGCACATAGGGATCGACCTCGGCGCTGGCCAGGTGGTGGTAGAGAATGCCCTGCTGCAACGGCGCCAGGGCATAGAGGTCCTGGACATTTGCCGCGCCGCCGGGGATCTGCCGCACGACCTGGTCGAGCGCCGCCTGGTCCAGTTTCGCCAGTGGCAGCATATCGACAGTGATGCGCTGACAATCGGCCGGAATGCGGTTGGCCGGCACCTCCACCACCACTTCGCCACCCACCGCCGCCGCCAGCGCCGCCAGGGTCGGCTGGCCGAACAGCACCCGCACATCCGCCGCGAGGCCCGCCTGGCGCATGCGCGCGGTCAGGGTAACGGCCAGCAGCGAGTGGCCGCCGAGCTCGAAGAAGTTGTCGTGGCGACCGACCGGTTCGACACCCAGCAACTCACGCCAGAGTTGCGCCAACAGGGTCTCGACCTCGCCTTGCGGCGCCTCGTAGACCTGCTGCGTCGCCTCTGGCTGCGGCAGCGCCTTGCGGTCCAGCTTGCCGTTGGGGCTCAGCGGCAGCGCCTCGAGGTAGGTGAATGAGGCTGGCACCATGAACTCCGGCAATTGGCCGAGCAGTGCCGCGCGCAAGGCCTCCGGCGCCTGCCGGGCGCCGGTGTAGTAGGCCAGCAGGCGCTGGTCGCGGGCCAGCACCACGGCTTCCTTGACCCCGTCGACGCGGGTCAGGCAGGCCTGGATCTCGCCCAGCTCGATGCGCAGGCCGCGCAGCTTCACCTGGTCGTCGTTGCGCCCGAGGTACTCCAGGTTGCCGTCGGGCAGATGCCGGGCCAGGTCGCCCGTGCGGTACAGGCGACCACCGGCCTGGCTGGCGAACCGATCGTCGAGGAAGCGCTCGGCAGTCAGTTGCTCGCGGTTGAGGTAGCCACGCGCCACCTGCACGCCGCCGATATACAGCTCGCCGGCCACGCCCCGCGGCACGGGCTGGCCGTGGGCATCGAGCACGTACAGCGTGGTATTGGCGATCGGCTTGCCGATCGGCGTGTTGTCCGGCGCCGTCACACAGTGCCAGGCGCTGACGTCCACCGCCGCTTCGGTCGGGCCGTACAGGTTGTGCAGCTCGACCGTCGGCAGCTGTGCCTGGAAGCGCCGCACCAGGCTGCCGGGCAAGGCTTCGCCGCTGCACAGCACGCGCTTGAGGCGGTGCGGCAGGACATCGCCATGGGCGAGGAACACATCGAGCATCGACGGCACGAAGTGCAAGGTGCTGACCTGCTCGGCGCGGATCACCTCGCGCAGGTACTCGGGGTCGCGGTGCCCGCCAGGGCGCGCCATCACCAGGCGTGCCCCGGTCTGCAGCGGCCAGAGGAACTCCCACACCGACACGTCGAAACTGAATGGGGTCTTCTGCAGTACCACGTCGTCAGCGCCCAGGCGATAGGCGTCCTGCATCCACAGCAGGCGGTTGACCACTGCGGCGTGCTCGTTCATCACCCCCTTGGGCAGGCCGGTGGAACCGGAGGTGTAGATCACGTAGGCCAGGTGGCGCGGGGTCAACCCGGCCACCTGTGGCGCCTGTGCCGGTTGCTCCAGCCAGGTCGGCAGGTCGAGGTCGATCACCGGCACCGCGCCGGCCGCCGGCACATGGCGTGTGGCGGCGTGCACCAGCACCGCCAGCGGGGCACTGTCGCCGAGCATGTGCCGGATGCGCTCGGCCGGGTACTCCGGGTCCACCGGCACATAGGCGCCGCCGGCCTTGAGGGTGGCCAGCAGGCCGACCACCATCGCCAGGCCCCGCTCGACGCAGATCGCCACCCGGTCGTCGGGCTTCACGCCCAGGGCGATCAGGTGATGGGCCAGGCGGTTGGCCTGTTCATCCAGCTGGCGATAGCTCAGCTCGCCCTCCCCTGCCTTTACCGCCACGGCATCAGGGGTGCGCCGCACCTGGGCCTCGATCATTCCGTGCAGGGTCTGGTCGAGGTCGTAGGCCTGGGTCGTGTCGTTGAAAGCGCCCAGCACCTGGTGCCGTTCATCGGCGCTCAGCACGGGCAGGCGCTGCAGTTGCTCCTCGGGGTGCTGTTCAAGCGCCAGCAGCAGACCGTCGAGCACCTGCAGCATCTGCGTGCAGACTCTTTGCGCGCCAACCTGGGCAGACACCTGCACGCCCAGGCGCAGGCCGTCGCCGAAATCATCCACGTTCAGGCTCAGCGGATAGTTGGTGCGCCCCTCGCTGCCCAGCGCCTCGATACCTTCCCAGGCTTGCGCCTGCGGCGCGGCCCGGCTGCTCTGGCGGTAGTTGAGCAAGGCGCTGAACAGCGGCAGCGGCGCCGCCACCTGGCTGCAGCGCTGGGCCAGGGCCAGCGAGGCGTGCTCGTGGAGCAACAGCGCCGAAAGCTCGCGGTGCGTGGCCAGCACGCCTTCGCGCACGCCGAGCTCACCCAGGTCGACCCGCAGCGGCAAGGTATTGATGAACATGCCCAACGCCCGTTCGCTGCCCTCGCCGCCCTGCAGACGGCCCAACAGCACGGTACCGAATACCACCTGGTCCTTGCCGCAGGCACTGCCCAGCAGGCGCGCCCAGGCCAGGTGCACCAGGCTCGCGGTGCTCACCCCCAGCTGGCGAGCCTGGTCACGCAGGCGGCCATAGCGGGCCCCCTCGAACTCGACCTCGGCCTCATCGAGCGCCAGCCCTTCGCCTTGTACCTCGCGCAGGCCGAACGGCAGGCTCGGCTCGTCGATATCGCCCAGGCGGGCGCGGAAGAACGCTTCATGCTCGGCCTCGCTGACGCCCTGGCGCGCCTGCACCACATAGTTGCGGTACGGCACCGACGGTGGCAGCGGCTCGTCGTGGCCCGACAGATAGCCGCGCAGCTCGGCCTGCACCGCCTGCATGGCGATGTGGTCGAGCACGATATGGTGGAACTGCAGCACCGCCTCGATCCGCTGGCTGCCCGGCACGGTGCGGTGCAGCAGCCTGATCAGCGGCGCCTGGCCCAGGTCCAGGCGTGCCAGGTGCTGCGCGTCGAGCGGCGCCAGTTGCAGCGGCGCCTGGCGCCAGACCACTTGCACCGGTTGCGCCAGGCCGTCCCAGAGCACCGCGGTGCGCAGGATGTCATGCCGGGCGATGACCTGCTCCAGGGCCTGGGCGAACGCCTGCAAGCGCGCCGGGCTGTCGAAGCGCAATTGCGCGCGCAAGGCGTACGGATCCGCGTCCGCGCTGCTCAGGTGCAGGTAGAGGATGCCTTCCTGCAACGGTGCCAGCGGGTAGATGTCCTGCACGTTGGCCGCGCCGCCCGGCACCGTGGCGATGATACGGTCGATGGCGGCCTGCTCCAGCGCCACCAACGGCAGCATGTCCGGGGTGATACGGGTGCAATCGGCCGGGATCAGGTTGGCCGCAACCGGCACCTGGCGGCTGTGCCCCAGGGTGGTTGCCAGCGCCGCCACCGTCGGCTGGCCGAACAGCGTGCGCACATCGGCTTGCAGGCCGGCCTGGCGCAGCCGCGCGGTCAGGCTCACGGCCAGCAGCGAATGGCCGCCCAGTTCGAAGAAGTTGTCGTGACGCCCTACCCGCTCGACACCCAGCAACTGCGCCCAGATTTCGGCCAGCAGGGTTTCCGTCTCGCCCTGTGGCGCTTCGTAGCCGCCCGCCTGCAGATCCGGCAGCGGCAGTGCCTTGCGCTGCAGCTTGCCGTTCGGGGTCAGTGGCCAGCTGTCGAGATGGATGAACAGCGCCGGCACCATGTACTCCGGCAGCTGTGCCAGCAAGGCCCGGCGCAGCGCGTCGGCCTGTTGTGGTTCACCCCGGTGATAGGCGACCAGGCGCGCACCGCTGTGCGGATGCGCGTGCACCAGCACCAGCGCCTCACGCACACCCGCGATCCGGTTCAGGCAGGCCTCGATCTCGCCCGGTTCGATGCGCAGGCCGCGCAGTTTGATCTGGTGGTCGGTGCGGCCGAGGAACTCCAGTACGCCGTCGGGACGCTGGCGCACCAGGTCGCCGCTGCGGTACAAGCGGTCACCTGCCACGAACGGGCTGGCGATGAAACGCTCGGCCTGTTGCTCCGGCAAGCCCAGGTAGCCCCGCGTCACCCCGGCCCCGCCGATGTGCAACTGACCGGCAACGCCGAACGGCACCGGTTGGTCATGCGCATCCAGCACATACAAGCGGGTGTTGTCGATCGGCCGGCCTATCGGCAATGCACCCGTCGGCAACGGATCCCGCGCTTCCAGGGTCCAGACGCTGCAATCCACCGTGGTCTCGGTGGGGCCATAGACGTTGTGCAGGCGCACCTGCGGCAAGCGCTCGCGTACCTGGCGGGCCAGGGCTTCGGTGAGCTCGCCACCACCGCAGACGATGTCGGTGAGGCTGGCGCAGGCGGCGCTGGCGTCCTCGTCGAGGAACTGCTGCAGCAAGGCCGGTACGAACTGCACGACGCCGACTTGTTGCCGCTCAATCAGCTCGGCCAGGTACTGCGGATCGCGCTGACCATCCGGGCGTGCCAATACCAGGCGCAACCCGCTGCACAGCGGCCAGAACAGCTCCCACACCGAGGCGTCGAAGCTCACCGGGGTCTTGTGCAGCACCGCGCCTTCGCTCGGGAACAGCCCGGCGCTCCAGTGCACCAGGTTGACCACGTTGCGGTGCTCGACCATCACCCCCTTGGGCACGCCAGTAGAGCCGGAGGTGTAGATCACATAGGCCAGGTGCTGCGAGGTCAGGCCAGGCACCTGCGGATTGCTGCCCGGCAGATCGTCCCACGTCGGCTGATCGAGGTCGACCAATGTCGCCGACGAACTCACCAGGGCGCGGGTGGCCTGTTGCACCAGCAACGCCCGCGGTTGGCTGTCGGCGAGCATGTGGCCGAGGCGCTCGGCCGGATAGTCCGGGTCGAGCGGCACGTAGGCGCCACCGGCCTTGAGGATCGCCAGCAGGCCGACCAGCAGCGGCAGGCCGCGCTCGACGCAGATCGCCACCCGGTCGTCGGGTTTCACACCCAGCGCGATCAGGTGGTGAGCCAGGCGGTTGGCCTGGGCGTTGAGCTCACGGTAGCTCAGTTGCCCCGCTTCAGCGTGCACGGCAATCGCTTCGGGGGCGCGTGCGGCCTGCCGCTCGAACAGCGCCTGGATCGGCTGCTCGGAATCATTGGCCCGCGCCGTGGCGTTGCAGCCCTGCAACAGGTAGGCGCGTTCCTCGTCCTGCAGCACCGGCAGTTGCAGCACCGTCTGCCCGGCTTGCGCCTCCAGGCCTTCGACCAACGCCAGCAGTACCTGCCGCAGCTGCCCGCAGACCCGCTGGGCGCCAACCGTCGCCGGGGTCATGGCCACCAGGCGGAACCCTTGGCCCATGTCGTCCACGCTGAGGCTCAGCGGGTAGTTGCTGCGCTCCTGGCCGTCGAGGAACTCGATGCCCTGCCAGTCAAGGCGCCGGGCCTCGCTGGCCTCCTGGCCGTGGCGGTAGTTGAGCATGGCGCTGAACAGCGGCGCCGGCGCCGGTACGCCGCTGCAACGCTGGGCCAGGGCCAGCGACGCATGTTCGTGGGCGAGCAAGGCGCTCAGGCGCTGCTGGGTATGGCGCACCGCCTCGGGCAGGGCCGCGCCCTGCAGGTCCAGGCGCAGCGGCAGGGTGTTGATGAACATGCCCAGCGCCCGCTCGGCGCCCTCGCCGGCCTCCAGCCGGCCCAGCAGCACGGTGCCGAACACCACGCTGTCGCGGCCGCTGGTGGCGGCCAGCAGGCGGGCGAAGGCCAGGTGGAACAGGCTCGCGGGGCTGCTGCCCAGTTGCCGGGCCTGCTGGCGCAGGCGCGCGGCCAAGGTCTCGTCCAGCCACAGCTGGGCTTCCTCGATAGCCTGGCCATCGCCCTGCACGTCGCTCAGGCCGTAGGGCAGCGTCGGCTCGTCGATATCGCCCAGCAGCTCGCGGAAGAACGCTTCGTGCTCGGCCTGGCTGACGCCCAGGCGCGCCTGGGCCACGTAGTTGCGGTAAGGCACCGGGGCCTGCAGCGGTGCCGTGGTGCCTTGCAGGTAGCCCAGCAGTTCCGCGCCGATGATCTCCAGGGCGGTGTGGTCGAGGACGATATGGTGAAACTGCAGCAGTGCCTCGACCCGCTGGCTGCCGGCATCGGCGCTGTACAGCAGGCGAATCAGCGGTGCCTGGCTCAGGTCCAGGCGTTGCAGGTCCTGCCCTTCGAGCGGTGCGACCAGCAGCGGCGCCTCGCGCCAGACCACCTGCAGCGGTTGCGCCAGGCCCTCCCAGAGCACGGCGGTACGCAGCACATCGTGGCGTGCGATGGCCTGGCGCAACGCAGCGGCGAAGGCCTCGAGCCGCGCCAGGCTGTCGAAGGCCATGGGCGACTGCAGCACATAGGGGTCGTGCTGCGGCGAACTGAGGTGGTGGTAGAGGATGCCCTCCTGCAACGGCGCCAGCGGGTAGATATCCTGCACGTTGACCGCGCCGCCCGGCACCGTGGCGACGATGCGTTCGATGGCGGCCGGTTCCAGTTCCACCAGTGGCAGCATGTCCGGGGTGATCTGGGTGCAGCCGGCCGGGATCCGGTTGGCCGGGACCTCGAGCTGACGGCCCTGGCCCAGGGTCGCCGCCAGCGCCGCCACCGTCGGCTGGCCGAACAAGGTGCGTACGTCGGCCTGCAGGCCGGCCTGGCGCAGGCGCGCGGTGAGCGTCACCGCCAGCAGCGAGTGGCCGCCGAGTTCGAAGAAGTTGTCGTGGCGACCGACCTGCTCGATACCCAGCACTTCGGCCCAGATCGCGGCTATTGCCACCTCGCAAGCACCGGTCGGCGCGACATAGGCGTGGCGAACCAGGGCCGAGGGATCGGGATCCGGCAGCGCCTTGCGATCCAGCTTGCCGTGGCTGGTCAGTGGCAGTGCGTCCAGGCGGACCAAGGCCTGCGGCAGCAGATGCGCCGGCAGGCTGGCCTGCAAGCCCTCGCGCAGGCGCTCGATATCGACCGTTGCCGCTTCGGTGAACCACGCCAGCAGGCGCTCGTCGCGCACCAGCACCACGGCATCGGCGATGCCCGGCTGGGCCTTGAGCGCGGCCTCGATCTCGCCCAGCTCGACCCGCACACCGCGGATCTTCACCTGGTCGTCGTTGCGCCCCTGGTACTCCAGGGTGCCGTCGGCGTTCCAGCGCACCAGGTCGCCGCTGCGGTACATCCGGCCAGCGGCGAACGGGTCGTCGAGGAAACGCTCGGCGGTGAGGTCGGGGCGGTTGAAGTAGCCACGGGCGACCTGCGCGCCACCGATGTACAGCTCGCCGGTCACGCCGACCGGCACCGGCTGGCGCTGCGCATCCAGCACATAGACGCGGGTATTGGCGGTCGGCTTGCCGATATGCAGCGCGCCACCCGGCTGAAGTTGACCGGACGTCGCGACCACCGTGGTCTCGGTCGGGCCGTAGTTGTTGACCAGCACGAAGCCCGGATCGCGGTCGAACTGGCGCAGGCGGTCGCCGCCCACCAGCAAGGTGCGCAGGGTCGGGTGCTGGCGTTCGCGGCGCAGTGCCTGCTCGGCCACCGGGGTCGGCAGGAAGCTGACCTGCAGCGGCTGCTGCAGCCACCAGTCGAGCAGTTCGTCCACGTGCTCGCCGCCAATCTGCGCCGGCGGCAGGTGCAGCACCGCCCCGGCGCACAGCGCCGGCCAGGCCTCCCAGGCCATGGCGTCGAAGCCGAAGCCGGCGACGCTGGAGGTGTGGCTGCCGGCGCCCAGGTCGAAGGCCTGGCAATGCCAGTGGACCAGGTTGGCCAGGGTGCGGTGCTCGACCATCACCCCCTTGGGCTGGCCGGTGGAACCGGAGGTGTAGATCACATAGGCCAGCTGATGCTCGTCCAGGCCCTGGACAACCGGATTGTCATCGGCCTGGTCCAGCCAGTCATCGCCATCCAGCGCCACCTTGGCCACCGCGCCCACCAGCGACTCAGTGCTCGATTCGACCAGCACCAGCGTCGGCGCACTGTCACTGAGCAGATAGGCAATACGCTCCGCCGGATAGCCCGGATCGACCGGCACATAGGCCGCGCCGGCCTTGAGCACGGCCAGCATCGCCACCAGCCGCTGCGGACCGCGCGGCAGGCACAGCGCCACGCGGTCGCCCAGTGCCACGCCACGCTTGATCAGGTAGTGGGCCAGGCGATTGGCGCGCTGGTTCAGCTCGCCATGGCTCAGGCTCACCTCGCCCTGCACCACGGCCAGCGCCTCGGGCGCCTGGGCCTCGACCAGCGCATGCACGGTGTGCCCTTGCGGATAATTGACGGCAGTGGCGTTGAAGCCCTCCACCACCTGGCGCAAAGCCTCGTCATCCAGCATCGGCAGATGATCGAGTCCCTGGCCCGGCGCCAGCTCCAGCGCCTGCAACAGTTGGCCTAGCGTATTGACCATCCACGTGCCGACCTGCGCCGCAGGCAATCCCTCGGCGGCCAGCACGCTCAGCGAGAAACCCTCGCCCAGGTCATCGACGCTCAGGGTCAACGGGTAGTTGCTGCGCTCCTCGCCGCCCAGCAGGCGCACACCCTGCCAGATACCTTCACCGTCCCGGGCCGCCTCGGCGCTGTGCCGGTAGTTGAGCAAGGCACTGAACAACGGTGCCGAAGCCTCCACGCCGCTGCAACGCTGGGCCAGCGCCAAGGGCGCATGCTCGTGACCGAGCAGGGCCGACAAGCGCTGATGAGTGACGCGCACGGCCTGCTCCACCGGCAGCGCGGTGTCCACTCGCAATGGCAGGGTGTTGATGAACATGCCCAGGGCGCGGTCGGCGCCCTCGCCGGCTTGCAGGCGGCCCATCAATACGGTGCCGAACACCACATCGCGACGCCCTGCCAGCACGCCCACCACCCGCGCCCAGGCCAGGTGCACCAGGCTCGCGGCGCTGACGCCACGCTGCCGGGCCTGCTCGCGCAGGCCTTGGGCCAGGGCGTCAGGCAGCATCAGGGCGGCATGCTCGACCCGCCCGCCATCGCCCTGCACATCGGCCAGGCCAAAGGGCAGGGTCGGTTCTTCGACATCCCCCAACTGGGCGCGGAAGAACGCCTCATGGCTGGCCTGATCGTCGCCCAGGCAGACCTGGGCGACATAATTGCGATACGGCACCGCGGCAGGCAGCGTGGCGCCACGCCCGTCCAGCAGCACCTGCATCTCCTCGCCGACCACGGCCATGGCGGCGTGGTCGAGGGTCAGGTGGTGGAACTGCAACAGCGCCACCCACTCGCCCTGGCGCGGATCCTCGGCATAGACCAGTCGCAGCAAGGGTGCCCGGGTCAGGTCCAGACGCTGCTGGCGGGCATCGAAACGCGCCAGCAACTGCTCGATCACGGACTCCTCACCCAGGCCGGTGACTTCGCTGAGCGCCAGGTTGGCCTGGCGCCAGACCACCTGCACCGGCTCCGCCAGGCCTTCCCAGACCACCGAAGTGCGCAGGATGTCGTGGCGGTCGATGACCTGTTGCAAGGCCGCTGCCCAGCTACGCAGGCGCTCGAGGCTGTCAAAGGCCAGACGCGACTGCAGCAGGTACGGATCGCCCTGCTCGGCGCTCAGGTGGTGATAAAGGATGCCCGCCTGCAACGGTGCCAGCGGGTAGATCTCCTGCACGTTGGCGGCGCCGCCCGGCACGCCGGCGACGATGCGGTCGATGCGGGCCTGGTCCAGTTCGATCAGGCTGAGCATCTCTGGGGTGATCCGGGTCGCATCGTGGGGGACACGGTTCTCGGGTA
>NZ_JBYSYW010000063.1:0-8605 GCF_058783825.1 Pseudomonas sp. FW305-96
GTGGTAGCCGGCTTGCCGGCGATGGACCGCGTAGCGGTCCCAATGAAAAAGGCCCTGCTGAGCAGGGCCTTTCTTGTTGCAGCAGTCAATCAGGCCTGGGCCGGCTGCGCCAGTAGCTCACCCATGCGCACGGCGGAGCCGGCACCGAGGCTCTCGGCCCACTTCACCTGCTCAGGCCCGAACAGCACGATGGCGGTGGAGCCCAGCTTGAAGCGGCCCAGTTCGGCGCCTTTCTCCAGATGGATCGGCGCACGGCTGGCGTCGTCATAGCGGAAGGTCTTCAGCTCGCGCTTCGGCGGCGTGACCAGGCCGGCCCAGACGGTCTCGATCGAGGCGACGATCATCGCGCCGACCAGTACCACGGCCATCGGGCCGCGCTCGGTGTCGAACAGGCACACCACGCGCTCGTTACGTGCGAACAGCTCCGGTACGTTCTCTGCGGTGGTCTGGTTGACCGAGAACAGCCGGCCCGGTACATAGACCATTTCGCGCAGGGTGCCGGCCAGCGGCATGTGCACGCGGTGGTAGTCCTTGGGCGACAGGTAGATGGTGGCAAATTCGCCGCCCATGAACGGCGCGGCCAGGGCCGGGTCGCCGCCGAGCAGCTCCAGGGCGCTGTAGCCGTGGCCTTTGGCCTGGAAGATGCGGCCGTGCTCGATCGGGCCGAGCTGGCTGACCGCGCCGTCGGCCGGGCAGAGGATCGCGCCGGGGGTCTCGTCCAGCGGACGGGCGCCGGGCTTGAGGGCGCGGGTGAAGAAGGCGTTGAAGTGCTCGTAGGCGCTGAGGTCTTCGACCAGTGCCTCGGACATGTTCACCTGGTAGCGCTTGGCGAACCAGGCGGTGAAGGCGTTCTTGAACCAGCGTGCGCGGCACTCGGCGACGCAGCCGGCCAGCCGCGACAGCAGGTGGTGCGGCAGCAGGTACTGGCTGATGATGAACAAGCGGGATTTCATTGAGCGTCCTTAAACTTCGACGGGCGTGTCGGGGTGGTTGCCCCATTCGCCCCAGGAACCGGCATAGCCCTTCACCCGTGGATAGCCGAGATGCTTTGCCACAAGGTAGGTGAAGCCGGAGCGGTGGTGGGTCTGGCAGTGGGTGATCACTTCTTTGTCCGGAGTGATGCCCCGCCTCTTGAGTTCTTCAGAGATGTCCTTGCGGATGCGTAGATGGTCGTTGAGGTCCATGCCGGCGGTCCACTCGAAGTTGATCGCGCCGGGAATATGCCCGCCTTTGGCAGCCAGCACTTTCTCGCCGCTGTATTCCAGTGGTCCGCGCGCGTCCCAGATGACCAGGTCGGCGGCGCCCAGGCGGCTTTGCAGGTACTCGCGGGTGGCGGTGGGCTCCGGGTGCAGGCGCAGGTTCACCGCGCCGCCCATGCTGGCGGGCACCTCGGTGGACAGTTTGTCCGCCGGCCAGGCCTGTATGCCGCCGTTCAGGTAGTG
Organism: Pseudomonas sp. FW305-96; assembly: GCF_058783825.1. Classification (NCBI taxonomy): domain Bacteria; kingdom Pseudomonadati; phylum Pseudomonadota; class Gammaproteobacteria; order Pseudomonadales; family Pseudomonadaceae; genus Pseudomonas; species Pseudomonas sp. FW305-96. The sequence continues at coordinate 1,443 of NZ_JBYSYW010000063.1, forward strand.
ATAGCGCTGGTGGCCAATCACGTCGAGCAGCCAGATGAAACGGCCGGCCCAGCCGCCGCCTTCGTCGTCGTAGACCACATAGACCGCATCGTCGCGATGACCGAGTTCGGCGAACAGCTTTTCCAGGTCGGCGCGTGCCGGCAGCAGGCCAGGTGCAGGCGGCTGTCCCAGCTGGGTGCGCTTGGGATCGACGAAGCGCGCCCCGGGGATGTGGCCGCTGCCATAGCGGTTGGCGCTGGTCAGGTCGACCAGGATCAGTTGCGGCGATTCCAGGCGCGGCAGCAGGTCCTCGGCTTCGATCACCAGGGGCAAGCCGGAAAAGTCAGTCATCCACGGTCTCCAGGGTGCAAAGGGGGCGATTGTAGCGCAAGGCAATCATGAATGGCGGTTGCCGAAGAGGGCCAGGGCGCGCTCGATGCATTGCACGGTTTTACCGAATGCCTGCACGCTGACATCGGCCAGCGGTTTGCCGTCCTGGTCCGCCACCGCCAGCATCAGCACCTGGTCGCCGACCGCCAGCGAGCGCAGCAGCAGGTGTTCGCTGCGGAAGAATGCGCGCAGTGGCGCCGGCAGCAGTGCGGTGAACTGGGCGTGATTTTCGGGCGTCAGGCGCAATTGCCCGGCCTTGCTCATCAGTTTCTGCAGGAGTTTGTTCTGCGCGATCGGCAACGCAATGACGCCGGCTTCCTTGGGCAGGCCCGCAGTCTGCTGCACCCGCAGGTAGTCGGTAGCCTTGTCCAGGCTCAGCAGCATCAGACGCTGCATGCCGCACGCCAGCAGCGCTTCGCGGGCCTGGGTGGCCAGGTGCACGGTATTGCTGAACGGGCTCGGCTGGGCGAGCAACTCCTGGCACAACCTGCGCCAGCGACCAAGGTCCTCGGTGCTGGGCGGTGGCGGCGTGAGCATGTCCGGGTGCGGGCGGCGCTGGTGCCAAGGCCAGATCAGCGCCTCGGCCGGGTGGAACAGGGCATGCCGGGCGTGATGGCGGGCACTGGCCGCGGCCTGTTGGTGAACCTGCTGCTGGACATCGTCCAGCGTGGTCTGCAGATAGAGGGCTGTAAGCAGCTGCCAGCGCAGCAAATGCGGATTGTCCCAGCCGACCTGGGCGGCCAGTGCAAGGCCGTTGGCCAGCAGCACGGTATTCGGGGGCTGGTTGAACCAGCGGCGCAGGGCCGGCTCTTCGTCCAGGCGCTGCTGCTGGACAAGCGGGTCCTGCTCGCGGGCGATGTTCAGCACCTGCGCCAGCTGTTCGCGCTCGTCCATCAGCAGGCGGTAACCCTGGGTCACCCACTCGGGCAGGCGCCAGTGCTCGGCCATGGCCTGGCACAGTTGCATGATGCGCACGCCGAACAGTTGCTGTTCGACTTCAGCGGCTTCCTCGCCCTTGTGGATAACTCGCAGCTCCCAGGTATCCAGCAGCTTGGGATAGACCAGGGCCAGGGGCCACAGGGGCGAGAGGAACAGCAGGCTGCCCCAGTGGATTTCCTGCCACAGGCGCGCCAGGCGGCTGGCGAACAGGCCGTTGGCTTGCTGGGTGGCATGCTGGCTGATCAGCAGGAACTGGCGCAGCACCGGCGGGATCTCGTCGGCCGGCAGCGATGGCAGGCGTGCCAGCAGTTGGCTGACGCGGGCCAGGCCAAGGCGGTTCAGGGCTATTTCCAGGCTCTCGGCCGGTTCGGCCTGGCTGGCGTTGGCCGGGTGGTTGGCCTCGCGCAACACGCAGAGCACCAGCGCGGGGCTATCCTGCATCAGTTCGGCGATATCGCGCAGGGAGCGACGGCTGTCGTTGATAGCCTGCAGCACCCGATCATGGCTCTCTTTCGGCACCGGTACGCGGACCCCGTCGAGCAGCTTGATCCAGGCCTCTAGACTCGACGGAGCCTGACTTGGCACCTTGGTTTCAATTGGCATATTGACATCAGTCCGAACTGGCTTTTCGCAATGAGTGGCTATAGTCTGGCGCAGTTCTGCCGATAAGTAGAAGAAGAGTTTTCAAGCTTCCGTTCCCTATCCTGACCACGACAGCAAGTGCTTCCAACTTATGGCTAAAATTATCGGCATCATCGTCGTATTCGCGAGCGTGCTCGGCGGCTACGTGCTTTCCCACGGCAAGATCGCGGCACTGATCCAGCCGTTCGAAGTGCTGATCATCGGCGGCGCGGCCTTTGGTGCGTTCCTCCAGGCCAACCCTGGTTACATGACCATGCATGTGATCAAGAAGTCGCTGAAGATGTTCGGCACCCGTTTCACCCACACCTTCTACCTGGAAGTGCTGGGCCTGGTGTACGAGATCCTCAACAAGAGCCGTCGTGAAGGCATGATGGCGATCGAAGGCGACATCGAGGACGCCGCGGCCAGCCCGATCTTCGCCAAGTACCCGGCGGTGCTGGGTGATGAGCGCATGACCGCGTTCATCTGCGATTACCTGCGGATCATGTCCACCGGCAACATGGCGCCCCACGAGCTCGAAGGCCTGTTCGACATGGAGCTGCTGAGCATGAAGGAAGAGCTCGAGCACCCGTCCCACGCAGTGACCGGGATCGCCGACGGCATGCCCGGCTTCGGTATCGTCGCGGCGGTACTGGGTATCGTGGTGACCATGGCCTCGCTGGGTGACGGTGACCAGAAGTCCATCGGCCTGCACGTCGGTGCGGCGTTGGTCGGTACCTTCTTCGGTATTCTTGCTGCCTACGGCTTCTTCGGCCCGTTGGCCAATGCCCTGCGCCATGATGCCAAGGAAGAGTTGAACGTCTACGAGGCGATCAAGGCCTCGCTGGTGGCCTCGGCTTCCGGCATGCCGCCGTCGCTGGCGGTCGAGTTCGGTCGCAAGGTGCTGTACCCGGCGCACCGCCCGAGCTTCGCCGAGCTGGAACAAGCAGTACGCGGTCGCTAAGCCATGGAGAACAATCAGCCCATCATCGTCAAGCGCGTCAAGCGCTTTGGCGACGGCCATCACGGCGGCGCCTGGAAAATCGCCTTCGCCGACTTCGCCACGGCGATGATGGCGTTCTTCCTGGTGCTGTGGTTGCTGTCGACCGCCACGCCTGAGCAGAAGATCGCAATCGCCGGTTACTTCAAGGACCCGATCGGTTTCTCCGAAAGCGGTACGCCCTACATCATCGATCTGGGTGGCTCGCCAGAACTGGCACCGGAAAAGACCATCAACCCGGAAGTGAAGTCCGAACCGACGCCGGATACCAGCCTGCAACTGGACAAGGATCAGGTCGAGACCATGGCCGAGCAGGTCGAGCGCGAGCGCCTCGAGCTGCTGCTGCAGGAGCTGCAGAACAAGGTCGAGGAAAACCCGCAGCTGCAGAAGTTCAAGGACCAGATCCTGTTCGAGATCACCCAGGACGGCCTGCGCATCCAGATCATGGATGCCGAGAACCGGCCGATGTTCGACCTGGGCAGCGCACGCCTGCAGCCGTACTTCGAAGACATCCTGCTGGCCATGGCCGACACCATCAAGGCGGTGCCGAACAAGATCAGCATCAGTGGCCATACCGATGCCAAGCCGTACTCCGGTACCGGCGATTTCGGTAACTGGGAGCTGTCGGCCAACCGCGCGAACGCGGCGCGTCGTGCATTGGTCGCTGGAGGCTATCCGGATGAGCAGGTGGCCCGCGTGGTCGGTTATGCTTCGTCGTCGCTGTTCGACCGTGCCAACCCGTTCAACCCGGTCAACCGCCGTATCGACATCATCGTCCTCACCAAGAAGGCGCAGCGCGATATCGAGGGTGAACAGGGCAAGCCGGAGGCTGCGCCGCCTGCCGCTGACACACCGCCTGCGAGCGCAGCGCCAGGTGCAGCCGCGACACCGGGCGATACGCCGATGCAGCCGCGTGAGCTGCGCCAGAAGCTGAACATCTTCGAAGATGGCGTATTGAAGATGGACGAGGCCAAAGACCAGTAAGTAACAGGGGCCGCTTTGCGGCCCCGATGCATTCAGAACCCCCGCCTGATCTTGGCCTTGAGATCGGCATGGAAGAAATCCGCATTGTCCCTGTCCGACACTGCGCCGCCCCCGGCCGGCGAAGCCATGGCCCGGCCAAAGGTCTGTTCGTCATGATAGGCGCGCACGAACAGGTCGATATGCTCTCGTTCCCGCATTACTGGCCACTTGCCCAAGCGCTGCGGCAGGTCAGTCGAGCCAGCATGGTAGAAAGTCACCCGCCGATGCGCCATGGCCGCAGCGCCCAGTAGCCAGGCCGTCCACCAGCCTTCGGCATGGGCCTCGCAGAGCACTCCGATCCAGTGAGTGGCATCGGCCATGTGTTGGCAAAAGCTGCCATGCAGGTCGTCGTGGGTCTGCCCTTCACTGTCGAAGGGGACGAGTTGGGTGGGAATGCCTTCTAGTAGCAGCCACTCGTTCAGGATGAAGGCATCGAGCCGTTCGTTCTGGTGGTAACTGATGAATACCGGCATCTGTGCTGCCCTCCCTGATCAATACCGATGACAAGGCCATGACCATCAGGGAAAGCAGCTGGAGGGACAATAGGCGACCGCAATACCGGAGCGGTCCTACCTACTCCGGTAAAATTTCCTACGATGCTGGCGTGTTTGCCGCCACCTCAATAGGTGTCTTCCGGCAAGCTGGCGATGATCGAACGGTAGCTGTTCATTCGTTGTTGAGTAACGCTGCCGTCCTCCAGGGCCTTGAGCAGCGCACAGCCAGGTTCGCGGTCATGCTTGCAGTCGCGGAAGCGGCAGTTGCCGATCAGTTCGCGGAATTCGATGAAGCCATCTTCGACATCGTCACGGCTGACATGGCCCAGACCGAATTCGCGGATGCCCGGCGAGTCGATCAGGTCGCCGCCATTGGGGAAGTGATAGAGGCGCGCGGTGGTGGTGGTGTGAGTGCCCTGGCCGGACCATTCCGACAGGTCGCCGACACGGGTGCCTGCATCAGGCAGCAGGCTGTTGACCAGCGAGGACTTGCCCACGCCCGACTGGCCGACGAACACGCTGATATGGCCGTCTAGTGTCTGCTGCAGGCGCTGCATGCCATCGCCCTGGTGCGCGGAAACCTCCAGCAGCGGGTAACCCAGGCCGCGGTAGACCTCGAGCATGGCGTTGAGAGTCGGGGCGTTCTCGTCGTTGATGAGATCGGCCTTGTTCAGCAGCAGCAGCGGGCGGATGCCGGCATGCTCGGCGGCGACCAGGTAACGGTCGATCAGGTTGGGATGCGGTTCGGGCGCAGGGGCGAAGACAATGACGATCAGGTCGACGTTGGCCGCCACCGGCTTGAGCTGGCCATGGTTGTTCGGCCGGCACAGCTCGGTGCTGCGCGGCATTTGCGCGACGATCACGCCGATGCCCTGATTGCCGGCGCGCCAGACCACACGGTCGCCGGTCACCAGCGCCGGCAGGTTGGCCCGCAGGTGGCAGCGGAACACCTGGCCCGCAACCTCGCCGTCCTGGGCCTCGACCTCGACCTGCACGCCGAAGTGGGCAATCACCAGGCCCAGTTGCTCTGGCCCCAGGTCGCCGCCTTCCAGTTCCTGCAGCACGTGCTGCTCGCGTTTGGCGGCGCGGGCGGCGCGCTCACCCTGGATCTTTTCGATGCGCCAGTTCTGGCGGCGGTTGAGCTGGCGTTTGGCCATGAAGGTTCCGAGTAGGCGGGGCAGAAAGAAAACGGCGGGCAGTTTAGCACGGCACGCCCACGAGCTGCCCCGCTAGGCTAATATGACGGGCTATTCGAGGAGCCTTTTCATGCAGAACCCACACAATCTGATCTGGATCGATCTGGAGATGACCGGCCTGGACCCGGACAACGACGTCATCATCGAGATGGCTACCATCGTCACCGACAGCGAGCTCAATACCCTGGCCGAGGGGCCGGTGATCGCCATTCACCACAGTGATGAGGTGTTGGCGCGGATGGACGAGTGGAACACCCGCACCCATGGCAACTCAGGACTCACTCAGCGCGTACGCGAGAGCAAGGTGAGCATGGCCGAGGCCGAGGCGCAGACCATCGCCTTCCTCGAGCAGTGGGTGCCGAAGGGCAAGTCGCCGATCTGTGGCAACAGTATCTGCCAGGACCGCCGCTTCCTCTATCGGCACATGCGCGAGCTGGAAAACTACTTCCACTATCGCAACCTTGATGTGTCCACGCTCAAGGAACTGGCTGCGCGCTGGGCGCCGGAGGTGCGTGACAGCTTCAAGAAGGGCAGCACCCACCTGGCGCTGGATGACATCCGCGAGTCGATCGGTGAGCTGCGCCACTATCGCGAGCACTTCATCAAGGTCTGACCTTGCCGTGCGCCGACGATCATCGGCGCGCCCCTTTTGGTGCCCCGCGTGACTGGGTAGACTGCGCGCCTTTCCCGCACGGACCTGCACCATGTTGCTGATGCTCTATCTCATCGCCATCACCGCCGAAGCCATGACCGGCGCCTTGTCCGCTGGCCGCCGTGGCATGGACTGGTTCGGCGTGGTGCTGATCGCCTGCGTGACTGCGCTGGGTGGCGGCTCAGTGCGTGATGTGCTGCTCGGGCACTACCCGCTGACCTGGGTGAAGCATCCCGAGTACCTGGTGCTGACCAGCTTCGCGGCGCTGCTGACTATCTTCATCGCGCCATTGATGCGCCACCTGCGGTCGCTGTTCCTGGTGCTCGACGCCCTGGGTCTCGTGGCGTTCACCCTGATCGGCTGCATGACCGCGCTGGAGATGGGGCAGGGGTTCCTTGTCGCCTCCATCAGCGGGGTGATTACCGGGGTGTTTGGCGGCATCCTGCGGGACATCTTCTGCAACGATATTCCGTTGGTGTTTCGGCGTGAGCTGTATGCCAGTGTTTCGTTCGCGGCGGCTTGGTTCTATCTGGGGTGCGTTTACTTCAAGGTGCCGGCGGAGCAGGCCATGCTGCTGACACTGTTTGGCGGTTTTCTGGTGCGGTTGTTGGCGATTCGGTTTCATTGGGAGATGCCGAAGTTTCATTACAATGATCAGCAATAGCGAATTTTTGCGGCGCAGCCACTATATTCAGAATTGTTCTGGCAGGGCTGTAGCTGTAGTCATATAGCCATTGTTCAGAAGAGTTGCTTGCTCTTGCTCTTGCTCTTGCTCTTGCTCTTGCTCTTGCTCTTGCTCTTGCTCTGCTTTTGCTTCTAAGTGCGCGATAGTTCAGGCGACACAAATTGCGACTTCAGGAGGCCGAACG
>NZ_JBYSYW010000064.1:0-8307 GCF_058783825.1 Pseudomonas sp. FW305-96
GCCAGCGATAGCGTCGGTGAGGCTGACGACGCTATCGCTGGCAAGCCAGCTCCCACAGGGTGCGCGTGGTTCTCAGGAAGTCTTTTCCGGCTCGCGGATCTTGTACCAGGCCACGTACAGCGCCGGCAGGAACAACAGCGTCAGCAGCGTTGCGCTGATGATGCCGCCGATCATGGCGTAGGCCATCGGCCCCCAGAACACTTCCCGGGCAATCGGGATCATGCCCAGGCTTGCCGCCGCCGCCGTCAACAGGATCGGCCGACGGCGGTGGTTGGTCGCCTCCACCACCGCGTCCCAGGGGGTGTAACCCTGTTCCTCGAATTCGTCGATCTGGGTCACCAGGATCACCGAGTTGCGGATGATGATCCCGGCCAGGGCGAGGATGCCGAGGATCGCCACGAAGCCCATGGGCGTGCCCGTGGGCACCAGGGCCAGGACCACGCCGATCAGCCCCAGCGGCGCGACGCTGACCACCAGGAACAGCTTCTGCACGCTGTGCAGCTGGATCATCAGGAAGGTCGCCATGAGGAACAGCATCAACGGAATGACATCGGCGATCGGCCCCTGCGCCTTGCCGCTCTCCTCCACCGTACCGCCGGTGGCCACGCCGTAGCCGGGCGGCAGCTTGCCGGCGAACTCGTCGATTTTCGGCTTGAGCTGCGCCACCAGGTTGGTCGGCTGGATATCGCCGACCACCGAGGCCTTGATGGTGATGGTCGGCTTGCGGTCGCGCCGCCACACCAATGGCTGCTCCAGCTCGTAGCGCACGGTGGCGAACGCCAACAGGGGAATGGATACACCGCTGGGGCTGACGATCTGCAGGTTCTGCAGGGTGTCGGGCGAGCCCCGCTCGCTGTCCTCGGCGCGGGCAATGACGTCGACCAGGTAGATGTTGTCGTTGACCTGGGTGACCGGCACGCCGCTGACGATGCTGTTCATCACATTGGCCACGTCTTCGGACGACAGCCCCAGCTGGCGTGCCTTGTCCTGGGCGATCTCGATGCGCAGCACCTTACCGGGCTCGTTCCAGTCGTACATCATGTCGCCGATATGTTCGTTGCCATCGAGCACCGTGGCCAGTTCGATGGCATAGCGGCGCACCTGGTCGATGTCCTTGCCGCTGACCCGGTACTGGATCGGCCGGCCCACCGGTGGGCCCATCTCCAGCGACTGCACGTTGCTGCCGATGCCGACGAAGTCCTCGCGCAGCAGTTTCTGCAGGCGCTCGATCATGCCCTGGCGCTCTTCGAAGCCCTTGCTGACGATCACCAGCTGGGCGTAATAGGGATTCTGCAGTTGCTGGTCGAGGGGCAGGTAGAAGCGGATCGCGCCCTGGCCGATGTAAGTGCTCCAGCGCACCAGGTCGGGGTCGTCCTTGATCTTCGCCTCCAGGCGATCCACCACCTTGCGCGTTTCCTCGATCGAGGCGTTCTGCGGCAGGTCGAGATCGACCAGGATCTCCGGGCGGTCCGAGGATGGGAAGAACTGGTTCTGCACGAAGCGCATGCCCACCACCGACAGTGCGAACAGCACGATGGTGCCGATCACCGTCACCCAGCGGTGGCGCATGCACCACAGCAGGCCATGTTCGAATGCCCGGCCCACTCGCCCGGGTTCGGCCTCGTGGGGCTTGAGCTTTTCGCTGCTGAGGATATGCACCCCCAGCACCGGGGCGAAGAACACCGCCACCACCCACGACACCAGCAGCGCCACGGCGATCACCGCGAACAAGGTATAGGTATATTCACCGGCCGAGCTGGCATTGAGGCCGATCGGCACGAATCCGGCCACGGTCACCAGGGTTCCGGTAAGCATGGGGAAGGCCGTCGAGGTGTAGGCGAAGGTCGCCGCCTGCTCTTTCGTCTCGCCCATTTCCAGGCGCGTGACCATCACCTCCACGGTGATCATCGCGTCATCCACCAGCAGGCCCAGGGCAATGATCAGCGCACCCAGCGAGATCCGCTGCATGGTGATATCGCTGTACTCCATGAACACGAACACCATGGCCAGCACCAGCGGGATCGAGCAGGCCACCACCAGCCCGGCACGCACGCCCAGGCTGACGAAGCTCACCACCAGCACGATCACCACGGCTTCGAACAAGGCACTGGTGAAGCCGCCAACCGCCTGCTTGACCACCACAGCCTGGTCGGACACGGTGTGCACGCCGACCCCGACCGGCAGTTCGCTGACGATGCTGTCCATCTTCTTCTTCAGCGCCGCGCCAAACACCTCGATGTTGCCGCCGGCCTTCATGCCGATGGCCAGGCCGATGGCCGGCTGGCCGTTGTAGCGGAAGATCGGCGACGGCGGGTCGACATAGCCACGCTCGATGTCGGCGATATCGGCCAGGCGGAAGAAGCGGTCGTTGATGCGCAGGTTGACCGTCTCCAGGTCCTTCTCCGAGGCGAACTGCCCGGTGGTGCGCACCGAAATCCGCTCGGGGCCGGCTTCGATCACCCCCGCCGGGGTCACCGCGTTCTGCGATTTCAGCGCCTCCATGACCTGCCGCTGGTCGATGCCCAGGGCTGCCAGCTTGCGGGTGGAGAAATTCAGGTAGAGCACTTCGTCCTGGGTGCCGATCAGCTCGATCTTGCCGATGTTGTGCACCTCGCGCACCTCCGCGCGGGCCTGCTCCACATAGTCGCGCAGCTGACGCAGGTTCAGGCCATCGGAGGTGAAAGCGTAGATCGAGCCGAACACGTCGCCGAACTCGTCGTTGAAGCCCGGGCCCTGTACACCCTGGGGGAACTGGCCGCGGATGTCCTGGATCTTCTTGCGCACCTGGTACCAGATGTCTGGAATGTCCTTGGCCTTGGTGGTGTCGCGCAGGTACACGTAGACCGTCGATTCACCGGGGCGGGTATAACTTTTCACGTAGTCGAGCGAATCGAGCTCCTCGAGTTTCTTTTCGATCCGGTCGGTGATCTGGTACAGCGTCTCGTCCTGGGTCGCGCCGGGCCAGCGGGTCTGGATCACCATGGTCTTGATGGTGAAGGACGGATCCTCCTCTCGACCCAGGTTGAAGTAGGAAAAAATCCCCATCAGCAGGCCGACGAACATCAGGTACCAGACGAAGGACTGGTGCTTGAGCGCCCATTCGGAGAGGTTGAAGCTTCCTTTCATCGTGCGTCCTCGTCGAAGATGACCTTCTGGCCAGGCTTGAGGCTGTTCACGCCGGCGGTGACGACGCGCTCGCCGGGTTGCACACCGGAGGACAGGATGATGCTGTCAGGGCCACGCTCCGCCAGGGTGACGTCACGGGTGGCCACGGTCTTGCCCTGCGGGTCGACCACCCAGACCTGGGTCTTGCCATCGCGCTCGAGCAACGCGGAACGCGGCAACTGGCTGCGCGGCGTCAGCGCCGAGGTCAGGGTGACGCTGATCGCTGTCCCCAGGTGGAAAGCCTCCGGGGTGCTGGCCAGGGTCAGGCGGGCGCGGCGGGTACGGGTGGTGGCATCAGCCTGGGGCTCCAGCTCGCGCAAGGTGGCAGTAGTGTTGATGCTGGTGTCGAGCTGCGAGGCGACGGTGAAGGTGAGGTCGCGGCTCAGTTGTTCGGCCAAGGCTATCGGCAGGTCGATCACCGCTTCTTTCACGTCCGGGCGCGCCAGGGTGACTACGGCCTGGCCGGCGCTGACAGTCTGCCCGGCCTCGGCCTGCCAGGCCGTGATCACCGCGGCATGGTCGCTACGCAGGGTGCTGTAGTCGAGCTGGTCGCGGGCCTGGCTGACTGCCGAACGCGCCTGCGCCAGCGACGCGCCGGTAGTCTTCAGGTTGGTCTGGGCGATGTCCAGCTGGGCTTGGGCGCCGACTCCGCGGTCATACAGCTGTTGCTGGCGACGGGCATCGGCCTGGGCATTGATCCACTGCGCCTGCACCCGCGCGAGGTCGCCTTCGGCGGCACGCAGCTGGTTCTGCTGGTCGGTCGGATCGAGGGTGGCCAAGGTATCGCCCGGCTTGACCTGGGCCCCGACATCCAGCCAGCGCCTGGCGATACGACCAGACACGCGGAAACCCAAGGTGCTCTCGAAGCGCGCCTGGATGTTGCCGGCAAAGCGCCCAAGCTGCGCTTGCACCTGGGGCTCGACCACGGTCGACAACACCGGTCGCACGGGTTCGGGCTGGGCTTCCTCTCCACCACAGGCAGCCAGCAACAGGCAGGCAGACACTATCGGCAGCAACGGCCTCATGGCGCGACTCCCCCGTTTCTGGCATCGACCTTCTCGACCTGAATACCTGGGTTCAACAGCTGGCCACCACTGACCACCACCACCTCACCGGCCTCCAGGCCCTCGCTGATCACCACTTTTCCGGTCAGGTAGCGCGCCACCTGGACCTTGCGCAGTTGCGCCTTGTCACCCTCGCCGACCACCCACACGGCGGGCTCGTTCAGCGCCTTGGTCAGGGCTGACCAGGGCAGCTCGACGCTCGGTTTGCCATGGGCACTGGCCGACGCCGTCACCGGCGCACCCAGGGCCATGCCCTTGGGCACGTCGCGCAGGGCAACCTTGACCTGCACCGTGCCGCTTTGCGCAGAGACCGTCGGGGTGATCTCGCGCACGTGGCCTTGGGCGGTGATGGCGGGGTTGTCGATCAGGCTGACCGTCACACCCTTGTCACCGCTGGGTGCCACCAGCAGCGACTCATAGACATTGAACACCGCGTCACGGTCGCCATCGACCGCCAGGCTGAAGATCGGCATGGTCGCCTGCACCACTTGGCCGACTTCGGCCTGGCGCGCAGTGATCACGCCGTCGGCCTCGGACACCAATGCCGTGTAGCTCAGCTGCTCGTTGGCGTTGGCCAGTTGCGCCTGGGCGGCCTTGAGCGCGCTCTGGCTGCTGCGCAACGCGGCTTCAGCGGAGTCGTACTCGCTCTGGCTGGTGTAGCCCTTGGGCAAGAGTTTCTGCTGGCGCACGAACGCGGCGCTGGTCTGGGTAACCCGGGCCTGTTCGGCGAACACCTCGGCCTTGGCCGAATCGACGTTGTTCTGCAGGTCCTTGGGGTCCAGGCGCGCCAGTACCTGATTGGCCTTCACGTGGTCACCGACATCGACGCTGCGCGCAATGATCTTGCCGCCCACGCGGAACGACAAGTCGGTCTGCACCCGCGCCTGCACGTCACCGGTCAGGGTGACCCGGGCGGCAAAGTCGGTGGGCTGCACCTGCTGCACCGCGACCCGGGGCAGCACCTGGCCGACCTCCTCCTTGCCACATCCTGAAAGCAGGGACAGCAACCCCAGGCAAACGACCAGCGGCACACGCTCTAGCGTCATGCAGGCTCCTTGCTTCTCTCAGGTGAAAGGGATGCGTTTGAAAGCGTAGATCAGGGATCGACAAACGGCATCGGCCAGGGTTCAACAAAGCGAGGCGGTATCGGCGATACTGCGTTCCGACCGCTCAAGGATGCCGCCTATGCTCACCACCCTGGCCATTGCCAACTACCGCTCGATCAACCAGCTGGTGCTGCCGCTGGGCCGGCTGAACGTGATTACCGGTGCCAATGGCAGTGGCAAGTCCAACCTGTACAAGGCCTTGCGTCTACTCGCGGAGACCGCGCACGGCGGGGTGGTCAATGCGCTGGCCGCCGAAGGCGGGCTGGAGTCCACCTTCTGGGCCGGCCCAGAGAAGCTCACCCGCCGCATGCTCAGCGGCGAAGTGCCGGTGGAGGGCGGGCCGCGCCAGCATGTCAAACGCTTGAAGATGGGCTTTGCCGGCGCAGACTTCGGCTACGCCATCAGCCTCGGCCTGCCCGAACCCAGCCGGTCCAAGTTCGCCCTCGACCCGCAAATAAAGCTTGAAACCATCTGGGCCGGGCCCCTGTGCCGCCCCGCCAGCCAGCTGGTGCAGCGCAACGCGGCGATGGTCAAGGCCCGCGACGGGCGCCAATGGCAGGTGCTGCACCAGCACATGACCGAGTTCGACAGCCTGTTCGACCAGGTCGGCAGCCTGCAGGGCTCACCCGAGGTGCTGCACCTGCGCGAACAGATCCGCAGTTGGCGGTTCTACGACCACTTCAGGACCGACGCCGAGGCGCCTGCCCGCCAGTCACGGCTGGGCACCCGCACCCCGGTGCTGCATCACGACGGCCGCGACCTCGCCGCAGCGTTGCAGACCATCGATGAGATAGGCGACCTGCAGGCGCTGCAGGATGCGGTGAGCGATGCATTTCCCGGCGCACGCCTCACGGTCGATGCCCAGGCCGGCGGAATGTTCGCCCTGCGCTTGCACCAGGCCGGGCTGTTGCGCCCGCTGAGCGCCGCGGAACTGTCCGACGGCACGTTGCGCTACCTGCTGCTGGTGGCCGCCCTGCTTACCCCTCGCCCGCCGAGCATGATGGTGCTCAACGAGCCGGAAACCAGCCTGCACCCGGACCTGCTGCCGGCGCTGGCACGGTTGATTCGCCGCGCGGCGCACCAGTGTCAGGTGTGGGTGGTGTCGCACGCGCCACGCTTGGTGGCGGCACTGGAAGAGGACGCGGACTGCAACTCGATCCACTTGGAGAAAACCCTGGGACAGACCGGGGTCGTCGGGCAGGGAATGCTCGATGAGCCGGCCTGGTACTGGCCGGATCAGAGCTGAAAAGAACGCGGGGCAAACCTGCTTCCACGAGTCCCGTGGAGGTCTCGTGGGGGCAGGTTTGCCCCGCGATGCGTTGGCTCAGGCCTGCGCGGCGGCCTGGGCCGGACGACGTACCTGCGGCTGCGAGACGTTCGCCGCAGCGCCCTCCTCGATGGCCTGCTGGATCGCCCGACGACGACGCTCCTCGGCCTGGCGGCTGAAATACCAGACCATGAAAGTCACCAGCGACACCGACAGCAGGATCAGGCTGGCCACGGCGTTGATCTCCGGCTTCACGCCCAGGCGCACGGCCGAGAACACTTCCATCGGCAGCGTGGTCGAGCCAGGGCCGGAGACGAAGCTGGCCAGCACCAGGTCATCCAGCGACAGGGCGAACGACATCATGCCGCCCGCCGCCAGCGACGGTGCGATCATCGGGATGGTGATCAGGAAGAACACCTTCCACGGCTTGGCGCCCAGGTCCATGGCCGCCTCCTCGATGGACAGGTCCAACTCGCGCAGGCGCGCCGACACCACCACCGCCACGTAGGCTGCGCAGAACGTGGTGTGGGCGATCCAGATGGTGACGATGCCGCGCTCCTGCGGCCAGCCGATCATCTGCGCCATGGCCACGAACAGCAGCAACAGCGACAGACCGGTGATCACCTCGGGCATCACCAGTGGCGCGGTGACCAGGCCACCGAACAGGGTGCGGCCCTTGAAGCGGGTGACCCGGGTCAGCACGAAGGCCGCCAGGGTGCCCAGCGCCACCGCGGCGACCGCCGTGTAGCAGGCGATCTCCAGCGAGCGCATCACCGAACCCATCAGCTGGGTGTTGTCGAGCAGGCCGACGTACCACTTCACCGACCAGCCGCCCCATACCGTTACCAGCTTGGAGGCGTTGAACGAGTAGATCACCAGGATCAGCATCGGCAGGTAGATGAACAGCAAGCCGAGCACCAGCATCAGCTTGGAGAAACTGAAGCGTTTCATGCGCGGCCCTCCATCTCTTTGGCCTGGCTGCGGTTGAACAGCAGGATCGGTACGATCAGGATCGCCAGCATCACCACCGCCAGCGCGGATGCCACCGGCCAGTCACGGTTGTTGAAGAACTCTTGCCACAGCACTTTACCGATCATCAGGGTTTCCGGGCCGCCGAGCAGTTCAGGAATCACGAACTCGCCCACCACCGGGATGAACACCAGCATGCAGCCGGCGATGATGCCGTTCTTCGACAGCGGCACGGTGATCTTCCAGAAGCTGTTGAAGGTGCTCGAGCCAAGGTCGGATGCAGCTTCCAGCAGGCTTTCGTCATGCTTCACCAGGTTGGCGTACAGCGGCAGGATCATGAACGGCAGGTACGAATAGACCACGCCGATATACACCGCCAGGTTGGTGTTGAGGATCTGCAGCGGTTGGTCGATCAGCCCCAGCCACAGCAGGAAGCTGTTGAGCAGGCCGTTGTTGCTGAGGATGCCCATCCAGGCGTAGACGCGGATCAGGATCGCAGTCCAGGTCGGCATCATGATCAGCAGCAGCAGGACGGTCTGCGACTCTTTTCTGGCCTTGGAGATGGCGTAGGCCATCGGGTAGCCGATCAGCAGGCAGAGCAAGGTGCTGAAGAAGGCCACCTTGAGCGAGCCGAGGTAGGCCGCGATGTACAGCTCGTCCTCCGTCAGCAGGCCATAGTTGGCCAGGTTCAGCACCAGCTGGACCTTGCCTTCCAGGTAGGTGTAGATCTCGGTGT
>NZ_JBYSYW010000065.1:0-7199 GCF_058783825.1 Pseudomonas sp. FW305-96
GGCGATACCCTGACTGTCGGCATCACCGATGCTGCCGTTGACGGCAAGTCCTTCGAGAACCTGGAACTGGGCGGCAATGCCTCGGTGCAGATCACCGACACCATCAGCGAAGTCGTCGCGACCCTGACCGCCGACAAGACCACTGTGTCGGAAGGTGGCCAGATCACTTACACCGTCACCCTGACCAATGCCCAGGGTCTGCCGGTTAATGGCCACAACGGCCTGACCTTCACCCTGACCGATGGCACCAAAGTCACCGTTCCGGCCAGCAGCGCCAGCGGTACCTTCACCATCACGGCTGCGGATGACGTGTTCGTCGGCGGCCAGCCTTCTATCGCCAACAAGATCGAGTCGGTCGCCGGTGGCGACAACTTCGAGAAGCTGACCCTCGGCGACAACTCGGTTACTACAACCGTGACCGATGAGCCGGGTACTGGTACCCCAGGCACCGACAACCAGGGCGACAAGGTCACCGTCACCATCGTCGGCAAAGGCGATGTCACCGAAGACCAGCAGCCAGCCTTCACCGTCAAGGTCAGCCAGAAACTGGACCACGACCTGACCGTGACCCTGTCGAACGGCGACCAAGTCGTCATTCCAGCCGGTCAGACCGAAGCCGAGTACAAAGCCAAAGCCCAGGGTGATGACGTCTTCAAGGACGGCGACACCCTGACCGTCGGCATCGCCGATGCCGCCGTCGATGGCAAGGCCTTCGAGAACCTGGAACTGGGTGGCAACGCCTCGGTACAGATCACCGACACCATCAGCGAAGTCGTCGCGACCCTGACCGCCGACAAGACCACCGTCACCGAAGGTGGCCAGATCACTTACACCGTGACGCTGACCAACGCTCAGGGGCTGCCGGTCAACGGCCACAATGGCCTGACCTTCACCCTGACCGATGGCACCAAGGTCACTATTCCTGCGGGTAGTGCCAGCGGCACCTTCACCATCACCGCTCCGGACGACGTGTTCGTCGGCGGCCAGCCTTCTATCGTGAACAAGATCGAATCGGTCGCCGGTGGCGACAACTTCGAGAAACTGACCCTCGGCGACAACTCGGTCACCACCACCGTGACTGACGAGCCAGGTACCGGCACCCCAGGCACCGATAACCAAGGCGACAAGGTCACCGTCACCATCGTCGGCAAAGGCGATGTCACCGAAGACCAGCAGCCAGCCTTCACCGTCAAGGTCAGCCAGAAGCTCGACCACGACCTGACTGTCACTCTGTCCAATGGCGACAAGGTGGTGATCCCTGCTGGCCAGACCGAAGCCGAGTACAAGGCCAAAGCCCAAGGTGATGACGTCTTCAAGGACGGCGATACCTTGACCGTCGGCATCACCGATGCTGCCGTTGACGGCAAAGCTTTCGAAAATCTGGAGCTGGGCGGTAACGCTTCCGTCCAGATCACCGACACCATCAGTGAGGTCGTCGCAACCCTGACTGCGGACAAGACCACCGTCAACGAAGGTGGCCAGATCACCTACACCGTGACCCTGACCAATGCCCAAGGTCTGCCGGTCAACGGCCACAACGGCCTGACCTTCACCCTGACCGATGGCACCAAGGTCACCGTTCCTGCCGGCAGTGCCAGCGGTACCTTCACCATCACCGCTCCTGACGACGTATTCGTCGGCGGCCAGCCGAGCATCGTCAACAAGATCGAATCGGTTGCCGGTGGCGACAACTTCGAGAAGCTGACCCTGGGTCAGGACGAAGTGAAGACCTCCGTCACAGACGAGCCAGGCACCGGCACTCCAGGCACCGACAACCAGGGCGACAAGGTCACCGTCACCATCGTCGGCAAAGGCGATGTCACCGAAGACCAGCAACCGGCCTTCACCGTCAAGGTCAGCCAGAAGCTCGACCATGACCTCACCGTAACCCTGTCCAACGGCGACAAGGTGGTGATCCCAGCAGGCCAGACCGAAGCCGAATACAAGGCCAAGGCCCAGGGCGACGACGTCTTCAAAGACGGCGATACCCTGACTGTCGGCATCACCGATGCTGCCGTTGACGGCAAGTCCTTCGAGAACCTGGAACTGGGTGGCAACGCCTCGGTACAGATCACCGACACCATCAGCGAAGTCGTCGCGACCCTGACCGCCGACAAAACCACCGTCACCGAAGGTGGCCAGATCACTTACACCGTGACCCTGACCAATGCCCAGGGTCTGCCGGTCAACGGCCACAATGGCCTGACCTTCACTTTGACCGATGGCACCAAGGTCACTATTCCTGCGGGTAGTGCCAGCGGCACCTTCACCATCACCGCGCCGGACGACGTGTTTGTCGGCGGTCAGCCTTCGATCGTCAACAAGCTCGAAAGCGTCAGCGGCGCGGATAGCTTCGAGAAGCTCACGCTCGGCAAGGACACCCTCACCACGACCGTGACCGATGAGCCCGGTACTGGCACGCCCGGCACTGGCAACGAAGGCGACAAGGTTTCCGTGACCATAGTTGGCAACGGCGCAATCACCGAAGATCAGCAGCCGTCGTTCACCGTCAAGGTCAGCCAGAAACTCGGTCAGGACCTGACCGTAACCCTGAGCAACGGCGATAAAGTGGTGATCCCAGCGGGTCAAACCCAGGTCGAGTACAAGGCTACCGCCCAAGGCGATGACGTCTTCAAGGATGGCGACACCCTGACCGTAGGGATTTCCGACGCCTCGGTCACCGGCAAGACCTTCGAGAACCTCGAGCTCGGCGGCAACGCCAGCGTTCAGATCAACGACACCGTCAGCGAAGTCGTCGCGACCCTGACCGCCGACAAAACCACCGTCACCGAAGGTGGCCAGATCACCTACACCGTGACCCTGACCAACGCCCAGGGCCTGTCGGTCACCGGCCATAACGGCCTGACCTTCACCCTGACCGATGGCACCAAGGTCACCGTTCCTGCCGGCAGTGCCAGCGGTACCTTCACCATCACCGCTGCGGACGACGTATTCGTCGGCGGCCAGCCGAGCATCGTCAACAAGATCGAATCGGTTGCCGGTGGCGACAACTTCGAGAAATTGACTCTGGGTGACAACACAGTCACCACGACCGTGACCGACGAGCCAGGTACTGGTACCCCAGGCACCGACAACCAGGGCGACAAGGTCACCGTCACCATCGTCGGCAAAGGCGATGTCACCGAAGACCAGCAGCCCGCCTTCACCGTCAAGGTCAGCCAGAAGCTCGACCACGACCTGACCGTGACCCTGTCGAACGGCGACAAAGTCGTCATTCCAGCCGGCCAGACTGAAGCCGAGTACAAAGCCAAAGCCCAGGGCGACGACGTCTTCAAAGACGGCGACACCCTGACTGTCGGCATCACCGATGCTGCCGTTGACGGCAAGGCCTTCGAGAACCTGGAACTGGGTGGCAACGCCTCGGTACAGATCACCGACACCATCAGCGAAGTCGTCGCGACCCTGACCGCCGACAAGACCACCGTCACCGAAGGCGGCCAGATCACTTACACCGTGACGCTGACCAACGCCCAGGGGCTGCCGGTCAACGGCCACAATGGCCTGACCTTCACTTTGACCGATGGCACCAAGGTCACTATTCCTGCGGGTAGTGCCAGCGGCACCTTCACCATTACCGCGCCGGACGACGTGTTCGTTGGTGGTCAACCGACCATCACCAACAAGCTGGAAGGCGTCACCGGTGCCGACAACTTCGAAAAACTGACCCTGGGTCAGGACGAAGTGAAGACCTCCGTCACAGACGAGCCAGGCACCGGCACGCCAGGCACCGACAACCAGGGCGACAAGGTCACCGTCACCATCGTCGGCAAGGGCGATGTCACCGAAGACCAGCAGCCGGCCTTCACCGTCAAGGTCAGCCAGAAACTGGACCATGACCTGACCGTAACCCTGTCGAACGGCGACAAAGTCGTCATTCCAGCCGGCCAGACCGAAACCGAGTACAAAGCCAAAGCCCAGGGCGACGACGTCTTCAAAGACGGCGACACCCTGACCGTCGGCATCGCCGATGCCGCCGTCGATGGCAAGGCCTTCGAGAACCTGGAGCTGGGTGGCAACGCCTCGGTGCAGATCACCGACACCGTCAGTGAAGTCGTCGCGACCCTGACCGCCGACAAGACCACCGTCACCGAAGGCGGCCAGATCACCTATACCGTGACCCTGACCAATGCCCAGGGCCTGTCGGTCACCGGCCATAACGGCCTGACCTTCACCCTGACCGATGGCACCAAGGTCACCGTTCCGGCCGGCAGCGCCAGCGGTACCTTCACCATCACCGCCCCGAGCGACGTATTCGTCGGCGGCCAGCCCTCGATCGTGAACAAGCTCGAAGGTGTCAGCGGCGCGGACAACTTCGAGAAGCTGACGCTCGGCAAGGAGACACTCACCACTACCGTCACTGATGATCCGGATACCGGCAACAACGTATCTGTCACCATCGTCAGCAACGGCGATGTCACCGAAGACCTGCAGCCGTCCTTTACCGTCAAGGTCAACCAGAAGCTGGACCAGGATCTCACCGTCACCCTGAGCAATGGTGCCAAGGTGGTGATTCCGGCTGGCCAGACCCAGGTCGAGTACAAGGCGGATGCCCAGGGTGATGACGTCTTCAAGGATGGCAGTTCGCTGACCGTCGGCATCACTGATGCAGTCGTTGATGGCAAGACCTTCGAGAACCTGCAGTTGGGTGGCGATGCCACCGTGCAGATTACCGATACAGTCAGCGAAGTCGTCGCGACCCTGACCGCCGACAAGACTACCGTCAGCGAAGGCGGCCCAATCACCTACACCGTCACCCTGACCAACGCCCAGGGCCTGTCGGTCACCGGCCACAATGGCCTGACCTTCACCCTGACCGACGGCACCAAGGTCACCGTGCCAGCGGGCAGCGCCACCGGCACCATCACCATCAATGCGCCGGACGACGTGTTTGTCGGCGGTCAGCCTTCGATCGTCAACAAGCTGGAAGGCGTGACCGGTGCGGACAACTTCGAGAAGCTGACGCTCGGCAAGGACACCCTCACCACGACCGTCACCGATGAGCCAGGTACTGGCACTCCGGGCACTGACAACGAAGGCGACAAGGTTTCCGTGACCATCGTTGGCAACGGCGCGGTCACCGAAGACCAGCAGCCAAGCTTCACCGTCAAGGTCAGCCAGAAACTCGGTCAGGACCTGACCGTAACCCTGAGCAACGGCGATAAAGTCATCATCCCGGCCGGCCAGACCCAGGTCGAGTACAAGGCCACCGCCCAGGGCGATGACGTCTTCAAAGACGGCGATACCCTGACCGTTGGTATCACCGATGCCGCCGTTGACGGCAAATCCTTCGAGAACCTGGAGCTGGGTGGCAATGCCAGCGTCGAGATCAACGACACCATCAGCGAAGTCGTCGCGACCCTGACCGCCGACAAGACTACCGTCAGCGAAGGTGGCCAAGTCACCTACACCGTGACCCTGACCAACGCCCAGGGCCTGCCGGTCAATGGCCACAATGGCCTGACCTTTACCCTGACCGATGGCACCAAAGTCACCGTTCCAGCCGGCAGCGCCAGCGGTACCTTCACCATTACCGCACCGGATGACGTGTTCGTCGGCGGTCAGCCTTCGATCGTCAACAAGCTCGAAAGCGTCAGCGGCGCGGACAACTTCGAGAAGCTGACGCTCGGCAAGGACACCCTCACCACAACCGTCACCGATGAGCCAGGCACTGGCACTCCGGGCACGGGCAACGAAGGCGACAAGGTTTCCGTCACCATCGTTGGCAACGGTGCGGTCACCGAAGACCAGCAGCCGTCGTTCACCGTCAAGGTCAGCCAGAAGCTCGGTCAGGACCTGACCGTGACCTTGTCCAACGGCGACAAGGTAGTGATCCCGGCCGGCCAGACCCAGGTCGAGTACAAGGCCACCGCCCAGGGCGATGACGTCTTCAAGGACGGCGACACCCTGACCGTGGGCATTTCCGATGCGTCGGTCACCGGCAAGACCTTCGAAAACCTTGAGCTCGGCGGCAACGCCAGCGTCGAGATCAACGACACCGTCAGCGAAGTTGTCGCGACCCTGACCGCCGACAAGACCACCGTGACCGAAGGCGGCCAGATCACCTACACCGTGACCCTGACCAATGCCCAGGGCCTGTCGGTCACCGGCCACAACGGCCTGACCTTCACCCTGAGCGACGGTACCAAGGTCACCGTCCCGGCGGGTAGCGCCACCGGCACTGCCATCATCACCGCCCCTGATGATGTCTTCGTCGGCGGCCAGGCGACCATCAGCAACAAGCTGACAACGGTCAGCGGTGCTGACAACTTCGAGAAACTAACCCTGGGCCAGGGCGAAGTACAGACCGCGGTCACCGACGAGCCAGGCACCGGCACCCCGGGCACTGGCAACGAAGGCGACAAGGTCTCCGTCACCATCGTCGGCAACGGCGCTGTAACCGAAGACCAGCAGCCCAGCTTCACCGTCAAGGTCAGCCAGAAGCTCGGTTACGACCTGACCGTCACCCTGAGCAATGGTGACAAGGTGGTGATCCCAGCGGGCCAGACCCAGACCGAGTACAAGGCCACCGCCCAGGGCGATGACGTCTTCAAGGATGGCGATTCGCTGACCGTCGGCATCGACGACGCCAGCGTCCCGGGGCATACCTTCGAGAACCTGGAGCTCGGCGGCAATGCCACCGTACAGATCAACGACACCATCAGCGAGGTGGTCGCAACCCTCTCTGCCGACAAGACCACTGTCAGCGAAGGCGGCCAGGTCACCTACACCGTGACCCTGACCAATGCCCAGGGGCTGTCGGTTACCGGTCATAACGGCCTGACCTTCACCCTGACCGACGGCACCAAGGTCACCGTACCTGCGGGCAGCGCTACCGGCACCATCACCATCAATGCGCCGGACGACGTGTTCGTTGGCGGTCAGCCTTCGATCGTCAACAAGCTCGAAAGCGTCAGCGGCGCGGACAACTTCGAGAAGCTCACGCTCGGCAAGGACACCCTCACCACGACCGTCACCGATGAGCCAGGCACTGGCACTCCGGGCACTGGCAACGAAGGCGACAAGGTTTCGGTGACCATCGTTGGCAACGGTGCTGTAACCGAAGACCAGCAGCCAAGCTTCACCGTCAAGGTCAGCCAGAAACTCGGTCAGGACCTGACCGTAACCCTGAGCAACGGCGATAAAGTCGTCATCCCGGCCGGCCAGACTCAGGTCGAGTA
>NZ_JBYSYW010000066.1:0-2779 GCF_058783825.1 Pseudomonas sp. FW305-96
GCAAATTGCTTGGGTGTTATATGGTCAAGCCTCACGGGCAATTAGTATTGGTTAGCTCAACGCCTCACAGCGCTTACACACCCAACCTATCAACGTCGTAGTCTTCGACGGCCCTTCAGGGAGCTCAAGGCTCCAGTGAGATCTCATCTTGAGGCAAGTTTCCCGCTTAGATGCTTTCAGCGGTTATCTCTTCCGAACATAGCTACCCGGCAATGCCACTGGCGTGACAACCGGAACACCAGAGGTTCGTCCACTCCGGTCCTCTCGTACTAGGAGCAGCCCCTCTCAAATCTCAAACGTCCACGGCAGATAGGGACCGAACTGTCTCACGACGTTCTAAACCCAGCTCGCGTACCACTTTAAATGGCGAACAGCCATACCCTTGGGACCGGCTTCAGCCCCAGGATGTGATGAGCCGACATCGAGGTGCCAAACACCGCCGTCGATATGAACTCTTGGGCGGTATCAGCCTGTTATCCCCGGAGTACCTTTTATCCGTTGAGCGATGGCCCTTCCATACAGAACCACCGGATCACTAAGACCTACTTTCGTACCTGCTCGACGTGTGTGTCTCGCAGTCAAGCGCGCTTTTGCCTTTATACTCTACGACCGATTTCCGACCGGTCTGAGCGCACCTTCGTACTCCTCCGTTACTCTTTGGGAGGAGACCGCCCCAGTCAAACTACCCACCATACACTGTCCTCGATCCGGATAACGGACCTGAGTTAGAACCTCAAGGTTGCCAGGGTGGTATTTCAAGGATGGCTCCATGAGAACTGGCGTCCCCACTTCAAAGCCTCCCACCTATCCTACACAAGCAAGCTCAAAGTCCAGTGCAAAGCTATAGTAAAGGTTCACGGGGTCTTTCCGTCTAGCCGCGGATACACTGCATCTTCACAGCGATTTCAATTTCACTGAGTCTCGGGTGGAGACAGCGCCGCCATCGTTACGCCATTCGTGCAGGTCGGAACTTACCCGACAAGGAATTTCGCTACCTTAGGACCGTTATAGTTACGGCCGCCGTTTACCGGGGCTTCGATCAAGAGCTTCGCTTGCGCTAACCCCATCAATTAACCTTCCGGCACCGGGCAGGCGTCACACCCTATACGTCCACTTTCGTGTTTGCAGAGTGCTGTGTTTTTAATAAACAGTCGCAGCGGCCTGGTATCTTCGACCGGCGTGGGCTTACGCAGCAAGTGCTTCACCCTCACCGGCGCACCTTCTCCCGAAGTTACGGTGCCATTTTGCCTAGTTCCTTCACCCGAGTTCTCTCAAGCGCCTTGGTATTCTCTACCTAACCACCTGTGTCGGTTTGGGGTACGGTTCCCAGTTATCTGAAGCTTAGGAGCTTTTCTTGGAAGCATGGCATCAACCACTTCGCGCTCTAATGAGCACTCGTCATCAGCTCTCGGCCTTGAGATCCCGGATTTGCCTAAGATCTCAGCCTACCACCTTAAACTTGGACAACCAACGCCAAGCTGGCCTAGCCTTCTCCGTCCCTCCATCGCAATAACTGGAAGTACAGGAATATTAACCTGTTTTCCATCGACTACGCTTTTCAGCCTCGCCTTAGGGACCGACTAACCCTGCGTCGATTAACGTTGCGCAGGAAACCTTGGTCTTTCGGCGTGCGAGTTTTTCACTCGCATTGTCGTTACTCATGTCAGCATTCGCACTTCTGATACCTCCAGCAAGCTTCTCAACTCACCTTCACAGGCTTACAGAACGCTCCTCTACCGCATCACCTAAAGGTGATACCCGTAGCTTCGGTGCATGGTTTGAGCCCCGTTACATCTTCCGCGCAGGCCGACTCGACTAGTGAGCTATTACGCTTTCTTTAAAGGGTGGCTGCTTCTAAGCCAACCTCCTAGCTGTCTAAGCCTTCCCACATCGTTTCCCACTTAACCATGACTTTGGGACCTTAGCTGACGGTCTGGGTTGTTTCCCTTTTCACGACGGACGTTAGCACCCGCCGTGTGTCTCCCATGCTCGGCACTTGTAGGTATTCGGAGTTTGCATCGGTTTGGTAAGTCGGGATGACCCCCTAGCCGAAACAGTGCTCTACCCCCTACAGTGATACATGAGGCGCTACCTAAATAGCTTTCGAGGAGAACCAGCTATCTCCGAGCTTGATTAGCCTTTCACTCCGATCCACAGGTCATCCGCTAACTTTTCAACGGTAGTCGGTTCGGTCCTCCAGTCAGTGTTACCTAACCTTCAACCTGCCCATGGATAGATCGCCCGGTTTCGGGTCTATACCCAGCGACTAAAGCGCCCTATTAAGACTCGCTTTCGCTACGCCTCCCCTATTCGGTTAAGCTCGCCACTGAATATAAGTCGCTGACCCATTATACAAAAGGTACGCAGTCACCTAACAAAGTAGGCTCCCACTGCTTGTACGCATACGGTTTCAGGTTCTATTTCACTCCCCTCTCCGGGGTTCTTTTCGCCTTTCCCTCACGGTACTGGTTCACTATCGGTCAGTCAGTAGTATTTAGCCTTGGAGGATGGTCCCCCCATGTTCAGACAAAGTTTCTCGTGCTCCGTCCTACTCGATTTCACTGGCAAGAGATTTTCGTGTACGGGGCTATCACCCACTATGGCCGCACTTTCCAGAGCGTTCCACTAATCTCAAACCAGCTTAAGGGCTGGTCCCCGTTCGCTCGCCACTACTAAGGGAATCTCGGTTGATTTCTTTTCCTCAGGGTACTTAGATGTTTCAGTTCCCCTGGTTCGCCTCTTGCACCTATGTATTCAGTACAAGATAACCAGCTTATGC
>NZ_JBYSYW010000067.1:0-4270 GCF_058783825.1 Pseudomonas sp. FW305-96
GGGAATAGCTCAGTTGGTAGAGCACGACCTTGCCAAGGTCGGGGTCGCGAGTTCGAGTCTCGTTTCCCGCTCCAAATTGAAAACGCCACTTCATTTGAAGTGGCGTTTTTTTTTGCTCGTATGGTTGGTTTTTGGGGCGAGCTGGCTCGGCATACCTATCAATTTTACTAGTTGGCTAATGTCGTCTGGAGGCGTACAACGGCATGGTGCTACTCGTTACGAGCCCGATGTTCGTTCGTACTCGCTCCATCAGTTTGCTCTGTCAGGGGAGAATGTTGGGCGCACCTGATTCCATTCCATTCTCCCTTGAACAAGGAAGGAGCAATGACCGTGACGATCGGAAAGACGGATTTGGAAGTCCAGCTGGAGATATGTAAACGGGCGGTCGATGCGTGGAGGCGTTATGAAGAAAGTAAAGGGCAGCACCCCCCTTCGCAGGTAGAGCGACTTCGACTGGAAGCCGAGTTCTTATTTTCTTCGGCGCATCATTTTTTTGGGGACAAGGCTAGTATTTCCCCTGACTTGCTAGATCGTGATTTGTCAGAGTGAGTTCACTTGCCCTGCTATGGCGATTGGGGTTCCCGGCCCAGATCAGGCCGGGATGCATCTATACCAGATCAGTGAATATCACCCTGAGCAGGTTTGGCTAGCAGTTGCTTTTCTTGATGCCAATCAAACGCTTCACCGCTCTGCTCTGCTTCGTACCGGCGCTCTTCTAGCGTCTGGTAAAGCTCCAGCTCTTCATCCGGCATGAAGTGCAGGCAATCGCCACCAAAGAACCACAACAAATCACGCGGCACCAGGTGGGCGATCTGCGGATAGCGCTGGATCACCTGGCAGATCAGGTCCTGGCCCAGGTACTGGCTTTGCAGCGGGTCCTGCGGCAGCAGGGTGAGCAGTTCGTCGAAGCGCTCGAGGAACAGGGCGTGGCTTTCCTCCGGAACCTGTTCGGCTTCACCCAGCGCGGCCAGGATGGTGCGCAGGTGGTGGAGCAGTTGCAGGTGGTATTCCAGGTGGGGGTTGGCCATGGCGGCGCTCCTCGGTGGTTGAAACGGGGGGCGGAGTATACGCCGGTTTTGCCCGGGCTGGCAGCGCAACTGCCTGTGCTGGCGCTATCGCGGGGCAAGCCCGCTCCCACGTAAGGCACACGTTAAACGCCTTGTGGGAGCGGGCTTGCCCCGCGAAGCGGTCGGCGAATGCTCAGCGCACTTTGCCTGCCTCGGGCAATAGCACTTCCTTGTCGAACGCATCCACATCGATAACTACCCGGCGTGCCTGCTCGGCTTGATGCAGGCGCTGGCCTTCCTCCGCCTGCAGCACACCCGCTTCGATGGCGGCGTCGATCACCGATTGCCCGGCTGCCGCCTGCACCTTGCCTTCCTTGACCGCCTGATGCAGCGCCTTGTGCAGCGGGGCCACATCGTCCAGCAGGTCACAGGCCGTCTGTAGCGCGGCCACCGGGTCGCCTTCGGCCTGAGGCCTGAAGCAGCCCTCCAGC
Organism: Pseudomonas sp. FW305-96; assembly: GCF_058783825.1. Lineage (NCBI taxonomy): Bacteria > Pseudomonadati > Pseudomonadota > Gammaproteobacteria > Pseudomonadales > Pseudomonadaceae > Pseudomonas > Pseudomonas sp. FW305-96. The sequence continues at coordinate 1,499 of NZ_JBYSYW010000067.1, forward strand.
ACTGCTTCCAGCGCCGGGTCGCCTTTGCCCCGGCCGATCAGCGCCGCCACCTCGGCATCCAGCTCATCGCTTGGTCCGGTATGCCTGCGGCCAAATGGGAACACCAGCACGCGCAGGGCGCAGCCGATGAAGCGGTTGGGGAAGTTGTCGAGCAGCGCGGCGAGCGCCTTTTCCGCCTGGCCCAGGTTTTCCTCCAGCGCCCAGCGCAACAACGGGCGCAGGTGCTCGGGCGAGCCCAGGTCGTGGTAGCGCTTGAGCGCGGCGCTGGACAGGTACAGGTAGCTGAGCACATCGCCCAGCCGGGCGCTCAGGCGTTCGCGGCGCTTGAGCGCACCGCCCAGCAGCATCATCGACAGGTCGGCCAGCAAAGCGAAGGCCGCCGCCTGGCGGTTGAGGGCGCGGAAGTAGCCCTGGCTCAGGGCGTCGCCCGGGACCTTCTCGAAATGCCCGAGGCCCAAACCCAGCACCAGGGTGCTGGCGGCGTTGCCGGCGGCGAACAGGATGTGCTGCATCAGCAGGTCGTCGAATTCTTTGAGCGCCTGGTCATGGTCCTCGCGCCCCGCCAGGGCCATTTCCCTGAGCACGAACGGGTGGCAGCGGATGGCGCCCTGGCCAAAGATCATCAGGTTGCGCGAGAGAATGTTGGCGCCCTCGACGGTGATGAAGATCGGCGCGCCTTGCCAGTTGCGGCCCAGGTAGTTGTTCGGGCCCATGATGATGCCCTTGCCGCCGTGCACGTCCATGGCGTGCTGGATGCATTCGCGGCCGCGCTCGGTGAGGTGGTACTTGAGGATCGCCGACAACACCGAGGGTTTTTCGCCCAGGTCCACGGCCTGGGCGGTGAGCAGGCGGGCGCTGTCCATCAGCCAGGCGTTGCCGCCGATGCGCGCCAGGGACTCCTGGATGCCCTCGAAGGCGGCCAGCGGCACGTTGAACTGTTCGCGCACCCGGGCGTACTGGCCGGTGACCAGGCTGGTGTACTTGGCCGCGCCGGTGCCGACTGCGGGCAGGGAGATGGAGCGGCCCACCGACAGGCAGTTCATCAACATCATCCAGCCCTTGCCGAGCATTTCCTGGCCACCGATCAGGCAGTCCAGCGGCACGAATACGTCCTTGCCGCTGTTGGGCCCGTTCATGAACGCCGCGCCCAGGGGCAGGTGGCGTTGGCCGATCTCCACGCCCGGCAGGTCGGTGGGGATCAACGCCAGGCTGATGCCCAGCTCGGCCTGCTCACCCAGCAGGTGCTCGGGGTCGTAGGCCTTGAAGGCCAGGCCCAGCAGGGTGGCTACCGGGCCGAGGGTGATGTAGCGCTTCTCCCAGTTCAGGCGCAGGCCGATGACTTCCTCGCCTTGCCACTGGCCTTTACAGATGACGCCGGTATCGGGCATGGCGCCGGCGTCGGAGCCGGCCAGGGGGCCTGTGAGGGCGAAGCAGGGGATGTCGTCGCCGCGGGCCAGGCGCGGCAGGTAGTGGTTGCGTTGCGCCTCGGTGCCGTAGTGCAGCAGCAGCTCGGCCGGGCCCAGGGAGTTGGGCACCATCACCGTGGAGGCCAGGTCGCCGCTGCGGGTGGCCAGTTTCATCGCTACCTGCGAGTGGGCGTAGGCCGAGAAGCCCTTGCCACCGTATTCCTTGGGGATGATCAGGGCGAAGAAGCCGTGCTGCTTGATGAAATCCCAGGCCTGCGGCGGCAGGTCGAGGTCCTGGCCGATCTGCCAGTCGCTGACCATCGCGCACAGTTGCTCGGTGGGACCGTCAATGAAGGCCTGTTCTTCCTCGCTGAGCTTGGGCGCGGGGTAGTCAAGCAGGGTGTCCCAGTCGGGGCGGCCGCTGAACAGGTGGCCGTCCCACCACACGGTGCCGGCATCGATGGCTTCGCGTTCGGTGGGCGACATCGGCGGCAGGGTGCGCTGGAACCAGCTGAACATCGGCGCGGTGAACAGTTTACGGCGCAGCTCCGGCAGGGCGAAGAAGGCCGCCTTGGCGGCGATCACCACCCAGATCAGCGCCAGCAGCCAGCCTGGCGCGGTGCTGAAGATGCCCATCAGCAGGGTATAGGCGGCGATGGCCGCGAGGATCTGCAGGGGCGCCAGGCGCCGGTGCAGGAGATACGCGGCGCCAAGCACCAGGACCAGCAACCACAACAGCAACATGATTCTTCCTCCTTGGAAGCGGGCGTTAGGCCAACCCACAGAGCTTAGACGCGCCGGGGTGGATGGCCTGCTTAGAAGACTGACCGGGTTCTGTAGCGGGAGTTCGGTGGTGTTGATGGATCCCGGGGCCGCAAAGCAGCCCCGGGGATCATTTGCTTCTGTTCAACCCCAGCTCCATGTCATCGATCAGCGCCTTGGCCATGGCGCTGAGGATGCGCGCCGAGCTGCCGGCCAGCAGGTCGCCCTCCATTTCCGCCTCGCAGGTCAGGTGGCGAATGCAGCCGAGCAGCACCGACAGCTCGCTGAAGGCATCCTCGAAGGTAACGCCAGGCTCGATCTTGAACAGGTCCAGGCAGGTGGTGCGGCCTGCGGTATGGCCGCGGCTCATGGCTGCACCTGTGGCTTGTGTTCGAGCAGGGCGCAGGCGAGCTGGCCGAGGTAGTCGCTGGCGGTGAACAGGCGGTCCTGGGTTTCGCCGGGCTCGGTCTTGAAGTAGATGTCGAGGACGTCGGAAATGGCGGTGGCCACTTCGACGGCGGCGGACATGGCTTCTTCGCGGGTGAGGGTGGGGCGGATAGCGATGAAGGGGGCTAGACGCGGTGGGTCTGGGACGATCTTTTTC
>NZ_JBYSYW010000068.1:0-1357 GCF_058783825.1 Pseudomonas sp. FW305-96
CTTAATGAGATGGTCACCCCGGCACCCTGCGAGGCGTACGCTTTCGCAGGGTGTTTTTTCTTCGGAGACCGTCATCATGAACAACGTGACACTGATCGGCATCGACATCGGCAAACATGTCTTCCACCTGCATGCCCAAGACAAGTTCGGCAAAGAGGTATCGCGCAAGAAGTGTTCAAGGCCGCAGATGATGCGGTTTCTGGCCAATCATCCTCTTTGCACGGTGGTGATGGAGGCCTGTGCCGGCTCGCACTGCCTGGCCCGAGAAATCAAAGCGATGGGGCATGAAGCCAAGCTGATCTCTCCCCAGTTCGTTAGGCCTTTCGTCAAGAGCAACAAAAACGACTTCGTTGATGCGCAAGCCATCTGCGAAGCCGCTTCCCGACCTTCCATGCGCTTTGTGACGCCAAAATCGCCTGAGCAGCAAACACTCTCTGTTTCTCATCGGATGCGTGAGTCATTGATCCGCGACCGAACCAAGACGGTGAACCAGATGCATGGGTTCCTGCTCGAGTTCGGTGTGAGCCTGCCGACCGGACTGGCGGTAATCAAACGCCTCGCTTCAGTGCTTGAAGAGCACGACCTGCCTGTACGTCTCGTTGCACTGCTGCAGCGCCTGCATGAGCATTTCGTCTACCTGAGCGAGCAGATCAAGGTGTTGGACGAAGAGCTGGCGAGCCAGCTGGCTGACGATGATCTAGGTAGCCGTTTGCTGACTATCCCGTGTGTCGGGCCGATCACCGCCAGCCTGCTGGCTGTGGAAATGGGTGACGCGCAGCAATACGGCAGTAGCCGGGACTTTGCTGCCTCTGTAGGTCTGGTGCCCCGCCAGTACAGCACTGGTGGTAGGCCAGCTTTGCTGGGGATCAGCAAGCGCGGCGACAAGAACCTTCGACGCTTGTTGGTGCAGTGCGCACGGGTTTACCTGATGCGTTTGAAGTACCAGAAAGGCCCATTGGCCGATTGGGTGTGTTCACTGCTCGCGCGACGTCACTCCAATGTGGTGGCCTGCGCGTTGGCCAACAAACTGGCACGCATTGCGTGGGCCATTACCACTCGGCATACGCAATACAAAACGGAGCCAGACGCCATGAACGCCTGACCCCGTAGTGCTGCACCGTGTTTCACCATCAGGTTTTGCGATAGCTGAACAACAGATGAAATAAACGGCCGATCGGCCTGGCGATGATCCTGAACGACCAATTGGCTCGTGGAAGCCGCTTACTTTATTAGGATCGCCAGGCGCGAATGCTCATCGTGGCGCGGGATACGAGCCCAATAGACGCCGGATAGATTGAAGCAAGCCATCCATTCCATCTTATGAACAGTATTGCAAAAAATGGGGTGACCATAGATT
>NZ_JBYSYW010000069.1:0-1081 GCF_058783825.1 Pseudomonas sp. FW305-96
GACCGGCCTGACCCTGACCGGCCTGAGCCTGGACAACGACGGTGGCCGCCTGACCAGCCAGCGGGACATGACCCTGAGCTTGACCGGCGCGGCCCTCAACCGCCTCGGCCTGCTCAGCGCCGAGGGCCAGCTGGTGCTGACCGCGCACAGCCTGGACAACAGCACCGGCAAACTGGACAGCGCCGGCCGCCTGACACTGACCACGGGCGGCGCGCTGCTCAACCAGGGCGGCGAGCTGCTCAGCGACAGCGACATCACCCTGGCCAGCGCCAGCCTGGACAACACCGACAAAGGCGCGCTGGCCAGCAAGGGCCAGCTGACCCTCAGCACCGGCCACCTGGACAACAGCCGCCAGGGCAGCATCAGCAGCAACCGCACCCTCGACGTGCACGCCGGCCAGCTCGATAACCGCGACGGCGGCCGCGTGGGCAGCCGCGAAGCACTCACCGCCACGGTCACCGGCCTCGACCAGCAGGGCGGCAAGCTGTTCAGCGACACCTCGGTAAAACTCGACCTGGGCCATGGCCACCTGGACAACCGTGGCGGCCTGATCAATGCCCCGTCGCTGCAGCTGGACAACCTCAAGACCGTGGCCAACCAGGGCGGCGAGCTTTCCAGCGCCCAGGCCTTCACCGTCGCTGCCGAGCAACTGGACAACGGCAACGGCCGCCTGCTCAGCGACCAGCGCCTGCTGCTGCGGGTCAGCCAGCGCCTGGACAACCTCAAGGGCCTGATCGGCGCCCAGTCGCTGGAGATTCATGCCGGTACGCTGAGCAACCGCGACGGCGGCCGCATCGAAGCCAAGGACGCGCTCGCCCTCACCAGCAAGGGCCTGGACAACCACGCCGGCAAGCTGCTCGGCAGCAGCCTCGCGCTGGACCTGGGCGGCGCCGACCTGGACAACGGCGCGGGCCTGATCACCACCGCCGGGCCGCTGAGCCTGGTCAACCTGGCCAAACTGGACAACCAGGGCGGCGAGATTTCCACCGCCCAGGCCCTGCAGCTGGACGTCAGCGAGCTGGACAACCGTGACGGCAAGCTGATCAGCGAACAGACGCTGGCCATCACCAGCGGCGCCATC
>NZ_JBYSYW010000070.1:0-1055 GCF_058783825.1 Pseudomonas sp. FW305-96
TCCAGGGAATCGGCCACCAAGGTGAAGCCTTGCGGGCTGGTGATTTCGCCGTTCTGGTTGTCGACGCTGCCGAGGTTGTTCAGCACCAGCACCGGGGCCTTGATCAGGCCATGATTGACCAGCGCGCCCTGGCCCAGGTCGAGGGTGATCGAGGCCTTGCTCAGCATCCGGCCGGCCTGTTGGTCGAAACCGCTGGCGGTCAGGTGCATGGCGCCATCGCTGTCGATGCGGCTGTCGCTGCCTGCGTTGTTGACCTGGCCGGCCTTGAGGGTCAGGCGGTCGTTGCCGACCACATGGCCGCTGTCGCGGTTGTCGAGGGTGCCGGTGGCGATGTCCATGGCCCCCTGGGCGCCGACCTCGCCGGCGCGGTTGTCGAGGCTGGCGCTGCGCAGGTCGAGGGCGCCGTCGGCGGTGATCGAGCCACGCTGGTTGTCGACCTTGCCGGTGGTGGCCAGGGTCAGTTTGCCGGCGCTGCTCAGTTCGGCGTCGCTGTTGTCGAGGCTGGCGGCGGCAATGTCGAGGTCGCCCTCGCTGGTCAGCAGGCCCTTGCCGTTGTCCAGCGCCTGACTCAGGCGCAGGCGTGCGCCCTGCTCGGCGGAAACACGCCCGTCGCGGTTGTCCAGGGTCTGGCCGTCGAGGGTCAGTTGGCCCTTGCCGCGCAGCAGGCCCTGGGCCTGGTTGATGACCTCGGCCACCGTCAGCGCCAGGTCGGTGTCGGCCAGGACCTGGCCGCCGGTGTTGTCCAGACGCTGCCCGGTGAGGCTGAGCGCCTTGGCCGCGGACAGCTCGCCGCCGCGGTTGTCGACGCTATCCACGGTCAGGTGCATGCCCTGCCCGGCGCCGACCACGGCGCCCTGGCGGTTGACCAGTGTGCTGCCCTTGAGGGTCAGCTTGCCGTCGGCGGACAGCTTGCCGCCCAGCTGCTCCAGGCGCGTGACCTGGCCATCGAGATCGCCGCCGCTGGTCAGGCTGCCGCCGCTGTTGTCCAGGTGCGCGGCGACCAGGTCGAGGTTGCCCTTGGCGCCAAGGATGCCGAGCTGGTTGAGCAGCTCGCT
>NZ_JBYSYW010000071.1:0-921 GCF_058783825.1 Pseudomonas sp. FW305-96
GGCTGCGGCAGCGCACGGCGGTCGAGCTTGCCGTTGGCGGTCAGGGGCAACGCGTCCAGACGTACATAAGCCGACGGCAGCATGTAGTCCGGCAGCACACCTTGCAGGCGCTCGTGCAGTTCGCCGATGGCCGGGGCCTCGCCGGTGAAGTACGCCACCAGGCGTTTGTCTCCCGGCACGTCTTCGCGCACGATCACCGCCGCGTCACGCACACCCGGGCATTCGCCCAGACGCGCCTCGATCTCGCCCAGCTCGATACGGAAGCCACGCAGCTTGATCTGCTGGTCGGCGCGGCCCAGGTAACGCAGGGTGCCGTCGGCCTGCCAGCTGACCAGGTCGCCACTGCGGTACATCGTGCCGCCATTGAACGGGTCGGGCAGGAAGCGTTCGGCCGTGAGTTCCGGCTGGCCCAGGTAACCCAGGGCCACGCCGTCGCCGGCGATATACAGCTCGCCCACCGCCCCCACCGGCAGCAGTTGCTGGCGGGCATCGAGCACGTAGCAGCGGCTGTTGCCGATCGGTTTGCCGATCGGGATGCTGCCCTCGCCCACCGCGGTGATCTCGTGGGTGGTGCTGAAGGTGGTGGCCTCGGTCGGGCCGTAGCCATTGAGCAGGTGTTGCGGCGCGCCGTCACGCAGTACCCGGGCGATCACCGCCGGGTCCAGCACGTCGCCACCGACCATCAGGTAGCGCAGACCACGGAACGCCGGCAGCAGGTCGTCGGCGAACTGGTGGAACAGCCCGGCAGTCAGCCACAGCACCGTGACGCCCTGCTCCAGCAGCACCTCACGCAGGCCCTGGCGCGACAGCACCTGGTCCTGGTCGATCACCACCACCGCGCCACCGTTGAGCAGCGGCGCCCAGACTTCCAGCGTGCTGGCGTCGAACGCCGGGTTGGAGGCAAAGGCCACGCGGTCCTGG
>NZ_JBYSYW010000072.1:0-733 GCF_058783825.1 Pseudomonas sp. FW305-96
TCAGGGTCATGTCCCGCTGGCTGGTCAGGCGGCCACCGTCGTTGTCCAGGCTCAGGCCGGTCAGGGTCAGGCCGGTCTGGGCCTCGAGGCGCGCCTTGTTGCGGTTGAGCAGCGATTGCAACGCCAGGGTCATGCCGGTGCCGGCGACCAGCAGGCCGCCGTCGCTGTTGTCCAGCGAGGTGCCGGTGACCGCGACGGCAGCCTTGCCGGTGATCTCGCCGCCACGGTTGTCGATGCGGTCGACCTCCAGGGTCAGCGCGCCATTGCTGCCGAGCAGGCCTGCCTCGCGGTTGTCCAGCTCACCGCCCTTGATCCGCAGTTGCTCGAGGCTGATCAGCGAACCGGCGTTGTTGAGCAGGGTGTCGGCCTGGACCTCGCCCTGGCCTTTGCCGGAGACCTTGCCCTTGCTGTTGTCCAGCGTCGCGGCCACAAGGTTGAGGGCGGTGTCGCCCACCAGGGTGCCCTGGCGGTTGTCCAGGCGACCGTCGACGGTCAGCACCAGGCCGGCGCGGCTGCTGACGGTGCCCTCGCGGTTGTCGAGGCTGGCGGCATGCAGGTCCAGGCCCTTGGCCGAGACCAGGCCCTTGGTGTTGTCCAGCGCCTGGGCAATGCGCACCGTCAAGGCCTGGTCGCTGAGCAGCTTGCCCTGGCGGTTGTCCAGGGAATCGGCCACCAAGGTGAAGCCTTGCGGGCTGGTGATTTCGCCGTTCTGGTTGTCGACGCTGCCGAGGTT
>NZ_JBYSYW010000073.1:0-680 GCF_058783825.1 Pseudomonas sp. FW305-96
ACGGTCAGGTCCTGACCGAGCTTCTGGCTGACCTTGACGGTGAAGCTCGGTTGCTGGTCTTCGGTGACCGCTCCGTTGCCGATGATGGTGACCGAGACCTTGTCGCCCTGATTGCCGGTGCCCGGCGTACCCGAGCCTGGCTCGTCGGTGACGGACGTTTTCACTTCGTTCTGGCCGAGGGTCAGTTTTTCGAAGTTATCCGCGCCGGTGACGCCGGTCAGCTTGTTGCTGATGGTCGGCTGGCCACCGACGAACACGTCGTCCTTGGCGGTGATGGTCACGGTGCCGGTGGCGCTGCCGGCCGGGACGGTGACCTTGGTGCCGTCGGTCAGGGTGAAGGTCAGGCCGTTGTGGCCGGTGACCGACAGGCCCTGGGCGTTGGTCAGGGTTACGGTGTAAGTGACCTGGCCGCCTTCGGACACGGTGGTCTTGTCGGCGGACAGCGTCGCGACCACTTCGCTGACGGTGTCATTGATCTCGACGCTGGCGTTGCCGCCGAGCTCGAGGTTCTCGAAGGTCTTGCCGGTGACCGACGCATCGGAGATACCGACGGTGAGGGTGTCGCCATCCTTGAACACGTCATCGCCCTGGGCGGTGGCCTTGTACTCGACCTGAGTCTGGCCGGCCGGGATGACGACTTTATCGCCGTTGCTCAGGGTTACGGTCAGGTCCTGACCGAG
>NZ_JBYSYW010000074.1:0-518 GCF_058783825.1 Pseudomonas sp. FW305-96
TTGCCGCCCAGTTCCAGGTTCTCGAAGGACTTGCCGTCAACGGCAGCATCGGTGATGCCGACAGTCAGGGTATCGCCATCCTTGAATACGTCATCGCCCTGGGCCTTGGCCTTGTACTCGGCTTCGGTCTGGCCAGCTGGGATCACCACCTTGTCGCCATTGGACAGGGTGACAGTCAGGTCGTGGTCGAGCTTCTGGCTGACCTTGACGGTGAAGGCTGGCTGCTGGTCTTCGGTGACATCGCCCTTGCCGACGATGGTGACGGTGACCTTGTCGCCCTGGTTGTCGGTGCCTGGAGTGCCGGTACCTGGCTCGTCGGTCACGGTGGTGGTGACCGAGTTGTCGCCGAGGGTCAGCTTCTCGAAGTTGTCGCCACCGGCAACGGATTCAATCTTGTTGACGATCGAAGGCTGGCCGCCGACGAATACATCGTCAGGAGCCGTGATGGTGAAGGTGCCGCTGGTGCTGCCTGCCGGAATGGTGACCTTGGTGCCATCGGTCAGGGTGAAGGTCAGGCC
>NZ_JBYSYW010000075.1:0-500 GCF_058783825.1 Pseudomonas sp. FW305-96
GACAACCGTGAGGGTACGGTCACTGGCGGGGCGCTGGAGTTGGCCATCGCCCAGGCGGTGGACAATCGCCAAGGGGTGCTGGCTGCCGACAAGGCGTTGAAGGTGAGCGCCGCCAGCCTCGACAACCGCGAGCAAGGCAAGCTGCTCAGCGACGGCACGCTCACCGCCAAGGTCAGCGGGCTGCTGGACAACCAGGCCAAGGGCCTGGTGAACGGCGTGGGCGCCACCCATATCGACGCGGGGCAACTGGACAACCGCGGTGGCCGCCTGGTGGGCAAGGACCTGCTGACCCTGCAAGGCCAGCGCTGGGACAACCGCGGCGGCAAGATCGAGGCCGACGGCGCACTGACACTGACCATCGACCACCTCGACAACCGCGACCAGGGCCTGGTCAGCGGCCAGGCCGGGGCCCGCTACAGCGGCAGCGAGCTGCTCAACCAGCTCGGCATCCTTGGCGCCAAGGGCAACCTCGACCTGGTCGCCGCGCACCTGGACAACAG